>NZ_CCAS010000009.1 GCF_000612625.1 Neobacillus jeddahensis
TGTAGACAAACTCGAAAATTTTCGAGTTTGTCTACAGTCTGAGAGCTCCCAATGACAATGGGAGCTCTTTTCATTTGATCGTTTCGCTTGGAGATTAATTAGAGGGGGTTTGACTCTGGCGTTTCTTTTTAATGTAAGATGCCAGGGATTTAAAAATAAAGAATAAGCTAAATAAAAAGACAATGATATATTCGGCTGGTTCCATTACTCGGAAAGGGTTGAGAGCCTTCCAAACAATGCCATTAGGGTTGGTGCCCATTAGAATATCTAACCAAATAATTAGGGATGATAATCCTCCAGCAATTAATAGAGTTACGAAGAATAGTTTCAAACAATTCACCTTCTATCCACATTATTGATAGTATTTTGAGAAAGTAGATACCTTATACGCTATTAACAAGAAGAATATTGCGTAAATGGATATTCCTGAACACCTTGGGTAAAATAGCCAATAGTAATACTTGGAAGTGGGGTGGAAGCTTGTGTCGATATTGTCAAGTATCATGAAAAAGAAGAAAAAACAGCGAAAGAATGATAATTATAGGCAAAAACAAGATCCACTTAAGCCAGAGGATTTACCGATCCTTAGAGAGTATAAAGAAAATATTAGGCGAATCAAAGAAGAATTTGGAGATAGCGCGGATATCGTCTGTCGAGACTTTAAAGTGAGCATCCATAAAGGTGCTTTAGTGTATGTAGATGGATTAGCAGATAACAAAGTTGTTAGTGATTTCTTATTAGAACCATTCATGGAGAAGGAAATCATTCCAGAACGCATCGATATTTTTCAATACGTACTCGATCAAGCCGTGGCATTAGGGAGTGTTGAGTCCATTGCTGATTGGAATAAAGTCTATGATTCATTACTGTCTGGGAATACGATTATTTTTTTAGATGGGTGCACGAAGGCAATCAGTGGAGAGACGAAGGGATGGGAAAAACGTTCCATTTCGGAGCCGACTACCCAACTTTCCATCAGAGGGCCGAAGGATTCTTTTACAGAAACGCTTAGAACTAATACCGCCTTAATCCGGCGCAGGATAAAAAGTCCTAATCTTTGGTTAGAATCGTTCAAAATAGGAAGGGTTTCTCAAACGGATGTTGGCATTATGTATATTAAAGGAATTGCTAATGAAAAGATTGTGAAGGAGATTAAAGAAAGACTAGGGCGAATTGATATGGATTCGATTATTGGCTCAGGCTATATTGAACAATTAATTGAAGATCAGACGTGGACCACATTTCCTACTACCTATCATACTGAAAGACCTGATGTTGTAACCTCACAATTACTTGAAGGAAGAGTGGCCATTATTGTTGATGGGACACCCTTTGTTGTAACGGCACCAGCTATTTTTATTCAATTTTTTCAGGCACCTGATGATTATTATTCACGATTTGATATTTCAACAGGGATTCGAATTTTAAGAATATTGGCTTTTTTAATAGCCCTGATGGGGCCGGCCACCTATATTGCGGCAACCACCTTCCATCAAGAAATGATACCGACGTCAATGGCAATTGCGATTGCCGCTCAACGGGAGAATGTCCCGTTTCCCGCATTTGTGGAGGCATTAATCATGGAAGTTACCTTTGAAATCCTCCGGGAGGCTGGGCTAAGATTGCCAAGGGCTGTCGGCCAAGCCGTTTCCATTGTTGGTGCGCTTGTTATTGGGCAGGCTGCCGTACAGGCTGGCTTTGTTTCCCCAATAATGGTAATCGTAGTTTCGATTACGGCGATTGCTAATTTTTCAACGCCAATTTTTGCGATGGCGATTGCAGCTAGACTTCTCCGCTTCGCCTTAATGGGATTAGCGACTATTTTGGGGTTTTATGGAATGATGCTCGGGCTTATTTTTATTACTATTCATTTATGCTCGTTACGTTCGTTTGGGGTGCCTTATATGATGCCATTAGCCCCATTTAACATCAATAATCAACAAGATGTGTTTGTTCGTTTTCCAATTTGGGCATTTAAGAAAAGACCTCCATTTATGAGTAAAGGGAATATTGTTAGGACAGGAGAAAATCAAAAACCGGATCCGCCGAAACCTAATGACATCCAGGAAACAAAGGGTGACAAATAATGAAGAAAGTCTTGATGGTCCTATCCATTGTCGTTATGATTTTACCCATTCTTAGTGCTTGTTGGAATCAAAAGGAACTCACTGACTTAGCCTTTGTGATGGCCTTAGGGGTGGACAAGGGCGAAAATAATAAGTTTACCCTCTCATTTCAACTTGTAAATCCGGGCAATGTTTCTTCCGCGCAAACGGGGGGAGGACAAGGGCTACCAATCGCTGTTTATAAAAGTACGGGTGATACCTTAACAGAGGCAGCTAGAAATGCTACAAAAAAGGTTTCTAGGCGGCTTTATTATGCGCACACCAATATTGTTGTGATTAGTGAAGAAATAGCAAAGGAAAATATGCTTGATGTCTTGGATGCATTAGATCGCGATCCAGAATTTCGAACCACAACTGAATTAATCATTGCAAGGGGTTCTACAGCGGAAGAGATTGTAACGACTCTTACGATTCTTGATAAAATCCCAGTTAAAAGTATTTCAAATCAAATAAAATCATCTGAAAGTATGCTGGGTGAAAATATGAGCATTAATATTGACGATTTCCTTAGCGGATTATTAAGCAAGGGGAAACAACCGATTCTAAATGGATATAGGCTTCGTGGAAAGAAATCAGGAGCAAAGAAAGCAAGTAATCTGCAAAAAACGACTACAGATGCCTATCTTGAATCGGATGGGTTAGCAGTATTTCATGATGGGAAATTGCAAGACTGGCTAAGTAATGATGAAGCAAGAGGGGTCATCTGGATACTTGATAAGCTGCAAAGTACCGACATCAATATAAATTGGAATGGGAAGAAGAAGGCCCTTACGGTGGCACCGATACGGTCTAAAACAAAAGTTTCTGCAAAGGTTATTAATGAAAAACCTCTCATTAATATAAAAATCGAAAATGAAGGGTGGATTAGTGAGGCCAACACCAATATTGATTTGACCAATCCTGATGTAATGAATCAAATCGAAAAAAAAGTAGAAATTGAGACAAAAAAACAAATATTAGCGACAGTAAAGGCAACTCAACGATTAAAGAGTGATATCTTGGGTTTTGGCGAAAAGGTGCATTTGGCCAATCCTCGCTTGTGGAAACGAATTCAGAATCAGTGGGACGAGGAATTTGCTGACTTAGACGTGAATGTAAAAGTTGATTTCTATGTTCGTAGAGAGGGAATCCGCACAAAACCATTTTGGTCAACAATGAAACAATGAATCGGTCGAGAGAGGAGGGAGTGAATGGAAAAGGCAAAAATCAATGCTTCACAACTATTTGTTCTAGTCGTTATGTTTGAGATGGGGAGTGCTATTCTTGTTGGGTTAGGAGCAAGTGCGAAACAAGATGCATGGATTGCCATTTTAGTGGGGTTAGCTGGAGGGCTCGTCCTATTCCTGGTTTACTACCGTCTCTATATGTATTATCAGGATATTCCTTTAACCAGTTATGCGCAAAGGATTACGGGAAAATGGGTTGGCCGTTTCATCGGTTTGTTATATATTATATATTTCCTATATTGTGCGGCAAGGGTATTACGTGACTTCGGAGAATTATTAACAACGACCATCTACACAGGTACGCCTTTAATTGTAATTAATTGCTTAATGATTTTTACAATTATTTATGGTATTCATAAGGGTTTTGAAGTAATTGCCAGGGTGGGACAACTTTTTTTAATGATTATCTATTTTTTGGCCATTGTTGGCTTTGGATTAGTTATTTTTTCTGGGTTAATTAATCTTGAGCATCTTCGCCCTATCCTAGAGAATGGCTGGAAACCAGTAATGAGCACTGTTCTTGGCGAAACACTCACCTTCCCTTTCGGGGAAATGGTTGTTTTTACGATGATTCTGCCCTACATCAATAATCCAAAAAAGGTGAAAGTAGTTTGTCTGAGTGCAATGGTCCTAAGTGGAATAAATATTGCCTTAACAGCCGCCATTAATGTTTCTGCCTTAGGCACCGATTTATTTGTTCGAGCTAATTTCCCACTACTTTCAACCATTAGCAAAATTAAATTAGCTAATTTTATCGAGCGACTGGATGTGCTGTTTATGCTCTATTTAATGGTAGGTGGTTTTTTTAAAATATCATTATTCTTCTATGCGGCAGTGGCTGGAGCAGCTGATATTTTTAAATTTACGAATCAAGCTCAATTAAGTTTTCCATTGGGGACCCTAGTTTTATTTGCCTCGGTAACCATTGCCTCCAATTACGCGGAACACATTAAAGAAGGGCTAAGTATAGTTCCCATTTATTTGCATTATCCATTTCAGGTCGTGATTCCAGTCTTTCTTCTCATTATTGCGTTCTTTCGTAATCGAAAAAAAAATGCGGAAGCAACGTCTAATCCGTCTTAGGTTAATAGACAAAAAAACTGCCTTTGATGATGACCATAGGCAGTTTTCAGTTTACGATCGTGAATGTAAATTCTGTACGACCTTTTTATTTGAATGATCCTGTTTAATAGGGAGGGTAATTTGAACGGAAGTACCTTGATTTTTTTGGCTAGTAAAACGAATCGTTCCATTATGTGTTTGGACAATTTTAAAGCTGACGGTTAACCCTAAGCCTGTCCCTTTTTCCTTAGAAGAGTAAAAGGGTTCGCCAATTTTTTCTAACCGTTCTTTTGAAATGCCATAACCATTATCCTTCACCGTAATCAAAACCTGCTCATCTACTGATTTCGCTAGTTCAATCGTAACGGTCCCACCTTTTTCGGAGGCCTCGATGGCGTTTTTTAGGATATTAATAAATACTTGTTTTAGCTGATTTGGTTCACATTCAATGTAGAGATTTTCTTCATGGAAAAAAGAATCAATCCTTACATTATAATAAATGGCTTCTGAACTTAATAACGATACCACGTCATTTAATAATTTTTGAATAGACGCTATCGAAAACTTAAAATGCTGTGGTTTGGCAAGTAACAATAGTTCACTAACAATATGATTGATCCGGTCTAGTTCATCCAACATGATTTGATAATAATATTGATGTTTTCCATCCTCCATTTGTAAAAGCTGAACGAAGCCCTTTAACGAGGTAAGTGGATTACGAATCTCATGTGCTACACTAGCTGATAATTCTCCGACAACGGAAAGCTTTTCTGTTCTTCTTAAGCGCTCCTCTGTGGCCCTAAGAGCGGTAACATCTCGGCCATAGCCAATAATCCCTGTGATTTGACCATTAACAATAATTGGGAGGGATGTACATTGTAAGGTAATGTTCGTTCCATTCGCATGAGGGAAACTCATCTCATATACGATCGGCTTGCCATTTTCTACAACAGAGGAAATAAAACTAGTTAAAAACCTTTTATATTTTTTCGGCAATAATGTAGTGATACTTGTGCCAATCATCGCCTCCCGCTTAAAACCTGTAATCACTTCAAAGTGGGGGTTAAGATTAGTGATGATTCCGTTAAGGTCCAGCATATAAACGATATCTGGACTATATTCAAATAAAGATTTATATTGTTGCTGACTCTCTGCTAGCTGTTTGGCCATCTCCCTTTTTTCCGTAATATCACGACTGATGATGACTAACCCTTGTCTGCTGCCATCGGCATGAAAAAGGGGAACCTTGATGGTATCAAACGTTTTCCACGAACCATTTGGAAGGGGAAGTACCTCTTCAATTCGGAGGATTTTTCCATTTTTCCAGGCTTGCTCATCGGATTGCTCAACGGACTTAAGGACATTTGCGTAAAATTCAGTGTAGTGGGCTAGCTCAGAATCCTTCTTCCCACGATAATCGACATGCTCAAGCTGAAACAGTTTCAAACCATAGTCATTGGTTTCAATCCATCTGCCTTCTCCATCCTTAAAATTAACAAAGTCCACCATGGAATTAATAAGTGTGGAAAGGCGATTTTGATCTTCCCGCGAAACCATTAACTCTTGTTGCTTATTGATATAAAAGTAGATAAATCCTCCTGTAACGATGATATAGAGAATTTCTTTTAATCTTTCTAAAAGATGAATATAAGGGGTAGGGATAAATTCTTGAATGAGGTAATTTGAACCATATATCCAAATAATACTACTAATAATATAAAGGATAACGAGCTTTTTTTTATCCATGAAAATCTCCTATTCTTTCAAAGAAACCAGGGTCCGAGAATGAAAGTAATAATTATTTCTCCTCTGATATACTACTAGATAATTGATTAATTTGGAATACGGAATAAGGATTTACAATTTAATGGAAATAAAAAAAGAAGCCTTTAAGACTTCTTTGCGTATGCCTTAACCATATCGATGGAAACTAATTTACGATTTGGTACGATTCCCTGTCTTGTCAGGGCATTAATTTGCTCTGTAATTTCGTTGATTTTCTCGGTCGTAAATGGTTTTCCCTCTTTACAACATTTCAAGGCTTCCTCAATATAAAATTCTCTTTGTTGGTCGAGTAAGAGAAAAGTAGCTATTTGTTTGTTTTGTTTGTTTACGTGTTGAGTAATCGCTTTATGTACACTCATGTATTTCAGCTCCTGTTCATCATGTATAATCTGGTCGTACGGCCAATGAAGGTATTAGCCAATTCTTTTTCCAAAGATAAGTAAATCTCTTTCTACCCCATCTAATTCTGCTACATTCGGAAAATGGGCCCACTTTTCAAATCCAAAGCTTAAAAACAGTTTCGTACTTGGTTCATTATGTCCAAAAATAAACCCGAGCAATGTCTTGATGTCAAGTTTGGGGCAGGCATCAATGGATTTTTGAATAAGATATTTACCAAGTTTTCTGCCCCGAAAATCATGATGGATATAAATGCTGATTTCTGCGGTATGATTATAAGCGGGTCTGCCATAAAATGATTGAAAGCTGACCCACGCACAAATTCTGCCATTGGTTTCGACCACCCATAAAGGACGAAAAGTAGGTGTATGCTCGTTGAACCATGGCTCTCTAGTTTCCACTGACACTGGTTCTAAGTCGGCTGTCACCATTCTGCTGGGAATGGTTGAATTGTATATGTCCACTATAACGGGTAAATCTTCTATTTCTGCATCTCTTATTGAGAATTCCTCAAACATATCCCTATTCCACCCCAGTTTAATAATATGTAATTAGATTTATGATAGCCTTCCAATCCTATATTTTCAATATGAACTTTTCTGAAAAATTTTATTTTCATGAAAAAAAGAAAGACCCAGTCTCGAAAATTGCATCGAAAAAGGGTCTTCCTTTTTGTACTAATTGTTTTTTAGACAATCAGTTTCGTTTCGCTGCCAAGACTCCTACCAGCGGTGAGCCTTAGCATTACTCCTTAAGATGATTTGGTTTTGCGACATTTGCGTTTGCCCGTTCACCTGTGCTTTTTGGTGTTTCGGTCTGGTAAAAGTGTGGTGAAAAAGCTCTGAGTGTGGATCTAATTGATCTCGATAGCTCATCAACAATCACCTCATCATAGGATTTGAAACGAGGATATTCAATTTGAATACCACTAATATCATTTGCCAAAAAGAAAGGAATTAGTCAAAAACATTATATTAAGTAAAGTAAAAGAAAAGAGCTCAGTTTGTATGCGTTAATTAAAAATAAAAAACAGAAAAAACCTTGTATTATCTGAAAGTTCGGAATAAAATATAAGTAACATACCAACCGGTAGGTATGTATTAAATGTTTTTTGCATATGCTTTTTAAGAAGTTAAAACTAGATTAACAGAATTGTTGCAAGCTTTTGAGGATCTACGACCAGTTTTTACCATTCAAAAGAATGAGAAATGGAGTGATGGAAATGCATTTGCGACTAACCGATGAACAAAAAATGGTCCAAAAAACTATTAGAAGATTTGTAGAAAAAGAACTCATTCCACTTGAAAATGATGTTTTACGAAACGAACGAGAAGGTAAACCAAGTCTCCCAGCTGGAAAGCTTAAAGAGCTGCAATTAAAGGCAAAGGAAGCTGGCTTCTGGGGAATTAACACACCAGAAGAATATGGGGGCGCTGATCTTGGCCAAATGATGATGGCGATTGTTTTAATGGAGGTTTCCAAAACATTTGTGCCATTTTCCTTTGGTGGCGGTGCAGACAATATCCTTTACTATGGAAATGACGAGCAGAAGAAAAAGTATTTATTGCCAACCATCAATGGTGATAAGAAATCATGTTTTGCCATGACTGAACCTGGTGCAGGCTCTGATACACGAAATATTAAAATGACAGCCGTAAAGGATGGCCATGAATGGGTGTTAAATGGTGAAAAGACCTTTATTACAGGTGGCAATGAAGCAGACTTTGTAATGGCGATCGCAATTACGGATAAAGACTTACACCAAACTACACATGGGCGTGAAGGCGTTACCTGTTTTATCGTTGACCGCGACATGGGCTGGAAATCCGAGTATATACATACGATGGGGGAATGGGGTCCGGCAGGCTTGGTATTTGATAATGTACGCGTTCCTGAGGAAAATATTCTTGGCGAATTGCATAAGGGGTATAACCTAGGGTTGGAGTGGATTGGGTTTGCTAGATGGGTCGTAGGTGCAAGAGCAGTTGGAACCGCTGAACGCCTCTTACAAATGGCGATTGACTATGCAAAAGAACGAGTGACGTTCGGAAAACCGATTGCAGAACGCCAAGCAATCCAATGGCAAATTGCCGACTCAGCCGTTGAAATTGAAGCAGCCAAATGGCTCGTCTTGAATGCAGCCTTTACACTTGATAATGGCGAAGATAATCGTCATCTAGCTTCGATGGCAAAGTTATACGGGGCAAATATGGGGAACCGAGTGGTTGACCGAGTTTTACAAATTCACGGTGGTATGGGGTATACAAGAGAATTGCCAATTGAACGCTGGTACCGTGAAGCAAGACTATGGAGAATTTATGATGGTACAGACGAAATTCAGCGCATGATTATCTCACGTAACTTAATTAAAGGTCATGTCAAGGTAGGCCAATATATTTAAGGACTGATTGTAAGCGCTATCTAAAATATTTTTGCAGGAGGAATCGAAATGACAGGAAGATTTGCGGGGCGAGTTGCATTTGTAACAGGAGGAAGTCGGGGGATCGGAAAGGGAATTGCCGAACTTTTTGCATCTGAGGGGGCAAAAGTGGCGATTGTTGACCTAAATGAAGAGGCATTGACGGAAACATCAAAAGAATTCACTGAAAAAGGCTATGAAGTCTTTGCGAAGGTAGCCAATGTTGTCGATGCCGAACAAATAGAAAATGCTGTTAAAGAGGTTTACAACACCTATGGTTCGATCGACATTCTTGTCAATAATGCCGGGGTCATCCGAGATAATCTCTTATTTAAAATGACGGATTCAGATTGGCAGACCGTGATGGATGTCCATTTGAAGGGCTCGTTTAATGCGGCACGTGCTGCTCAGAAATATATGGTCGAAAATAAATACGGACGAATTATTAATATTTCTTCCACTTCGGCGCTTGGTAATCGTGGTCAAGCCAATTATGCGGCGGCGAAAGCGGGCTTGCAGGGCTTCACAAAGACACTGGCAATCGAATTAGGCCGGTATGGAATCACTGCCAACTCCGTTGCACCTGGTTTTATTGAAACAGAGATGACGAAAGAAACGGCAGCGAGAATTGGGATTCCATTTGAACAATTAATCCAAGCAAGTGTAGCTAATATTCCTGTCGGCAGAAGTGGTAAACCTGCAGATATTGCCAATGCTGTTGCCTTCTTTGCAGATGAAAAATCATCGTTTGTTAATGGTCAGGTAATCTATGTCGCGGGCGGACCAAAATGTTAACTTGTGAGGTGAAAGGATTTGTTTAAAGAGCAAATTGGTAAACAATCGAGCAAGGTGAAGAATGTGGTTGAACGAGGGGCAGTTAAGAAATTCGCTGAAGCGATTGGGGACCTTCATCCGATTTATTTTGATGAAGATACCGGAAGATTGTCTAAATATAAAGCGAATATTGCACCACCGACCTTCCCGAGGACTTTTGATTATGGTGATATAGTGGGATTGAACCTACCCGCAAAAGGTTTAATTCATGGGGAACAGACCTTCCATTATGAAAGGCCGTTGATCGTCGGGGAAGAAGTATTTTGCTATTCCAAGGTGAAAAATTATTTTGAGAAAAAAGGGAACTTTGGAGAAATGGGCTTCCTCGTGATTGAAAGCTTTGGGGATGACCAAGCCGGAAACAACATTTTCAGTTCAACCTCAACGGTTGTCATCTCTGAAGCAGTGAGGAAGGTGTTGGTAAAGTGAGTTCACTTTTAGCGTTACAAGTTGGCGAATCCATCCAAGACATTCAGCTTGAGCCGGTCTCGAGGATGGATCTGATTAAATATTCGGGGGCATCCGGTGATTTTAATCCGATCCATACGATTGATGATGAAGCTAAAAAAGCGGGTTTACCAGGGATTATTGCCCATGGCATGTGGACTATGGGCAATCTGGCAAAGCTATTTACTTCGTACTATGAGGAAGGGTTTGTTCAAGATTACTCGATCCGCTTTAAAGGCATGGTCTTTCTAAATGATGTAGTCACGCTTAAAGCCACATTAAAAGAAAAACAGGAGCAGCTTCTCCGCTTTACAGTTCAAGCTGTTAATCAGCAGGGAAATGAAGTGTTAAAGGGCGAGGTCGTATACCGCCAATATTAATGGGAGGGACATAAAGACCCGGCATGGTGGAGGAATTCCGTCTTCATGCTGGGTTTAGTTCTATTAAATAGTAGTGAAAAATAAAGGAATGATATTCCAACTACTTTAATAAAGGGTGATACTATGACCACTAAGCTGAAAGTTAATTATCGGCCGCCCGTTTTTTCTTCTATCGAAGAAGAAAGGCTTCATTTAAAACAAAAACTAGCAGGTGCCTTCCGCTTATTTTCTAAGTTTGGTTTTGACGAAGGGGTTGCCGGCCATCTTACGGCACGTGATCCTGAGCGGAAGGATCACTTTTGGGTAAATCCGTTTGGGATGCATTTTAGTCAAATTAGTGCCTCTGATTTAATTCTTTGTAATCATGAAGGAGTGGTGGTTGAAGGAGATTACCCGGTTAACCGTGCTGCCTTTGCGATCCATTCTCAAGTCCATGCGGCTCGTCCTGATATCATCGCTGCTGCTCATGCACATTCTGTTTACGGAAAATCCTGGTCATCCCTTGGTCGTCACTTAGATCCAATCACACAGGATGCGTGTGCCTTTTATCAAGATCATTCCATATTTGATGATTTTACTGGCGTCGTCCATGACATCGAAGAAGGGAAGCGGATTGGTCATGCACTTGGGGACAAGAAAGCGTGTATTCTCCGAAATCACGGCTTGCTAACAGTGGGCCAGACGGTTGATGAAGCGGCCTGGTGGTTTATTACAATGGAACGTTCCTGTCAAGCACAATTACTTGCCGAATCAGCTGGAAAGCCTATATGCATCGATGATGAGAGTGCCCGTGTAACCTATGATACAGTCGGAATTTCTAGTGCAGGTTGGTTTCAATTCCAGCCATTATGGAATCGGATTGTGAAAGAACAACCAGATCTGTTGGATTAATAAAGTTGAATGTGGGGGGTGAAAGTTTTGCCCTTTGCATTTTTACATAAGTATATGGAGGAAAATAAATGAAGATTGGTGTGGCAGGTTCCGGTGCAGTTGGCGGTTATTTTGGGGCCCTATTAAAAAGAGCGGGTCATGAAGTCACTTTTCTAGCGCGGGGCAAGAGTCTCGAAAGAATGAAGGCAGAAGGGATTACGGTTGAAAATGGTGGAGAGACTTTCAAAGTGGCAGGTACTTTTACCGATCGTTATGAATTATTTTCCGATATAGACCTCCTGCTATTTTGTGTAAAATCAACCAATACAGTGGAGGTTGCTGCTAATTTTCAACCTTATTTAAAAAAATCATGCACAATCATGACGTTCCAGAATGGCGTAGACAATGAAGAAATTCTTAGTGAAATGTTTGGAAGTGGACGAATTATTTCGGTTGCAACGTATATCCAAGCAATTGTGACAGAAACAGGTAGTGTGAAACAAATTGGCGTCACACCAAGACTAATCATTGGCGCATTAGACAATCATTCTGCTAAACATGCAGATGAAATTAGCGCCATTTTTAATGAGGCGAATATTGAAACCTTCCCATCGAACAATATCATAGCTGTTAAGTGGAAAAAACTGCTTTGGAATGTCACATTTAATCCCATCACTGCCTTGATGGAGGCAAAGGTTGGCGCCGTGTATGATGATGACGGATTATACCAAACGGCAATGAATATCTGTAAAGAATCCATACAGGTTGCTAGGGCCTCCGGTATAGAGGTCGAGGAGGATTTTTACGAAACAATCTTTGCGCAAGGACAGCTTGCAAGAGCGCATCAAACCTCCATGCTCCAGGATAAACATAAAGGGAAACCTCTAGAGATCGAATCCATTTGCGGATATATCGCAAAAAAGGGGCGAGAGCTAAAGGTGGAAACGCCGATTCTAGAAACAATTTATCATCTGTTATACTACCAAACTAGTAATTCTTAAAACCAACTCTTCTTGGCGAGGTGAAACACTTGCAAAAACAACATAACCGTTCTTGGTTAAAGCAATATCCAGTGACCACCGTTCAATCCTTTGATATTCCTGAGGAGAATCTTTATTCATTATTAGAAACGACAACAGAAAAGTATGGTCAGCAATTGGCGATAATTTATGAGGAGGAAAGACTGACCTACAAGCAGTTGAAGGATCAGGTAGACCGGCTGGCCAATGCCTGGAAGCGGCTTGGTGCGACAAAAGGAGAGCGCTTAGGGCTAATGGTGTCTAACCACCCCATCTATGTCATTTGCTATTATGCCGCCTTAAAGTTGGGACTTATCATAGTCCAAATCAATCCCCTATATACCTCTAGAGAACTTTTGGAAATATCGCATGATGCCGATTTGAACTATATTATTGCAGAACCGGTAAATTTAGAAAAGATAACCAACCTACAAACATCCTTTGTTTTTAAACATATTTTTGTAACGGAACCAAGCTTGGAGGCTTCTGGCGTTCCGAACATTCCTAGCTTAATCACTAACGCAACTCCCCTTAGTGAAGAAGCCTGTTCAATCATCGCGAAGGAAGAAATTGCTGTCATTCAATATACAGGTGGAACAACAGGAACGAAAAAGGGGGCCATGTTGACCCATTTTAATTTACTGGCAAATGTCCTTCAAAGTAAGGCCCTATATGGAGATAGAATGGGTTTTGGTGAAGAAACGATTTTAACGGCGACCCCGCTATACCATGTCTACGGGATGACGAGTGGGATGAATCTTGGCATATATATCGGTGCGGTGAATGTGTTGGTTAACAAATTTGAGACTGAAAAAGTGCTTAAGATCATTCAAGCGCATCGACCAACATTTTTCCCTGGCGTACCAAAAATGTATCATGCCTTTGTCCACTATCCTAAGATTGATAGCTATGATTTAACCTGCTTCAAGATGTGCTCAAGCGGGTCTGCTCCATTACCAATTGAAATTATCAAGAAGTTTGAGCAATTAACGGGGGTTACCCTTGGTGAAGGCTATGGATTATCCGAGACATCACCGACAACACATCGCAATCCGCCAGGTGGGAAATTGAAAATAGGAAGTATCGGGATCCCGGTCCCAAAAACAGACTGTCGAATTGTCGATGATGATGGGGAGGATTTGCCTGAAAAAACGGTCGGTGAATTATTGATTCGGGGGCCACAGGTTATGCTTGGCTACTGGAAAAAACCGGAGGAAACGAAGCATGCACTTCGAGACGGCTGGCTCCATACGGGTGATTTAGCAACAATGGACGAAGATGGTTATTTTTATATTGTTGGTCGGAAAAAGGAAATGATTTTGGTTGGTGGATTTAATGTGTATCCACAGGAAGTAGAAGGAGTTCTATATGAACATCCCGATGTTCTTGAGGCAGCGGTGGTAGGTATTCCCGACCAGCAAGCAGGGGAAATCGTAAAGGCTTTTATTGTCCCAAAAGATGGAAGAACCATTAATATGATGGAGCTTCAGTACTTTTGTTATCAAAACCTAACTCGCTATAAAGTGCCAAAACAGTTTGAATTAATCGATGCCTTACCTCGAAATACCGTCGGAAAGGTATTAAAACGAATCCTCTTGGCAGAGGCAAAGAACTAGATTTGAACAAAAAGATGAATAAATGGAGTTGTTAGTCATGAACTTTGAATTAGACGAAGATATTCTTTTTCTAAAAAAGAATGTTAGGGATTTTATTCAGACAGAGGTAGAAGCTGTTGCCATGCAAATTGAAGAGGAGAACCATATACCTGAAAGAGTTATTAATCTCTCAAAAGAGATGGGTCTGTTTGGACTTAGTATTCCTGAGGAGTATGGTGGTCTTGGAATTGACATGGTGGGGAAATGTGCATTATATGAGGAAATTGGCCAAACACATAACGGTTACACCACGTTAATTGGGGCCCATACCGGAATTGGTACAGTTGGAATTGTGGAAATGGGGAATGAACAACAAAAACGCAAATATTTACCGGATATGGCAAACGGTGAGAAAATCGGCGCCTTTGCCTTAACAGAGCCTGCGGCTGGTTCAAATGCTGCCAATTTAAAAACCACGGCAGTCAGAAAAGGAGATAAGTACATTATTAACGGCTTGAAACATTATATTACAAATGCTACGGAAGCAAGTGTTTTCACCGTTATGGCGGCGACAGACCCTGAGAAAGGAAGCAAGGGGATTACGTCTTTTATAGTCGAAAAGGATTTTCCTGGTTTTCAAGTTGGGGCGGTTGAGAAAAAAATGGGCCTAAGAGGATCACATTCAGCAGAATGTATTTTTGAAGATTGTGAGGTTCCAGTGGAAAACGTGCTTGGCGTTGAAGGGCAAGGGTATGTCAACGCGTTAAAAATTTTAACGAATGGCCGGGCTGGCTTGGCGTCTCGCAATCTTGGTTCCTGCTTAAAACTCCTCGATATGTCAACGAGATATGCGAGGGAACGCATACAGTTTGGTAAACCGATTATAAGGAACCAGGCAGTCAGTCATATGTTAGCTGAGATGGCTGTTGAAATTGAGGCATTAAGGTCATTCACCTACCGGGTGGCGTGGATGGTGGATCAAGGAATGAAAGTCATTAAGGAAGCGGCTATGTTAAAGCTTTATGGTTCAGAAGTTTACAATCGCGTGGCTGATAAGGCAGTCCAAATTCACGGTGGGCTCGGCTATATTGCCGACTATCCGATCGAACGATTTTTTCGGGATGCGAGAATTACGAGAATTTATGAGGGCACCTCTGAAATACAGAAAAATATTATCGCAGGGCAACTAGAAAAAGAGTACAACTAATCTAGTAACAAAGGAGAATTCGAAATGGATGATATTGTCATTTTAAGTGCCGTGCGCACACCGGTAGGAAGGTATGGGGGTGTCTTAAAAAGTTTGAACTCCGGTACCCTTGCCTCGATTGCTATTAAGGAAGCGGTAAAAAGGGCTGGAATTACTCCAAAACAAGTGGATGAAGTCATTTTAGGTGAAGTGCGGCAGTCAACGGAATCTTCGAACGTGGCCAGGGTAGCGGCGTTGAGAGCTGGTGTGCCTGACACTGTGCCGGCCTTTACGATTAACCGCTTATGTGCATCCGGGTTACAGGCGATTGCTTCCGGTGCCCAACAAATTTCCTTTGGCCAGGCGAATATTGTTGTGGCAGGTGGAACGGAAAGCATGAGTAATGCGCCACTTTATCTGAGGAACACTCGTTTTGGCGGGGACAATTCCAAACTTGTTGATTCCAACACCGAAGCAGGCCAGCAGCCACATGAAATCTACGGCAAAGAACTTGGAATGGGCATCACCGCAGAAAATGTAGCAGAACGGTTTTCGATTTCACGCCAGGACCAAGATAGATTCGCGTTTGAAAGTCAGTGTAGGGCGGCAGCAGCAATCCGGGACAATCGTTTTGCATCCGAAGTGGTGCCTGTAGAGGTGAAGGAGAAAAAAAGTACCTTGACAGTCGCTGTCGATGAACATCCTAGACCTGAAACGACGGTGGAAATGCTTAGCAAACTTCGACCGGTTTTTAAAGAAAATGGGACGGTTACCGCAGGGAATGCTTGCGGCCGGAATGACGGGGCAGCAGCACTTATACTGACCTCAAGTAGTCATGCCGAAAAGCTGGGCTTACGACCGCTGGCAAGAATTGTTGACTGGACAGCAGTAGGGGTTTCACCAGAGGTGATGGGGATTGGGCCCGTTCCAGCGATAAAAAAACTGCTAGAACGCACACAGCTTTCATTGGATGATATAGATCTAATTGAGTTAAATGAAGCGTTCGCCTCGCAGTCCTTGGCCGTGATTCGCGAATTACAACTCGATATGGATAAGGTAAATGTGAACGGTGGTGCGATTGCTCTCGGACATCCACTCGGAGCAACCGGAGCAAAGATTGTCACGACCTTAGTACATGAATTGAACAGACGTCAAGCCAAAAGAGGAATCGCTACACTTTGTGTTGGTGGTGGGCAAGGAATGGCGATGATGGTCGAGCTACTTTAAATTTATTCGACTAGAGAGGGACATTGAAGTGAAACTACCAAAAACCAATTCAACTTTTTTTGATTATATCGGATTTAACAGTGGTTCACCAGATCTGTTTCAACTTGAGCTCGGAATGGGACCTCATCTACTTCAAGATGATGGTACTGTCCATCCAGGGGTTTTTGCAACCATGCTCGATATTACCATGGGTGCGACCATCTCACTCGAGACAAACTCATTTGCGACAACAATCAATCTGAATCTATCCTTTTTTGACCTAGTACCAAAAGAACGTTATCAGGCTGAAACAAGAATCCTGAACAAGGATGATAAATACGTAACGGCAGAAGGCTGCATTTATGATCAGGATAGATTCCTCATTGCAAAAGGGAACGGTACCTTTAAAACGGGCTCGATGATTCAATTTGCTGAAGAAGAAAATGATGAGTCGGTGCCTGTCATAAAAAGAAACGTTTTAAACGATTGGGAAGCGAATCCCTTCTTTACCCATATTGGTTTTGAAGTTGTAAACTTAGAAGAGGATGACATTCTACTAAAACTGCCGTTAAAAAAAGAGTTATTAAATACGAATAAAATGGCTCATGGCGGGGTTCATGCATCCATGCTTAGTACGGTCCAAACCATCTTCCTTCGCAATTTATATAGAGTACCCGTTGTGGCTATGAATTTGGAAGTTCATTATTTTGCCCCAACAAATTCTGGGCACCTCTTTGCCCGAGCTAACATTGTCCAAAAGGGGTATAAACTAGCGACGATTGAAGCGGAAATTGTCGATGAGGATGATCTGCTAATAGCCAAAGGTACAGGAATATTTAAGATATTGAGAAAAGAGTAGCTAGATAAACAATATTCTACTATATTGTTGAAGAAATTGTCGGAAAAATAGTCATTGAATATTCCGATAATTTCTACTATTATAGATTTAGTAACATACCGACTAGTTAGTATGTTGGGAGGAGGGAATAGAATGAACTTCAGTTATTCCGAAAAGGTTAAGGAGTATCAGAAAAAACTAACGCATTTTATGGAAGAGTATGTCTATCCAAATGAAGCGCTCTACCATGAGCAGATTGATAAAAGTAACCCGTTTTCAAAGGTTCCCCCGATTATGGAGGAATTAAAAGAGAAAGCCAAACAGCATGGGCTATGGAACTTGTTTTTACCAGAGAGTGAACTAGGAGCGGGTCTAACGAACGTTGAATACGCACCTCTTTGCGAAATTATGGGGCGCTCTAGTATTGCTCCGGAAGTGTTCAATTGTGCCGCACCAGACACGGGAAATATGGAAGTCCTTGTACGCTACGGAACGGAGGAGCAGAAGGAAAAGTGGTTAAAGCCGCTCTTAGACGGGGAAATCCGTTCTTGTTTTTCGATGACCGAACCAGATGTAGCTTCATCAGATGCAACGAATATTCAAGCAAGTATTGTTCGTGATGGTGATGACTATATCGTTAACGGAACGAAATGGTGGTCATCAGGTGCAGGCGATCCCCGCTGTAAAATCGCGATTGTGATGGGTAAAAATGATCCGACGGCCTCTACATATGAACAACAATCGATGATTCTTGTTCCACTAGATGCGCCAGGGGTAACGATTAAACGGATATTACCAGTGTTTGGCTATGATCACGCACCACATGGTCATGCTGAAATTGAATATAAGAATGTAAGAGTTCCCGCCTCCAATATGCTTTGGGGTGAAGGAAAAGGGTTTGCTATTGCCCAAGGCCGACTTGGACCAGGCCGAATTCACCATTGTATGCGGACAATTGGTGCAGCAGAGCGTGCACTGGAGGAATTGTGTAAGCGTATTCAAGGTAGGGTTGCTTTTGGAAAAAAACTTTCTGACCAGGGCGTGATTCAGGAATGGATAGCCGAGGCAAGAATTGAGATTGAACAATCAAGACTTTTGACGCTTAAAGCTGCATACATGATGGATACGGTTGGGAATAAAGAAGCAAAAGCTGAAATTGCTATGATTAAAGTGGTTGCCCCTAATATGGCATTAAAGGTGATCGATCGGGCAATTCAGGCCTTTGGTGCTGCTGGAGTTAGTGAAGATACACCGCTTGCAGCAAGCTGGGCTAATATTCGGACATTACGATTAGCCGATGGTCCAGATGAAGTTCACAAGCGAGCAATTGCCAGATACGAACTAAAAAAATATCGCTGATTTTTGATTAGGGGGAGTTTCAATGCATGTTCAACAACTATTTGATTTAACGGGTAAAGTAGCGATTGTTACAGGAGGTGGCAGAGGCCTGGGGCAGCAAATAGCCGAAGGCTTTGCTGAGGCAGGTGCCAATGTGGTCGTCTGTTCTAGAAAACTGGAGGCTTGTGAGGAAGTAAGTGAGGGGTTAAAAAAGCTTGGAGTGGAAAGCTTTGCCCTAAAATGTGATGTTTCCAATCCTGAGGATGTACGAAACGTTGTCGAACGAACTGTTGAAAAATTTGGTCGGATTGATATTCTCGTCAACAATAGCGGTGCTTCTTGGGGAGCACCAGTGGAGGAAATGCCGCTCGAGGCTTGGCAAAAAGTGATGAACGTGAATGTGACAGGTACATTCCTAATGTCGCAGGCGGTTGGAAAAGTGATGCTTGAACAAAGATCCGGGAAAATTATCAATATTGCCTCGGTTGCCGGCTTAAAAGGCAGCAATCCTAAATATATGAATGCCATTGGCTATAACTCTAGCAAAGGGGCCGTCATTACTTTCACAAAGGATTTAGCGGTGAAATGGGGACCAGAAGGAATTTACGTGAATGCAATTGCCCCTGGATTCTTCCCGACGAAAATGTCAAAAGGTCTATTAGATCAAGGGGGAGAGGCTATTCTTGAGGGGACACCACTGCGGAAATTTGGCTCAGATACTGATATAAAGGGTGTTGCCTTATTTTTAGCGTCACCTGCGTCTAATTTTGTGACAGGGGATATTGTTGTCGTCGATGGCGGCGCGCATGCTATGTAGCAAGAGATCGTGCTTCATAACTACTACTAATGGTTAATTTAATAAGCGGAATCGCACTTTCATAGCGGATGAGGGAAAGGGCATTTCACAATTTCAAGGGGGAACAGAACAATGAAAAGAGATGCAGTTATCGTGTCAGCCGTCCGAACAGCGATAGGCAGGCAGGGGGGAAGCCTTGCAGGAGTTCCTGCCCATGTATTGGGAGCAGAAGTGATTAAGGAAGCGGTAAAAAGGGCTAAAATTCAGCCTGAATGGATTGATGATGTTATTTTTGGAAATGTCCTATCAGGCGGTGGAAACATTGCTAGATTAGCAGCATTACAGACAGGGCTATCACTAGATTTACCTGGACTAACGGTCGATAGACAGTGTGGCTCCGGATTGAATGCTATCAATCTTGCGGCCCAGGCAATTCGGGCTGGTGATGGAGATATCTATATTGCGGGCGGAACCGAAAGCATGAGCAGGGCTCCTTATTTGATGGATCGACCAGACAAACCATATAGCCCGATGCCGCCAAGCTTTAGAAAATCACAGTTATCACCAAAAGAAATAGGCGATCCACCAATGGGGATTACTGCTGAAAACCTCGTTCAAAAATACGAGATTGCGAGAGAAGAGCAGGATGAATTTGCTCTGCAAAGTCAGCTGAAAATGGTGACAGCGATGGAAGAGGACCGATTCGCTGAACAAATCGTTCCGATTACCATTCCAGTTAAAAAGGGCGAGCCGATCGTGTTTAAAACCGACGAGCATCCAAGGCCACAAACAACCCGTGAAGCATTAGCTAAACTAGCACCAGCATTTCTAAAGGGTGGAACTGTTACTGCTGGAAATAGCTCAGGTTTAAATGATGCAGCTTCTGCCTTAGTGATCATGTCAAGGGAAAAAGCGGAGGAATTAAACCTCACGCCATTGGCAGTAATTCGCGCCTATGCCGTTGCTGGGGTTGATCCGAACATTATGGGAATCGGACCGGTGCCAGCGGTGAAAAAGGTGATGGAAAAGTCAGGTTATTCCTTAGCGGAAATGGACCTCATTGAAATCAACGAAGCCTTTGCTGCCCAGGTATTGGCCTGTAATCGAGAGCTTGAGATGAATCTTGAAAAAGTGAATGTGAACGGCGGAGCTATTTCTCATGGACATCCGCTTGGTGCAACAGGGGCTATCCTGACGACCAAGGCGGTTTACGAACTTAAACGGAGCGGCGGACAGTATGCATTGATTACCGCTTGCATCGGGGGCGGCCAAGGAATTGCGACAATAATTGAGCGCTTATAGTTGGGGGTCAGGCACCATATTTATGAGTGGCGGGTGGGGGAATGTAGATGGTGATGCCCCCTGCCCGGTACTTAGCATATAGCCGAAAGGAACTATCCGATGAAACAGAAATTAATGGAAATCGGCATCCAGCTATTTGATAAAAATGGATTTAAATCAACATCAGTGCAGGATATTGTTCGATTTTTAGGTGTAACAAAGGGTACATTCTATTATTATTTTAGCAGTAAAGAAGAGCTTCTAAAGGATATCCACCTCATTTATATTGAAGGGCTTGTAAAACAACAAGAAGTCATTCTCCAAGATTCCTCGATGAATTTTACCAATAAACTGTATGAGATTATTTCGATGTTGATTAAAAACATTCGAACAGAGAGACCAAGTGCACGGATTTTCTCACGTGAAATACGACATTTAAGCGAAAAGTACATTGAGGAAATTAAAATAAAACGGACGTTATTTCGAAAAAATACCCAAAAATTGATTGAAGCAGGCATCCAGCATGGGGAGTTTAAAGAAGGTCTACGGCCTGACATCCTTACGATGGGGATACTCGGTATCACGAATTGGAGCTACTATTGGTTTCATCCCGATGGAGAGGTCAAGGAAGAACAACTCGTTGATATCTTTTTAGAGTTGATATTAAACGGTATCACTATAAATGATAGCGTTTACAAAAACTGATTTTAAGATACTGACATGCTATTAAAAAAAGGAGAGATGTCTGTGTTAACTCTTCATTATGACTACTGGCCAAAGATTTCCAAATCATTAAAAGTTCCCGCTACCTCCCTATATGACAATCTCAAGGTTAGTGCCCATCGCTATCCAGATCAAGATGCGATATTCTATTACGGCAACAAAATAACCTATGAGGAGCTGGATGCGGAAGTTAATGCACTTGCCGGTTATTTACAGCACAAACTAGGCGTGCAAAAAGACGAAAAGGTATTACTATTTATGCAGAACTCACCGCAATTCGTGATAGGGTACTATGCCATCTTAAGAGCCAATGCTGTTGTCGTTCCGATCAATCCGATGCTAGTAGCAGACGAATTGGAATTCTATATAAGGGATTGTGAGATTAAAACGGCATTAGCCGGCCAAGAATTATATGATCGTATCCGTCCATTGTTAAGGAAAACTTCCTTAGAGAATTTACTACTTGCGGCCTATTCGGATTATGCAGGTCATGGGTTTGAAGGCATGCTTCCGAAGGAGGTTGAGGCCACGAGAGTAAACTTTATAGAAGCGGACCATTATCATTGGAATGACGCGATTGAGGCGAAACTTACCCCAACGGAACATACGGCAAAAGGCGATGATTTGGCCTGTCTTCCGTATACATCAGGCACGACGGGGCTCCCGAAAGGCTGTATGCACACGAATAGAACGATTAATGCTAATACGATAGGGGCTTTCTACTGGTCCTCGACAACTCCTAATGCTGTGCACTTAATGACCTTGCCGCTTTTTCATGTAACAGGGATGGTCCATAGTATGCATATGCCGCTTTTTAGCGGAAGTACAATGGTGATTTTAACAAGATGGAACCGGGATGCTGCCGTGGAATTGATCAAAAATTTAGGCTGCACCCACTGGGTAACGATCGCAACGATGATTATTGATTTCTTAGCCAATCCTAATCTAAAAAAAGAAGATATTGCCACATTAACTTCTATTTCAGGAGGTGGGGCAGCCTTACCGGAAGCCGTTGGTGAAAAATTATTTAAGCTTTCAGGCTTACGTTTTGTAGAAGGGTATGGACTATCAGAAACGATTGCGCAAACGCATTTCAATCCACCTGATCGGCCAAAAATGCAATGCTTGGGTATTCCATCATTTGATGTCGATGCAAGAATTATCGAGCCGACGTCAGGTAAAGAGCTTAGTGTCGGAGAAATTGGAGAAATTATCGTGAATGGTCCGCAAATCATGGTAGGTTACTATAATCGTGATGATGAAAATCGAAGTTCTTTTATTGACATCGACGGGAAAAGGTTTTTCAGAACAGGTGATATTGGCCGTTATGATGAGGAAGGGTATTTCTTTATTGTCGACCGTGTCAAACGGATGATTAATGCATCCGGATTTAAAGTATGGCCGACCGAGGTGGAATCCTATCTTTATAAACATCCAGCAATCCAACAGGCCTGCATTGTCGGGGTACCCGATCCACGAAGAGGGGAAACCGTCAAAGCGTTTGTCATTTTAAATGAAGGGTATGAAGGTAAAGTCAGTGCAGAAGAAATCATCGAATGGTCTAAACAGCATATGGCTGCCTATAAATATCCACGCCAGATTGAATTTAGAAAACAATTCCCAATGACTTCGAGCGGGAAAATTCTCTGGCGCACCCTTCAGGAAGAGGAAAAGGTCAAAGCGGATAATAAGGTAACGTAATGACTAGACAATCATAAGGAGTCGACCAAGAAAAAGAAAGGAAGGCTCCTTAAAAAAATAAAGGGGGAGAGGTATGGAGATTCTCATCCAGCAGCTGTTTAATGGTTTAACAATTGGAAGCGTTTATGCATTAGTGGCGCTCGGGTTAACGCTTGTGTATGGAATTCTGCACATTCCTAATTTTGCACATGGAGCCTTATACATGATGGGGGGATACATAACTTTAACGATGATGACCAAATTTGGACTCCATTATTGGATCGCCATTTTTGTTTCCATTATTTTAGTTGGCCTCATCGGTGTATTGATGGAGCGATTCGTCTTCCATCCGCTCCGGGAGGCTCCACCTATCCATGATAAGATTGCTGCCATTGGGATTCTCTTATTCTTAGAAGCCTTTGCTCAATTTTATTGGGGGGCTGAGTACCAAAGCATGCCGACACCCTATGGGCAAGTTGTCCAAATCATGGGTCTAACGTTTACGATGCAGCGCATCCTCATCGTCGTTGCTGCTCTTGTCGTGATGCTTCTATTATATCTTTTCTTGAAAAAAACCTTTATGGGCGCAACGATTATTGCAATGTCACAGAACCGTGAAGGAGCGAACCTCGTCGGGGTGAATACAAACAAGGTCGCAATGCTAACGTTCATGATTTCAGGTGGATTAGCTGCGATTGCCAGCTCCCTGTCATCTCCTATTAATCTCGTTTTCCCAGGGATGGGACAGCTCGTCATTTTAAAGGCGTTTGTCATCATTATCCTTGGCGGGATGGGCAGTATTCCTGGAGCGATTGTGGGCGGATATATTTTAGGCTTTAGTGAAAGCCTTGGTGCCACATACATTTCTAACGACTACAAGGATATTATCGCCTTCATCTTACTTGTCATTATTTTAACAGTGAAGCCAACCGGTTTATTTTCCAAAGGGGGGCAGCATTGATGGCAAAGATCTTTAAACAAAGAAATATGATTTCTCTATTGATTGTTGTGGCTGTATTATTCCCTTTAATTACGAATAATACTTATTATGTACATGTCATGACCCTATCGTTTATTTGGATGATTGGCGTCTATGGTCTCAATTTGCTAGCTGGCTATACGGGTTATCTTTCACTGGCACATGCGGGTTTCTTTGCGATTGGTGCGTATTCAATAGGAATATTAACGGTAAAAGCCGGGATGAATTTTTGGGGTGCCTTTATCTTATCCTTGTTGATTACTTGTGTAATCGGACTCGTCGTAGGCTTGATTGCGTTTCGCACAAAGGAGCATTTCTTCGCCATCTATACTTTGTGTTTGGGATATATTCTTTACCTTATTATAGATAAATGGGACAGTCTCACCGAAGGGGTCCGCGGCTTGATTGGTATACCGGCCCCAGCGAGCATAGGTCCGATCAAGTTTGAAACTGAAATTTCTCATTATTATCTTGTCCTGTTTTTTCTGCTACTAGTTGTCTTAATCATGTATCGCATCATCCATTCCTTAACAGGCAGGACCTATATTGCGATCCGAAATAGTGAGGATTTAGCGAAGACAATTGGGATTTCCACGATGAAAAATAAGTTAACGGTCTTTGTGCTCTCAACGTTTTTTGCCGGACTTTCTGGAGCTCTGTATGCATCATTTGTTCGCTTTATCGGTCCAGATATTGGCGCTATCTCGATCACATTTGATTTATTAACGTACTTATTGGTAGGTGGAATCGGAACATTAAGTGGTCCGCTCGTCGGTACAACACTAATTGTCTGGCTTTCGCAGCAGCTACAAGGTTTTCAAGAATATCGGATGCTTATTTTCGGCCCTGTGTTAACTTTGCTAGTTATTTTCTATCCACGCGGAATTGTCGGGGCGGTTTCTAGCTGGTATACAAAACTGATCTCGAAAAAGGACCATCAAAGGATATTGCGGCCGACAAAAGTGAGAAGTGGAGCATCGATCGAGGCGGAAAAGGAAGTAAAGGAGGGTTAGGATGATTTTTCTAGAAACGAAGAATTTAACGAAGAAATTTGGGGGCTTAGTGGCAGTAAATAATGTTGATTTTGCGATTGAAAAGGGGAAAATCAATGCCATCATTGGTCCAAATGGGGCGGGGAAATCTACATTTTTCAATCTCATCAGCGGTTTCCATCGTCCGAGCTCAGGTTCCGTCATTTTTAATGGCCGTGAGATTACCACCTTACCATCTGATAAAATAGCAAAGCTCGGGATTGCCCGTACCTTCCAAACAACGAATTTGTTTGAACAATCTACGGTTTTGGATAATGTCATTGTCGGGCACCGCTTAAGGACAAAATCAAATCTATTGGATGCCATCCTCCGGACACCACGTCTGAAAGCAGAAGAGGCACAATGCCGTGAAAAAGCCATGGAAGTGCTCGAGTTTGTCGATTTAAAAAATGTCGCGACTAAACTTGTTGGCGGTTTAACGCAAGAAGAGAAAAAGCGCACGGCTTTTGCGCTGGCCCTGGCAACAAATCCGGAAATTGTCTTTTTAGATGAACCGGCAGCTGGCGTCAATCCTGATGAAACAGAAGGTCTGGCTGAGTTAATGAAGAAGATGGCGTCAACGGGAATCACTGTCTGTTTAATTGAACACAAAATGCAAATGATTATGAGCATCGCGGATAAGATTATGGTCTTAAACTACGGAGAAAAGATTGCTGAGGGCAGACCAGAGGAAATTCGCAATAATGAAATGGTGATTAAAGCGTATTTAGGAGGTAGCGCCATTGCTTAGTCTAAAAAATATCTCTGTCAAATACGGAAGCTTTACCGCCATTCAGGATGTCAATATCGAGGTGAACGAGGGAGAAATTGTAGTGCTACTAGGATCAAATGGCGCCGGAAAAAGCACCACCTTTCGAACGATTAGCGGTTTAAGCAAGCCGGCTACTGGTGAACTTCTTTTTGAAGGGAAGAAGGTCAATAAAACATCTGCAGACCAGATGGTGAAATTAGGAATTGGGCAATGTCCGGAGGGACGAAAGCTGTTTCCAGCGATGACGGTTCAAGAAAACTTAAAAATGGGTTCCTATATTCATCGCCGCAAAAAGGAGGAAATCAAGCATCTCCTTGAACATGTTTATGAATTATTTCCAATTTTAAAAGAAAAAAGGAATGATGCCGCAGGCTCACTCAGTGGGGGGCAGCAGCAAATGCTTGCCATTGGTCGGGCGCTAATGTCCAAACCGAAGCTGATGCTGCTCGATGAACCATCTGTCGGTTTGGCACCATTGATTGTCGAGCAAATGTTTGGGGTGATTCAAAAGATTAATAACGAGGGAACCACCATCCTGTTGGCGGAGCAAAATGCCAATGCCGCTCTGAAAATTGCCGATAAAGGCTATGTATTTGAAAATGGCTCGATTGTTCTCCAAGGGACATCAGAAGAATTATTCGCCAATGATGAAGTAAGAAAAGCCTATATTGGGGCATAGTCACTGACCGCTGGGGGCTGAATACTATGCGACTTGAAGGGGGTGGTGAGCGAGAATTTCATCACTGTCTATTTCTGAAGATTCGAATAATATCAAGGGGGAAACCGAATGAAAAGAATGAAGTCGCTTTTAATGATGTGTTTCATCTTCATCATCATTTTCAGTTTAGCAGCCTGTAACAGCACAGAGAAAAAAACAGCTGGCACCAAGCCTGCAGGAGATGGAGGAGACAGCAAAACAGGAATAGTGAACATCGGTTACACTGGACCATTAAGTGGAGCAGCAGCCTTTTATGGTGAGCGGACCTTAAATGGGATTAAAATGGCTGCAGATGAGATTAACGGTGCAGGAGGATTTGAAGTTGGCGGAAAAAAATACAAGTTGAATATCGTTTCCTTGGATGATAAATATTTACCGAACGAAGCTGGTGCGAACGCAAAGAGACTGGTTCAGGAAAATAAGACACCGATTATTTTTACTCCACATAGTGGTGGCGTTTTTGCCCTTCAAGTATTCAATCAGCAGGATAATTTTCTCATTGGTGCCTATACAAGTGAACCGAAAGTGTCAGAGGTGGGCAATGATCTAACCGTTCGAATCCCTCCTCGCTACGATGGCTATTTGAAACCTTTTACGGATTATGAAATGAAAAAGTTCGGTAAGAAAATTGCCTTCCTGCCGACCTCTTCACAGTACGGAAAAGATTGGGCTGATCAACTGAAGAAGTATTGGGAAAAAGAGGGTGGAAAGGTTGTCTATAACTCTTCCATCGACTTTGCTAAAGAAACAGACTTCTTTACATCCGTCACGAATGCCTTAAAGGAAAAGCCAGATGTATTATTCATTGGGGGTGCCTCCGAGCCAACAGCTAAGGTTGCCAAACAAGCACGAGAACTTGGCTTTAAAGGCGGATTTATCGTTATGGATCAGGCGAAGTTTGATGAAATGAAAGCGGTAACAGGTTCGTACGATTTATTAAATGGTTCTATTGGCGTTATGCCTTTAATAGATTCGACTAACAGTCCAGCGATTCCTGATTTTGTCAAAAAGTATAATGACAAATATGGTGAAAATCCAGGTTCAGAAGCGGGTCTAAATTATATCGGCATGTATATTTTTGTTGAAGCGATGAAGGCTGCCGGATCGGTAGATGATGCTGTTAAAATTCAAGCGCATATGCAGGATGGCGTTTCAAACATCGCTGATAATGTGAGAATCTATCAATTTACTAAATTTTCTGGTGGGGGCTTCGATGGCGAATTGGAAGTAGCTGCGATTGAGGACGGAAAAGTCGTTCCAATTAAAGTTGAAAAATAGTTGTACCGAGGGCAAGGGTAATACTATCTATTGCATAAAATACTAACTAAGGACCCCCTTGAAGAAATTACGAGTTGGTAAATCGTAATGGATCTTAAGGGGGTTTTTATGTAACTTTTTTCTCCTATGTACTCATAATATCGGATCAGCAAAAATATAGTTTTTGAGAGTGGAAGGGTTATCCATTTTTTGGATAGAATTGTTCTATAGTTTTTCAGAAAGGAGGTTCAGCTCTTGTTTAAAATTGTTCCCCTTGAATTATCTACCCATTTTGCTGAAGGAACGGTAAACGCCTTTTTGGTATTGGGAGACAAGATTACGTTAATCGACACAGGCAACCCTGGTAAAGAAGCCTTTCAACAACTCAAAGAAAGATTACATAATCATGGCGTGACATTGACGGATCTTGATGCCATTGTCCTAACGCATACTCATATTGATCATGCTGGTGCCATTCCACACATACAAGCTGAAGTAGATCTACCCATTTATGTCCATGAGCGGGCGAAAGACTCACTTCATGGCGGGTATCATGAGTTTGAAAGGGTGAAGCATTTTTTTGACCAATTTTTACAATCCTGTGGGGCAGATCCCCTAAAACATATCGTCAAACGGAATTATATAGAAGAATCTTGGAGAAATGTTTCTTATCTACAGGAAGGTGATAGGGTTCCCATTGGTGGGAAGAGCTTTACGGCAGCACATGTACCTGGCCATAGTCAATCGGATATTCTCCTTTGGAATCGTGAAACCGGGGATGCCTTTGCTGGTGATCATTTACTTAAGGGTTTCTCTGTGAACGCCTTCATTGAGCCGCCCAGCCCTGGGGAGACAAGTCGACCAAAACCATTATTACAATATCGGGAATCCCTTGCGAAAGTCAGTAAATTACCATTAAAGATGATCTATCCTGGCCATGGCGAGGTATTCGATGATCATTTATCGTTAATTAATAAAAGATTACAAGAACAAGAGAAGCGCTGTGATCAGATAGTAGCGATCCTTAGGAATGGAAGAAAAACCATTTTTGAAATTTGTGGAGCAATGTATCCACATTTACATGGAAAGACCGTCTTTTTAGGCTTATCGCAAATACAAGGCCACTTGGATTTGCTGGAATTACGACAACAAGTTCGTTTTGAACAGTCTGGATCGCTGGTGAAATACAACCTTATTTAGAAGGATTTAGTCATGTGTCCCATAAATTTTACGAAGGGAGTGGAATGTGTGCAGCTTAAGGACTTACTTGAAACGAATATTGCTGATTATCGTGAGTATCCCTTTTTATTTTTCAAAGACAAGATGTATACAAATCTAGAGACACAGCAATATGCAGACCAATTTGCCAGTGGCTTACAAAGTCTGGGCGTTAACAAGGGAGACAGGGTACTCGTTTGTATGCCTAACTGTCCTGAGGTTCTTTTTGCATATCAAGGTATTACGAGGGCGGGGGCGATTATCGTCCCAGTGATGTTTACCCTACATCCAAAGGAACTACATTATATTGCCCTTAATTCCGGGATCAAAGTAGTTATCACCTCAGCGACTACCCTGAAAAATGTTGAAAAATCACTTGAGGGCTTGTCAGTCCAACCAAAGCTAATCGTCGTCGATCTTCCATCAAATGAGAAATGGAGGAATTTTTATGATGTGGTCGGTCAGGGCGAGCAGAAGGAGGCCGAGGATAGTAAGGGTGACGACACGGCGGTCATTCTCTACACCTCCGGGACAACGGGAAATCCGAAAGGGGTGTTACTAACACATCGAAATTTAGTTTCAAATGCGGAAAACTCTGTTATCCATAATGAAACAGAGCGGGGCACGACCTTAGGGGTTTTGCCGCTTGCCCATGTATATGGTCTAACCGTCTCCAACATTTGCTTATTAACGGGCAGCTCTATCGTCGTGTTTTCCAACTTTGATGTGAAGGAAGTGTTCAAGGCAATTGAAAAATATAAAGTAAGAACGTTTTCCGCAGTTCCTGCCATGATCCATGCACTCGTTTCCTATCCGGAAGCTGAACAGTTTAATACGTCAAGCCTTGAATCGGTAGGCTCAGGGTCCGCGCCATTGCCCGTTGCCTTACTGAATGCCTTTGAACAAAAGTTTGGTGCGAAAGTGCTTGAGGGCTACGGCTTGTCAGAAGCAGCGCCAGTTGTGACGGCACACACGAAACGAATGGAAATAAAGTCAGGCTCGGTCGGCACCCCGATTCCAGGAGTCGAAATCAAGATTGTCAATGAAGTCGGTGTGGAAGTGCCCATTGGTGAGGTTGGTGAATTGGTTGTTCGTGGTGCCAATGTAACGCCGGGCTATTATCAAAATCCGGAAGAATCCAGTCGAGTCCTCCGCGATTCCTGGTTATTTACCGGCGATATGGCTCGTGTCGATGACGAAGGTTATCTGTATATTGTGGATCGGAAAAAGGACTTAATCATTCGTGGTGGGTTTAATGTCTATCCACGTGATGTGGAAGAAATTTTATCGGCGCATGAACAGGTTGTTGAGACGGCTGTAGTCGGTGTTCCAGATGAACGGATGGGGGAGGAAATGATCGCCTGTGTCGTGAAAAAGGCAGGATCCGCTGTATCGGAGGAGGAGTTAATCCGCTATTGTCAGGATCACTTGGCAAAAAATAAAACCCCTAGAAGAGTTGTGTTTCTTGACACACTCCCACGAAATGGTGTTGGAAAAATACTGAAAACGCAGCTAAGGAAAACAGCGGCAGAGATGGCCATCAAATAATCACGAATAAATAGGAGGAGAAACAAATGGGAAAAAGAACGATTTTAACAACCAGTACTAGAGGGATATTAGAGGATTCATTTCCTTACAGACTTTATCAAAAAGCGAAGAGGCTAGGGACATGGAACCCGGCGGACATAGATTTCCGGCAGGATCAAAAAGACTGGAGCATGATGAATACAGAGCAGAAAGAAGATATTTTGCGGCTGATTTCTCAATTCCAAGCCGGTGAAGAAGCGGTCACCCTGGATCTATTGCCACTCATGATGGCGATCGCCAAAGAAGGCCGTTTGGAAGAGGAGATGTTTTTAACGACCTTTTTATTTGAGGAAGCAAAGCACACAGAATTTTTCCGACTTGTCTTGAATGCTATTGGTGAAAAAGGTGAGCTATCCCATTTTCATACGGAAACCTATCAAAAAATTTTCTATGAAATTCTTCCAACAGCAATGGAACGTCTTGTGACGGACCAGTCGCCTGAAGCGATTGCCGAAGCATCCGTTGTTTACAACATGTTTGTCGAAGGGGTATTAGCGGAAACTGGCTATTTTTCCTTTTATGCTGCTCTGGAAACAGCGGGAATCATGCCAGGGTTACTAGAAGGAATTGGTCAATTAAAGAAGGATGAGTCCAGGCATATTGGTTATGGCACCTTCCTTTTACAACGATTGATTTGTGAACATCCACATCTGTTTGATTTTGTTGCTGCTAAAATGGGAGAACTGACCCCATTAGCCATTAGCTTAAATCAAGAGGGGATCGCGGGAAGGGAGGTTAGTGCGTTTGGCGGAGACCCGGATGACATTATGAATTTTACGCTAAAACAGTTATCTGTCCGAATGGAAATTTTAGCACGGGCAAAAGGCAAAAAAATCGAAGAGATTTATAGATATACAGATAGTGAACTAGGGGTATTGTAAGTACATTTAGTAGAGGAGGAAGTTAGGATGACTGTAAAGGTAGAGGTACCAACATTTCCCCATTTTATCAATGGAAAATGGGAGCCAGCCAGCAGCAAGGAAACATTTGATGTGTTTAATCCGGCAACGGGTGAGCTCGTCGCAAAGGTAGCAAAAGGAACGGAGGTAGACGTAGACCGAGCGGTAAAAGCAGCACGTGCGGCATTTGATCAAGGAGAATGGAAAAACATGAACCCGAAGGATCGGGCAAAAATCTTGTACGCTATTTCCTACCAAATTGCCGATCATGCGGAAGAGCTCGCCTATTTAGAAGCAATAAGCTCAGGAGGAACGGTCCGTCGGATTGGCAACAGTGATATTTTACAAATGGTCGATTTGTTTCAAACACTGGCGAACTTCACGGTCGACTATCCATTTTCAGAAACACTGCCTGTTCCGCCCTTTCCAGGACCGGCCCACAATTTTATCTGGCGAGAACCAATCGGTGTGTGTGTGGCCATTACCCCATGGAATTTGCCGATGTCAATTGCCACTTGGAAAATTGCCCCGGCACTCGCGATGGGGAACACGATTGTGATTAAGCCCGCCAGTTATACTCCATTATCTACATTGAAGCTGACAGAAATTATTTCGGCTGTCGTGCCACCAGGTGTCATCAACGTCGTCACCGGCCCTGGTGCTGATGTGGGCGAAGCCTTAGTGCAACATCGATTGGTTGACAAGGTGGCATTTACGGGATCAACCGATGTGGGCAGGCGAATCATGGGTCTTGCAGCGGGCACGATCAAAAACACTACATTAGAGCTTGGTGGAAAATCACCTAATATTATTTTAGAGGATGCAGACCTGAATATTGCCTTACCTGGCAGTCTTTTCGGCGTATTCCTTCACTCCGGTCAGTTGTGTGAATCGGGTACGAGGTTATTTGTTCCTGATAAGCTCTATGATCAAGTGGTTGCCGGTCTCGTTGCTCTTTCCAGTAAACTAAAGCTCGGCAATCCGCTTGATCCAACCACAGATGTCGGACCAGTCATTTCGAAAAAGCAAAAGGAAACCATCCTTGCCTACATTGAAGCAGGGAAACAAGAGGGAGCTACCCTTGTTTGTGGCGGGAAGGAAGTCAAGGTCCCAGGCTGTGAGGATGGTCATTTTATCGAACCAACTATTTTTACAAATGTAACAAATAATATGAAAATTGCCCAAGAGGAGATTTTTGGACCTGTCTTATGTGTGATCCGTTATGCTGAAATTGAAGAGGCGATCCAAATGGCCAATGATACGATTTATGGGCTAGCTGCTGGTGTGTGGACACGTGATGTCAATAAAGCCTATGAGGTGGCCAGACAGCTGCAAGCGGGGGTTGTCTGGATTAATGACTGGCATATGCTCCGCAGTGATGCACCGTTCGGAGGCTACAAACAAAGTGGTATTGGCCGCGAAATGGGTCAGCATTCACTCGATGCCTATACACAAGTGAAGCATGTGCATACATCGATGACCCCTGAATTGGATCGACGCAACTGGTATGGAATTCTGTTTGGTCAAAACTAATAAAGAGGTGAAGAGGAATATGAAAACAACCTTATCGCAGTTTATGTTACGGACGGGGATTTATAGCGGTTCAAATTCACGAGCAATGGTGCCAAGTTTATTCGCTGGTCTTGGATCGAAACGGGTGCTGCTCCTCAGTGACCACGGCTTAGAAAAAGCAGGGATCGTCGAAAAGGTGGCCTCTATTTTTGAATTGACGGGTCATGGAAGCGGACCTGAATTAGTCGGAACCTATCTTGATATTGCCCAAGATGCCGAGAGTCACTGCATTAATGATGCCGTCCGTTATGCTAGAGAGGTGGGCGCTGATAGCTTACTTGCCGTTGGCGGCGGGAGCGTGCTTGATACCGTAAAGGGCGTGAAATATGCGCTCCACAAAGGTTTAGCTGATATAAAAGAGACTATTCCAGGCGGACTATTATACGAACAGTTTCCTAAAGCGAACCATATGGGGATCCCTCATATTGCTATTCCGACAACGGCAGGAACTGGTTCGGAAGTGTCGCCGATCGCGGTTATTTTTAACGAGGAAATTCAAATGAAGACCAATATTATCAATCCTTTTATAAATGCTGATATAGCCATTTTAGACCCTGATTTAACAGTAGGGCTTCCACCGGTTATTACAGCCTTTACCGGCTTTGATGCCTTAACACATGCGATCGAAGCACTCGCCTCACCGACCGCAACTGGACTAACCGATGCCTATGCCTTACATGCGATTCGTCTAATTGAAAAAAATCTGTCGATTGCCGTAGAAGACGGTGGCAATCTCGATGCCCGCATGGACCTTCTCCAAGCCAGTCTGATGGGAATTACGGCCTTTAGCTTTGCCCTAAATGCGATCCCGGTTCATAATATGGCACATGCATATGGCGCCTTATTCCGCATTCCGCATGGCCTAGCGAATGCAGTCTTTTTACCAGTTGTCATGGAAATGGTGCCTACCCTGTATTTGCCTAAAGTGGCTGAGCTCGCTCAAGCGCTCCACGTAGAAGTGAAAGATGCCTCATCACAAATAGCGTTAGCGAAGGTCATTGAAAAAATTAGATTGCTTCAACAACAGGTAGGTTTACCAGCAGATTTCAAGGAGTACAACATCAGTGAAGAGGCAATGCAGAGTACCATCCCAGCGGTGATGAAGGATCCAGCTGCCCTAAGCTTCCCAATACCAAAAGAATTGATTGCTGCCATCGGGCAAAAAGTGGTCCCATTGCCAGTGAAATAAACGGAATAAGAAAGGAGTATCATCCGTCTTTTAAGTAAAAAAAACGATCTGATTATTAAAATCAGATCGTTTTTTGGGGCTTTAACTCGTACGAAGGACCACAATATTTACCCTTCGATTGGCTTGTTTATGTGCAGCAGTATCATTAGGATAAAGTGGCTTGAATTCTCCATAGCCGACAAATTGCAAGCGATCCTGGGTTATATTTTTTGAAGCAAAATAATGGAGAACACTAACAGCTCTAGCAGAAGAAAGCTCCCAGTTTGACGGGAATTTAGAATTTTTAATCGGAACATTATCAGTATGTCCTTCAATACTGATGGGATTCGGAACAGTCGACATGATCCCTGTTAAGATATTTAATGTGTCAAACGAACTTTCTTTTAATTCTGCTTTACCCGGATCGAAGAGAATCACATCTTTAAAGGAAATTTCCACTCCTCGTTTTGTTTCACTCAGGGTTACCATAGCTTCCAACTTGTTTTCACCAATGTAGGCCTCTAATTTCTGTTTTAATTGGTCAAGCTCGGGATCCTCGTCCTTTGTTTCATCTTCCGTTTTAGTTTCCTCTTGCTTTGCGTTTGCAGCAGGTTCCTCTTCTGTTTTTCCTTGTGGTGGAGTCGGTGACAATCCGGACTGATGATTGGCAATATTTGTCCCTGTCAATTCCTTTTTAAATGATTCCATAATGGCGTCATATTTGGATTTATTCACACTACTTGCCGCAAATAAAACAATAAACAAGGCTAATAAAAGAGTCAAAATGTCCGCATAGGGAATGAGCCATGATTCGTCGATATGCTCTTCATGCTCTTCGTCAAAATCTCTACGCCGTTTTCTCATTGGTATGATCCTCGTTCTTTTTTTCGTAAGAAATGCGTTCTTTTGGAGAAACGTAGACAGTTAATTTCTTTTCTAACGCACTAGGAGAAAGACCTTGATAGACGGAAAGCAAGCCTTCGATCGTTAGAAGTTTTAATTCTTGTTCCTTTTTTGAGATTCGCTTTAATTTATTGGCAATCGGATGCCATAAAACATAACCAGAAAAGATTCCCAATAACGTGGCAATAAAGGCTGCAGAAATTGAATGCCCTAGTTTATCAATATTATTTAAATTTCCAAGTGAGGCAATAAGACCAATAACGGCACCAAGTACGCCCAACGTAGGGGCATAGGTGCCTGCTTGTGTAAAGATGAGGGCACCTGTTTTGTGACGTTTGTCAATTGCGGCAACTTCCTCTAATAAGACTTCCTCAATGAATTCAATATCATGACCATCAATAATTAACTCAAGCCCTTTTTTGAAAAATGGATCAGTTGTTTCGCTCGCTAGTTCTTCAAGTGCAAGAATCCCTTCTTTTTTTGCAATTTCTGCACACTCAACTAAACGGGAAATTTGATCAACCTTTGTTGTTAATTTTGGTTCAAATAGGGCGATTCTAAGTAAAATAGGAAACTTTTTAAGTTCACTAAATGGAAATGCAATCATAATTGCCGCTGCAGTTCCTCCAAATATAATTAGCAATGCTGCGGGATTATATAATGCAATGAGATCAGCACCTTTTAAATACATTCCAACCCCAATTGCTATAAGTGCTAACAAAATTCCGAAAATACTCGACATCACTATCTCCCTTTAATTTTGATAAAAACTATACCTAATAACATTGTACGTTAATCGATAAAATTCGACAATAAGCATTTTTTTATTTTGTTTGATAAAGAAGAGTTTTTGATTGCTTAAACAAAACGAAAATTTTTCTTTTTTTGTAAAAATTAGGGCAAAATTATTGAAATAATATATAAATTTCTGCCAACCATATCAAAACATGGCACTCATACAGTATAATAATTGAAGAATCAAAATTAAGAATAAAACTATCAATAAAATATCTTTCTTCTAAATATAGTTGCTCTCCCAAATGGAAAGAGAAGCAGCAGTAAAGGTGATGAATATGCAAGATAATGGGCTTATCAAATTAAGTCAAATAATTTATGATTACTGCGGATTGCGCTTCAACGATCGACTCACTACGCTAAAAGAAAAGATTGGAAAACGAGTGGACGAATTAAACCTATCGTTCGGAGAATATGCGGAATACTTAAAAATTTCTCCGATGGAATGGGATATTATTGTTGAAATATTAACCATAAATGAAACGTACTTTTATAGGGAAGAGAGTCAACTAGTCGAATGCTGTTCGTTAGTCCTGCCTCAATTGAAACAGAAAATTAGAAATCGTCCGTTACGCATTTGGAGTGCAGCATGTTCAACAGGGGAGGAACCCTATACCTTAGCAATGCTGATACAGGAATCAGGACTGTTTCCATTTGGAACTGTTGAGATCATTGCCACAGATATAAATAAAAAAGTTCTGCAAAAGGCAGAAAAGGGTTGGTATCATCAAGGGTCATTTGCATTCCGACGTATTCCTGGTGGAATGTTGGAAAAACACTTTACTTTGACAGATGGTGGGTACCAAGTAAATGGTGCGATTCAAAAAATGGTGAAATTCCAGCATTTAAACCTGCTAAATCAGGATAAAGTTGCCCAATTAGGGAATGTTGACATTATCTTTTGTAGAAATGTATTGATTTATTTTGATCAGGATACAACCAAACAGGTAATTCATAGTTTACATCGGAATTTGACACAGGGCGGTTATTTGTTTCTTGGACACGCAGAATCTATCACGGATTTGACCATGGGGTTTCAAAAAGTAGACTCAGATAAGACTTTTTATTATCGAAAGGAAACTAATCAAGATGAAACAATACGGTGTATTAGTAGTCGATGACTCTGCCTTTATGAGGAGGGCTGTCAGTCACATTATTGAAGAGGATCCTCAGCTTTATGTGATTGGGATTGCGAGAAACGGGGTAGAGGCTGTTGAAAAGGTTCAGCGTCTTAAACCTGATCTTGTCACGATGGATGTGGAAATGCCGGAAATGAACGGAATTCGGTCATTAAAAGAAATCATGAAATTATCGCCTGTTCCAGTCGTTATGTTAAGTTCTCTTACCAAAGAAGGGGCAAATGAAACCTTACTGGCACTAGAATACGGGGCAGTTGATTTCTTTTTGAAAGACAATCTTCTCAAAAATCCAAGCGATCAAGAACAGATCGAAGAGTTTTTACAGAGAATAAAAAGTATTGTCAAAGGAAAACTTCCAAGTCCTTCTCCTGTACTACGACCAATCGAAAATAAAGTAACAAAACTAGTTAATCAGAACATTGAGCTCATTTTTATCGGTTGTTCCACTGGTGGACCATCTGCTTTACAAGCGATTTTACCTCAATTTCCTAAGGATTTTCCGATTCCTATTGTCGTGGCACAACATATGCCAGCTGGTTTTACAAAACCATTGGCCGATCGGTTTGACACCTTGTGTCATCTAAATGTAAGGGAAGGAAAAGATGGGGAAGAAATCCAGGCAGGAACCATTTACATTTCACCCTCTGGTTATCAAACCAGATTTGAAAGAAAACAGGATGGGACAGTCGTTTTGCTGATTGATAATCATGAAGAAGGTCAAGCTTTATATAAGCCGTGTATTGACATCTCATTAGCTTCTGCAGCACCAATCTATACCAACCGTCTTTTATCGATAATCTTAACTGGTATGGGAGTGGACGGTATGGAAGGCTGTGGAGCAGTAAAAAAATATCAGGGAACCGTGTTAGTAGAGGACGAAGAGTCATGCATTGTCTATGGTATGCCAAAGGCAGTGGTACAGGCAGGATATGCAGATGGACAATATCCATTATCAAAAATATATGAAGAAATCCTTTCCCATTTGCAATGAATTTAAAACAAAATCCATCAAAGAAAATATTTGGCAATTTAAAAATTTCATGACGAAAAATGGCGAATAGGTTATAATGAAATATAATTGAAATAGATAGTCGACTATAAGGAGGGTAAGTGTTTGGATGCCGCTCAAATTAGTATCAAAATAAATCAAACAACTCAATCTGACGGAGGAAAAACAAAGTTAGCCTCACAAACTGCAAATATAGGAAATTCCTTTAACCAAATATTCACCTTGTTTCAAAAATTAGGGCAACCTCCAATATTAGATGAACAGGCAGTTGTATCAACTTTGACAAACGTCTCTAACAAAAATGAACCGTTTGAATTGGATCTTCAAGATCTTAGTGTTGAGGATTGGGAGCAATTAGACACCATTTTATCGGAATGGATTGCCGGGTTACAGCAAGTGTCAACCACCATACCTGAAGAGGTACCGGAAAGTATTGGAATTGGCAATGGAAGTCTGATTTCGACAGAATCAACCTCGTTCAGTCCGCTTGCTGAAGTCAATACAGAAGGAAGACAGGCAGTAGCTCAATGGCTTAACTCAACTGGGATGTATAGTGATGTTGATGCTACTGAAATGGGGAATCTATTTTTACAACAAATAGCTAATCTCCCTGCAAATCAAAAAGATTTGATGGAACTACCTAGTGATATAATCGAGAAGATTAACACCATTTTCACAGAAACGATGGACTCGAAGAACACAAGTCCACTAACTGCGCAAATGCAGGTCCAGGGTAATAATACATCTGGTAGGAGTCTCGATAAGTATCAGGTGTTCCTTTCACCTATTAATATTCAATCGCAAATGATTTACTTTGAAAATATGAATCAAACCGTTTTATCCAATCAGCCTCAAATGTCTGAAAATAGTAATTTATCAAATTCACCATTACTTTCTATTGCGGAAGTTGTTCCGGAATTAAGTGAATGGATTAGCAGTCAAACGAATCTCCCTACTAGTTTGAGTGAAGGTAATGGCGGCAGATATTTATTAACCCCAACGGCGTTAGGAACTATAGAGGTTAATTTAACGTCAGTTCAAGGGCAAATATATGTGCAAATGATGACTGACACCACTAGGGCAGCAGAACTGCTAAATGCACAACTACCAGCATTGAAGCAAACGCTCGAACAACAAGGTATTCCAGTTGAAAATCTTACAGTTGGTCAATCGAATTCCAATCTAGCAATGACAGGTTTTATTACTGAGCTTAGTGAATGGTTTAGTAAAAATGGTCAATTTCCAAGTCAGGATGAAGTGAACCAAACATTCACCATATCTACTAAAGAATTAGGTGACTTGGAGGTTACTATCACCTCAGAACAAGGAAAACTAGTCGTTCAACTAGCTACCGACTCGGAACAAGCAGAAAATATGCTAAAGGGAGAGGCCACGCGACTTAAAGATGCGCTCCATTTGCAAGGTATACCAGTAGCGGTTTTAGAAATTGGACAACAATCGAACGATTCTAAAATAGAAGAGTTCACAACAGCCGATCATGTTGAAGCGGGGACGGGTACAACTACTGGAGCTGTTTCGACTTCATCCTTGCAGCTGCCTAGCGATAATGTTTCAAAGCCTAGTATTCAGGGACGCGTCCTTACAGTAGCTGATTTTGTTCCCGAAGTGAGTCAATGGATGGGCGGAAAGTTAACCTTAACCAATCAGCCAACTGGAGCGGCTGAGGCAAAATTTTCTTTGTATCCAGAGCATTTAGGACATGTTGAAATTAAAATTTCAACTCAGCAGGGCCAAATTGCTGCCCAAATTATCACGGATACACTTGCTGCTAAGGAAACACTGGAAGGGCAATTACAGAATCTGAAGCAAGCATTGCAGCAACAGGGCTTGCAGGTGCAAAAGCTGGATATTGTTCAGCAAACACCTCATTCCATGGAGTGGAATCAAACGAGTCAATCCTTTGCACAAGGTGGATTTGGGTCATCCGCTGAGCAACGAACGAATACTCCAACGAAGGATTCTTTAAAAAAACAGAAAGAAGCTGATCAAACAGATACGGAGAGAGAGCTTATAGTTAGTACATACGGAAGCTCAGTTGTAAAACCCAGCTCACGTATTGATTTTACAGCTTAGGAGGGAGAAAAAGTTTATGAGCAATTGGATTGATGTTTCAACTGTGATTAAGAATAACGCAGTCACCAATAGCGGCCAGAGCTTTGAAGAAAAAAGTACACTTGGCAAAGATGATTTTCTTAAAATATTGATGACCCAATTGGCCAATCAGGATCCGACAAACCCACTTCAGGATAAGGATTTTGTTGCACAAATGGCCACATTTAGTTCACTTGAACAAATGCAAAATTTAAACACATCCTTTGAAAGATTTTCCAATAGTCAAATCAGCCAATATGCTTCCATGATTGGTAAAGAGGTAACCTGGACACCAGATGGAACAACTTCACCAGTTTCAGGGGTTGTTAAAGGAATTTCCTCTGAGGCAGGAAGTTATTATTATATGGTCGGGGATAACAAGGTTCCGATGGAAAAGGTTACGGAAATAAAGCAAGTTGAAAATGCTTCAAACTAATCCAATTACGTAAGCAAGAAAATAGGGAGGAACAAATCATGTTAAATTCATTTTATTCAGGCGTTTCTGGTATGAAAGGCTTTCAAACCAAGTTAGACGTTATCGGAAATAACATTGCAAACGTTAATACAGTTGGATTTAAGAAAAGTAGGGTCGTTTTTCAAGATTTCTTAAGCAAAAATCTTGCAGGAGCCAATGGACCTACTAATTCGCAAGGTGGTACGAATCCAATGCAGATTGGACTTGGTACAAAAGTTTCCACCATAGATACTGTTCAAACGCAAGGAAGTCCAATGTCGACTAATGTGGGCTCGGATCTAAGTGTTGACGGTGAAGCTTATTTTGTAGTGGTTTCACCACAAGATCCAAATCAGTACCTCTTAACAAAAGCAGGTAATTTTACTTTAGATGGTGGGGGGAACCTTGTCACAACCAATGGTTATTTAGTGGCAGGAGTTGCTGAAGATAACACTGGTGTACAACAAGCTGTTCCAATTCAAATATTTGATGATGAAGTAAGCAATCAAAAATTCACTTCTTTTTCAGTTGATAATAGCGGAAATATAAATGTCGTGAGAGAAGATGGAGAGAGCGGAAAACTAGCAAAAGTAATGGATCCTACTGATGCTAACTTTGGTAAATATTATCTGAATGATGAAACTTCGAATACAAATGAGATCATTTCTATTGGTACATCGGTTGTAACGAATCCTGGCGGTTTACAAAAGGTGGGGAATTCCATGTTTGTCACCACAGCGAACTCTGGACAAGAATTCTTTGGCCGCATTGAAGATAATGCTGGGGGACAAATCAATGCTGGTGTTTTGGAAATGTCTAACGTGGATTTAACAGAAGAATTTACGGAAATGATTGTTGCTCAACGTGGTTTCCAGGCAAATGCTAGAACAATTACAACATCTGATTCGATTATGGAAGAAATCGTAAACTTAAAACGTTAATTTGCTAGAGTAATATAAATTGATTGAATAACTCAGGGAAGAGTTAGGGGGATGCCCTTTGGCAGAAGTATTATCGCAACAAGAAATCGATGCTCTTCTATCGGCGTTAAATAATGGCGAGCTGCAAGCATCCGATGTCACAGAGAAAAAAGAAAAAGTAAAAGTGTATGACTTCAAGCGTGCCATGCGGTATTCAAAGGAACAATTACGGAGCATCACGCGAATCCATGAGAACTTTACACGGCTGTTTACATCCTACCTTTCTGCACAACTTAGAACGTTCGTTCAAATCGAAATTGATCTGGTAGACCAGGTGGCCTACCATGAATTTATCGCGTCCATCCCCTCGCGAACGATTTTGAACGTTTATGATGTGAAACCAATGGATGGCAAAATGGTGATGGAAATTAATCCCCAGGTTGCCTATGCCGTGATTGAGCGTTTGTTGGGCGGGCAGGGGGATCCATCGGCCCGTGACGGATCATTAACAGAAATCGAAACCGTACTCATGCAAAAGATGTTTTCTAAGGCCTTTACGATGTATGAAGAGGTGTGGAAAAGCATTGAAAGAATAAATGTAAAATGGGACACAATTGAATCGAATCCGCAATTTATTCAAATCGCATCTCCAAATGACACCGTGATTATCATTGCTCTACGTACAACCATAGGAGAGGTTACAGGTAGAATGACCCTATGTCTGCCACATTTGATTGTGGAACCCCTGCTGCCAAAATTAACTACGCATCAGTGGCTTTCTTCCTTATCAAAATCAAATACCCTAGGACAGGATCATATTAAGCAAAATCTAGATGCTGTTCGTGTACCAGTTGTGGCTGAGCTTGGCCGTGCGACGATATCGGTTTCCGATTTGATGAATCTGCAAACCGGTGATGTAATTGGAATTGATACAGGAAAAATCCAAGTCAAAGTAGGAGATTTGCCAAGATTTCTCGGGGACCCGGGGCTGCAAAAGGGGCGTTACGCAGTTCAAATCGACCAAGTAATCCAAGTGGAAGGAGATGATCTATAAGATGGGCGACGGTATCTTATCTCAAGAAGAGATAAATGCGCTTTTCAATCAAACAAGTACAAAACCAAGCTTAAATATTGATGATTTTTTAAGCTCAATGGAAAAAGATGCAATAGGGGAAATTGGTAATATATCATTAGGCAGCTCCACTACTGCTCTTTCTATGCTCTTAAATCAACGGGTAGAGATAACCACTCCTACACTAAGTGTCATTGAACAAGATCAAATCGAAGGAATGATACAGGAAAAAAGTGTAGCTGTGCATGTGGACTATACCACTGGTATTCGTGGAAAAAATCTGCTTATCATTAGGGAAAATGATGCAAAAATCATCGCTAGCTTAATGATGGGCGGTGATGGCACACAGTTGGAAGAGGAACTTTCTGACCTGCACCTCAGTGCCGTTCAAGAAGCAATGAATCAAATGATGGGATCCGCTGCGACGTCAATGTCAACGATTTTTAATCAAAAAGTAGATATTTCGCCGCCAGCGATCGATGTGTTGGGATTACCACCAAAAGAACTGGAACATTTTGATGATGATGTGGTTATCGAGGTTTCTTTCCGGTTAAAGGTCGGCACGCTGATTGATTCGAATATGATTCAGTTTATTCCCCTTTCCTTTGCGAAAGAAATGGTTCATAAAATCCTCAATCAACAAGAGCCAGAACCAGTCAATCCTGTTCCCGTAGTAGCGGAAAAACCAGCAGCTCCGCTGCGACAAATGCCAGCTCAGCAGGTAAATGCTTTACCTGTTGATATCGGAGCCACTCCGGTAGCACAGGAATCAGTTAATGCAAATATTCAAAAGGTTGAATATGCTGCTTTTTCAGAAAAAACGGCAGCAAGCAATGGGGTTAGTAATATTGATTTATTATATGATATTCCATTGGCCATTACCGTGGAGCTGGGTAGAACGGAAATGCCAATTCGTAAAATATTGGAATTGGGCGCTGGTGCGGTCATTCAACTCGATAAATTAGCTGGCGAACCAGTTGATATATTAGCGAACAACAAACTGATCGCTAAGGGTGAAGTGGTAGTGATCGAAGAGAACTTTGGGGTGCGGATTACAGACATTATCGGCCAAGCCGACCGTCTAACCAAAATGAGTATGTAAAATTTTTAGAATTGAATATTGGAGGTTAAACACTATGGCAAGGGTATTAATTGTGGATGATGCAGCATTTATGCGCATGATGTTAAAGGATATATTGGTAAAAAATGGAATGGAAGTGGTCGGTGAAGCTGTGAATGGTGCAGATGCCGTTGAAAAATACCGTGAATTAACGCCAGATGTGGTTACAATGGACATCACCATGCCGGAAATGGATGGCATTACAGCTGTTAAGCAAATTAAAGGATTTCATCCGCAGGCGAAAATTATCATGTGTTCAGCCATGGGGCAACAACCAATGGTACTAGAAGCTATTCAAGCAGGGGCGAAGGATTTTGTGGTCAAGCCATTCCAAGCGGATCGTGTAATGGATTCGATTAACAAGGTTTTAGGAAGCTAATAGTCAGCAATTCCGTAATAGTTTCGATTAAGTATAGGGTGAAATGGAGTTGCTTACATGACTTTACCAAAATTGCGGAACTGTCCAAAATGCCAGAAGGTTTACCTGTGGGTTAGAGATATTTGTGACAATTGCTACCAAAAACAAGAAGAAGATTATCTTCGCGTCGCAGATTATTTGCGTGAATATCCCGGTAGTAACATCTATGAAGTGAGTGAGGCGACAGGGGTTACCGTTGCACAAATCCGCCAATTCATTTTGGCGGACAGAATCCTCGTCGGACACTTCGAAAATCTAGAGTATCCATGTGAAACATGCGGCACGATGATTAAATCAGGGAAAAAATGCCCCAAATGTTTGGAGGCGATTACCCAGCTTGCGAAGCAAATGGGGCATTCAGACGAGGCAGCCCATCCTCAGGACCGGACAGGTATGAACGGCGGTTATATCAAGAAATACTTATAATAATGAGGCGAGACGTGTTTGAAACCATCTAGATTGGCTTTGAACACGTCTCGCCTTTTTTATTATTTGGACTATAAATCAAATAAAATCAATAAATCTCAAAAGAATAATCAAAAAATTTGGATAAAAACTCAAAAACTATGCTAATATTATATATATTTGAAATGTTATTTCTTATAAGTAAATACAATTCCAATCTGGTGAGGTGATAGTATTTTCATAACCATGGGATAACGTACATAGAAAATTCGTAAAGGAGATTAAAATATGATAAAAAAAATGGCAAAGAAAATACCAGAAAAGTTTTCAGTAAAAATGCCAAAAAAACTACCAATGAAATGGACAAAAAATTTGGGTGATTTTTTTAGCAAAGGAACGAGTAAGTTGTCCATGGGGGTAAAGCTGTGGGGGAGTTTTATCCTTATTTTGTTATTCCTAGGATCCATTTCATTGGTGGCCTATCAAAAAATCCACGTTCTGAGCAGTGATGTTGAAAATATTGGCAATACCCAAATTGCCAAGGTTAAATTAATTGGCGACTTAAAAGAAGAGGTAACCAATGTACGGATGTATGCCTCCCAGCATGCGTATGAACAAGGGCAGGAAACAAAGGCAAATGTAGAAAGTTTTATTAAAGTAGACGCCACAAAGGTAAGAAATAACATTAAAGAAATGGAAAAACTAAACTTAGATACAGAAAATAAAAAACTATTAGCAGAGTTCAGTGATAGCTTTGAAAAATACGTGAACATCATGCCGACGTTCTATGAAAAATCGAAAAATAACAATTATGACGATGTTCATGGTCAAATGGGGTTATTGTCTGCCTTGGGTGGAAAATCTATGGTATCGCTTGATAAGCTCTCCAAGAGCATTCTGGAAGAAAATAATTTGATCGTAAAGGAAGCAAAGCAGGACTCTACTCGTTCTAGTATCCAGATCATGATTGTCTCAATCATTGCGGTTCTGTTTAGCATTCTGATCTCATTCCTGATCACAAAGCTTATTCGCCGCTCGGTCCATGGAGTTGTCAAGAATGTATTGGTCACGACAAACTCTGTGTCTGAAATTAAAAAGTCAATTGATCAAACAACCATCAGTGCTCAAGATTTAGATCATTCGATGAATAAAGCCAACCATTCCATCAGTGAGTTAGTGGCTTCCATCCAACAGGTGGCGGGGAGTACAACAGTAACAGCTTCAGGAGTAGATGAAATCTCTGCTGCAGTTGAACAAATGAGTGCATCAATTAATTTGGTGGCCGGTAGTGCTTCGCATTTAGCTTCAGCTGCCGAAGAGTCTTCCTCTGCTATTCAAGAAATGATGGCTTCGATCGAACAAGTAGCCGCAAATGTGGGTAGTGTAAGTTTGGGGGTCGATGAATTCGCAGCAGCGATTGAAGAAATGAGCAAATCTATCAATACTGTCAATCATAATGCTGATAGTTTGAATGAAACGGCTGAACAAGCATCACTAACGGTAGAAGAGATGGTGAATTCAATCAAGCAAGTCGCTGAAAGTGCGCAAATCGTCAACCACCTGAGCAATACAGTAAAAGAGGATGCGCATGAAGGTACAGTCTCGTTACAGGAAACATTAAATGGAATGAAGGAAATATCTCTAGTAATTGATCAAGCAAGCCATGTGATTGAGAATCTCGGCAAAAGTTCAGAAGAAATTGGAACAATTATTGAAGTCATCGATGATATTGCCGATCAAACGAATTTATTAGCCCTTAATGCGGCCATTGAAGCAGCACGTGCAGGTGAACATGGAAGAGGCTTTGCGGTAGTCGCCGATGAGGTCCGAAAACTTGCAGAACGTTCTGCTAAAGCAACAAAGGAAATTGCCGGATTGATTAAAGGAATTCAAATTGAAACGGGTGCAGCTGTAAAATCCATCAATGAGGGTGCCAATAAAGTTATTATTGGAAATCAACTAGCAGAAAAAACCAATCAAGCCATCCAAAAAATCTCTGAGGGGATTGCCCAAGTGACGGATGAGATGAGTCAAATTGCCAAAGCAACAGAGGAACAAACTAGAAATAGTGGGTTAATTACAAATGTGGTCGAAAGTGTCAAGCAGCAATCTACTGAAATGACTCATTCAACAAAAGAACAATCGATAACTGCCGAAGAAATCGTCAGAGGGATTACGATGACAAAGGAGCAAATTCAACAAATTTCGCTGGCGGCAGCTGAACAAGCGCAGGGTAGTACAGCTATTGTGGCTGCAGTTGAGAATGTATCTAATCAAACAGGTTCTGTGACAAATGCAACAAATGAGCAGGCCCTTACGGCTGATGAGATCGTTCGTAATATTAATAGTATTAAAGAAATGGTTACCCAAATGACGGTTGCAACGAGCGACCAAGCTAAATACGGTCAAGAAATTGCCCTTGAAGTAGAAAATGTTCGTAAACAATCAGAGGAATTAAACACCAGCATGGAAACGCAACTTAAAGAGGTAGAAGAGGTCGTTCGCTCTGTAGATGATGTAAAAATACAAATTGAAAAATTAAAATAATCGACTTTTAAATGTAACGCTTCCGCACGAAATGTGGGAGCGTTTTATTTAACATCATAATTTATCAAAAAATCTACAAATCTATCAAACAAAACGACTTAAAAAGTCGAAAACTATGCTAATATGGAATATATGTCCCTTTTGGATGCTACTTAGTGAGGAGAGTTTGAAATGGATTTTAATAATTATTTAGAAATATTCATAGAAGAATCAAAAGAACATGTTCAGGCAATTAATGATGAACTGTTAAACCTAGAGGCAGAACCAGGTAATACTGCCATCGTAAACGAGATCTTTCGTTCAGCCCACACGCTTAAAGGGATGTCAGGAACAATGGGATTTGAAGATCTCGCTTCTTTAACACATGAAATGGAAAATGTGTTAGATCTTCTTCGCAATGATAAATTAACGATTACCTCCGAAATCATGGATGTCATTTTTCAATGCGTTGACTTGATTGAAAAAATGGTCGATAACATTGAACAAGGTGGGGATGGAAAAGAAGATGTTAGTGGAATTGTCTTAAAATTAGAACAAATTCAGAATCCATCCATTTCACCCGTTCAAGAAATGTCGGCAGCATCACTTGAAACAGCCGTTACCGCAGAACGCACCCATATCATTGATATTGATGAGTACCAATTAACCCTTATCAATGAAGCACGAAAATTTGGTCACAATGTATATGAAGTAACGGTTTCACTTGATGAAAACTGTGTGATGAAAGCTGTTCGTGCCTATATGGTCTTTCAAGCTGCTGAGGAACTTGGCGAAATTATCCAGTCAAATCCGCCAGTTGACCAAATTGAAGAAGAACAGTTTACAGATTCTTTCACTATTTTATTGTTGACTCAAAAAGACGCCACCGATATACAAACACAGATCCGCAATATTTCAGAAGTTAAAGAAGTTATAGTAGAAGAGAGTTTAACGAAACCATCAGAGGATACGGCAAAAGCAACAGGTACGGAAGAGCAAGTAACAGAGGTACAACCAAAGCGTACTGTAGAAAAAGAGGATACAGAGGGACCCAAGAAAAAACATCGCTCTAAATCAATCCGGGTGGATATTGAAAAACTAGATCAATTAATGAACTTATTTAGTGAATTGATTATTGACCGTGGCAGACTTGAACAGATTGCTAAGAAAAGTCAACTAGGTGAATTAAATGAAACCGTTGAACATATGACCCGTATTTCCACTGATCTTCAGGGACTCATCTTAAATATGCGGATGGTTCCAGTCGAGCAAGTATTCAATCGTTTCCCAAGAATGGTCCGCGATTTAGCCAAGGAATTAAATAAAAAAGTTCAATTGGTGGTCGAAGGAGCAGAGACGGAGCTTGATCGTACGGTTATTGATGAGATTGGCGATCCTTTGGTCCATTTACTTCGAAATGGTTTAGACCATGGGCTTGAGTCCACAGAAGAACGAATCGCCAGTGGTAAACCTGAAGAAGGAACCATCATTTTAAAAGCTTACCATAGCGGAAATCATGTCTTTATTGAAGTGGTGGATGATGGAAAAGGAATAAACCGAGATAAAGTGTTGGAAAAAGCGATTGAGCGTGGCGTCGTCACACAAGACGAGGCAAATACACTTACGGATCAACAAGTATTTGCGCTAATATTCTCCTCTGGATTTAGTACGGCAGATAAGATTTCTGATATCTCTGGTCGCGGCGTAGGTCTAGACGTAGTAAAAACTAAAATAGAATCGTTAGGTGGATTAATTACGATTGATTCCACACCAGGTCATGGGTCCGTTTTCAGAATCCAGCTTCCGTTAACCCTGTCGATTATCTATTCGATGTTAGTAAAGGTAGAAGAAGAAACGTTTGCGATTCCATTTAGTTCAATTAACGAAATAACGACCATTTTGAAGGATCAGGTTGCTACCCTTCACGGTCAAAAAGTGTTCCAATTCCGTGGACAAGTCGTTCCATTGGTGTATTTAAACGATGTGTTCCATGTGCCGGCTAGCGACCAAACGGAATCCAGTGAGCAATTGTTTATTGTCCTCGTTCACAGGGGCAATAAAACGATGGGCTTAGTAGTTGACTCCGTGATCGGGCAGCAAGAAGTGGTCTTAAAATCACTTGGTGGCTATTTAACCAATATCTTCGCCATTTCCGGGGCAACCATTCTTGGCAATGGAGAAGTGGCCCTCATCATCGATACGAATCAGTTTTTTAAATAGAAAGGGTGAATCATTTTGATGGACATGGTCAAAATCGTCGCCTTTACACTAGGCGAAGAAGAGTATGCATTAGACATTGAGCACGTACAATCGATAGAGCGGATTCAACATATTACGAGAGTCCCCAATGCACCGACTTTTGTAAAAGGAGTGATTAATCTTCGCGGACATGTCACTCCGATTATTGACTTACGGAGCCTGTTAAAGATAGAACAAGTAGACTATACCGACAATACCCGGATTATCATGACCAAATTAGATGAAATTGAATTAGGATTAATCGTCGATCAAACAAAAGATGTAATGGATGTGAAAGCAGAAGATTTCGAAGCTCCTGCCAGCTGTGGATTTGATTCAGAATATATTGGTGGAATTGCTAATATTCAGGGGCGCTTAATCATTTTATTAAAATTGGCAGAGTTAATGGAAGCCTCAGTCGGCGATCTACAACAAGTCGATGGAAAATAGAAAAAAATAAGCGAAGATGAGGGGAAAACAGATGGAACAAGATAATAAAACACTCATTTTTAAAGTAGACAACGAAGAATATGGCGTACACATTAATCAAGTTGTCTCAATTGAACGGATGCAGGAAATCACGCCCTATCCGAATAGACCAGCACATGTATTGGGGGTAACGACCATCAGGGACGTTGTCACTCCGATTGTCGACCTACGAGAAGCCTTGACAGGGGAGTCTGTTCAGGTAGCAGACGCCTCCAGAATGATTATTGTTCAGGTATATGACAAAGAAATTGGACTTGTTGTCGATGCGGCAACCGATGTATTAAATATTCCTGAGGATACGATTCAGCATCCAAATCTATTGGAAGCGAAGGATGTTTCCTATCTGAAGGGAATCTCGAAATTGGATGAGCGCCTTATCATTTTGTTGGATATAGAAAAATTGCTTGAGGATACAACCAATTTAGATGAATTAAAAGAAATAAAAGATTCATTATAATCCCGAAAGAATACAAGGTTGTTAATGAAGGAGAATTAATATGTTTAAACCTAAAAGAAAAACAGCAAGCAAAATGCCAAAAAAGGGAACAGGAAAGATTCCGAAGAAATCAGCTAGGAAACTACCAATGGCGCTTAAACTTTATGGTAGTTATTTAGTCATTATCATCCTGTTGATTTCTACCTTCTTACTATCTGGAAAAGGGTTAGCTCTTTTATCCGATTATGTCCACCAAATCGGTAATACCCAAGTTCCCAAAATTGAGTTAGCCGGAAAATTAAAAGAAGAGTTTACGCGTGTCCGACTATATGCAACGAAACATGCCTATGAGCGCGAACAGGTTAATAAAAATGTGATGAAAGCAAATGTAGATAAAGATATTACTGAAATTAGAAATAATATCAAAGGGTTTGAGAAATTAGACCTGACGAAAAAAAATAGGGACCAATTAGAATCATTCCGTAAAAACTTCGAAGAATATGCCGCCATTATCCCATTTATGTTTGAAGATTCAAATAAAAATGATTATGACATGGTTCAGCTGCAAATGAAGATTATGGACACATTAGGGGAAAAAACAACCGTTTCACTCGATGAACTCCAAAAAAGTGTCGAAAAGGATAATAAAGATATCATCGCTGCTTCAGAGGATGAGGCTTCTACTTCAAGATTAATTCTATTACTTGTATCGATAGCAGGTGCGATTTTTAGCATCATTATTTCTATCACAATGACGAGATCGATTCGTCGCTCAGTCCGAGGCGTCGTGAACAACGTGGATGTTTCGAATAAATCTGTTGGTGAGATGAAAGAATCAATTGAAAAGGCAGCCATAAACGCGAAAGTATTGGATGATTCGATGAATAAAGCGAATGATTCGGTGAATGAACTAGTGGCAAGCATTCAACAAGTGGCCGGGAATACCAATATAACCGCCTCAAGTGTTGATGAGATTTCTGCTGCGATTGAAGAAATGAGTGCTTCGATTAACTTAGTCGCAGGCGGGGCAGATCAATTAGCCGCATCTTCTGAGGAAAGCTCATCAGCGATGCAAGAAATGTTAACTTCGATTGAGCAAGTAGCCATGAATGTTTTTAGTGCCGGAACAAATGTGGAACAAATCACGAAAGCCATTGAAGAAGTAAGTGCATCCATTAAAGGGGTAAGTGAGAATGCCGTTGGCCTGACGAATACAGCAGAACAAACAGCACAAACAGTCGAAGAAATGGTTGTGTCGATCAAACAGGTAGCGGATAGTGCGCAAACGGTGAAACAGTTAACCGATACAGTTATGGACGATGCCCTTGAAGGAACGCAGTCGTTAAGTGAAACCTTGGATGGAATGAATGAAATATCGAAAGTGATTGATCATGCAAGTGGTGTAATCGAAGGGTTAGGAAAAAGTTCAGAGGAAATCGGCAGTATCATTGAAGTCATTGACGATATTGCCGAGCAAACGAACCTTCTTGCATTGAATGCGGCAATTGAAGCAGCACGCGCCGGTGAGCATGGCAAGGGATTTGCCGTTGTCGCAGATGAGGTTCGGAAATTGGCGGAACGTTCTGCTAAAGCAACAAAGGAAATCGCGGTCCTTATCAAAGGAATCCAAACCGAAACCAATACGGCCGTTACGTCGATTAACGATGGCTCTGACAAGGTGAAAATCGGCAATCAATTAGCTGAAAAAACAAACTATGCTATTCAGAAAATTTCCGAAGGGATTGCCAAGGTTACCGCGGAAATTAATCAAGTGGCAAAAGCGACTGAAGAACAAACAAAAAATAGTTCATTTATTATCAGTGCCGTTGAGAATGTGACGAAACAAGCAAAGGAAATGACCTATTCTACAAAGGAACAAACGATTACGGCTGAAGAAATTGTCACTGCAATCTACAAAACAAAGGACCAAGTGGACCAAATCTCGATTGCCACGTCGGAACAGGCTCAAGGAAGTATGGCGATTGTCGATGCGGTTGAAAATGTAACGAGACAATCGAATGCAATGACCAATGCGACAAAAGAACAGTCACTAACAGCAGAGGAAATTGTTCGCAATATCAATAATATTAAAGAAATGGTTAATCAAATTATGATTGCCACTAATGATCAAGCCGGATTTGGCCAAGAAATTTCCAAAGAAGTTGAAAATGTACGCAGACAAACAGATGAGTTGAATTCAAGTATCGAAATTCAATCAAAAGAAGTAGAAGAATTGGTGAGTGCAACAAAAGGCGTCAATCACCAAGTGGACAAGTTAAAGTAACAGGTCTCTTATTCATTATTGGTTGGTTTTGAAACAAAGAATTGATGACCAGAATCTACATCTTAGAATACAAGGAGAATTAGAAAGTTGAAACAGTTTTCAATGAAGGCAAAATTATGGAGTAGCTTTTTAGGGATGCTAATATTACTTTTAGCAGTAAGTGTCATCTCTTATTTAAATATTAATAGCTTAGCTGATTCCGTAAAGGAAATTACACAAACTGAATATACCAAGGTGAAAACGATTAATAAACTGAATCTTGGCATGACCCGAGTCAGATTATATATGGCCAAGCATGGAACAGCAATGGACAAGGAAACAATGGATGCTGCCAGTAAATTACTAGAGGAAAATACAAAAGAAGTCGAGAAAAATGTAAAGATACTACGTCCTATGTTGGTCGTGAAAGAAAATCAAGAAAGACTGAATGAATTTGAACGTAATTTCTATGAGTATCAAAAATTACTCCCAACGGCAATCGAACGATCAGAAGATCAGGATATGAAGGGGTTTACGGCGATATTTAATGAAATGGGCCCCTTTGGTGATAAGGCTTCCCAACAATTAGACTTAATTCAGTCTGATCGGGATAAGGCATTAGCACAATTATCCTTAGAGGCCGACGATAATGCCGATAAAAGTGAATTATTGATTATCGCGATTGCGGTGATTTCTACATTATTAAGTGTGGTGATTGCCTTTGCAATAGGTAGATTGATTTCGCGGTCTGTATCCGGAGTTGTTAAAAATGTCCAAACAACAACTAATTCCGTGATGGGCATCAAAAAATCAATTGAAACGACTGCAGATAGTGCCCAAGAATTGGATGCATCGATGTCCAAGGCCAAGGATTCAGTGAGTGAACTTGTGGCTAGTATCCAACAAGTCGCAGGCAACACGAATATTACGGCTTCAGGTGTCGATGAAATCTCCGCTGCGATCGAGCAAATGAGTGCGTCAATTAACTTGGTCGCAGATAGTGCTGGGCACTTGGCTGTATCTTCTGAGGAAAGTTCATCGGCTATTCAAGAAATGATGGCATCGATTGAACAGGTCGCTGGAAATGTTGGGCATGCTGGAGCGAATGTGGAACAAATTACGAAGGCAATTGAAGAAATAAGTGCTTCCATCAACGGTGTTAGCAAAAATGCTGTCGACTTGACCCAAACAGCGGAACAAACCGTGCAAACTGTCGAAGAAATGGTCGGATCGATTAAACAGGTCGCAGACAGTGCGCAAACCGTTAAACAACTAACGGATTCGGTCATGCATGATGCCGTTCAAGGAACTGACTCCTTACATGAAACGTTAAATGGAATGGACGAAATTTCACAGGTGATTAATCAGGCAAGTAGCGTAATGGCAAACCTTGGAAAAAGCTCAGAGGAAATCGGCAGTATCATTGAAGTTATTGATGAGATTGCTGATCAAACGAATTTATTAGCACTGAATGCTGCGATTGAGGCGGCACGTGCCGGTGAACATGGAAAAGGCTTTGCTGTTGTGGCGGAAGAAGTCCGTAAATTGGCGGAACGCTCTGCCAAAGCAACGAAAGAAATTGCTGTTTTGATTAAAGGGATTCAAACTGAAACCGTCGCTGCTGTTACATCGATTAATGATGGGGCCGAGAAGGTGAAAATCGGCAATCAGTTGGCCGAGCAAACCGAGCATGCAATCAGAAAAATTTCCGAAGGGATCGCCCAGGTGACTGAGGAAATCAATCAAGTCGCAAGTGCAACGGAAGAACAAACCCAAAATAGTCAGTTCATTGTAAAAGCTGTCGAGAATGTGACGAAGCAAGCAACGGAAATGACTTATTCCACAAAAGAACAAACGATTACTGCTGAAGAAATTGTTCATGCGATTAACAACACAAAGGAACAGGTCCAGCAAATTTCCGTGGCAACGGCTGAACAAGCAAAAGGAAGTAATGCCATTATCGCGGCGGTTGAAAATGTGGCAACACAATCCAATTCGGTCACAAGTGCAACGAAGGAACAGTCATTGACCGCTGAGGAAATCGTTCGGAATATTAATAATATCAAAGAAATGGTCAACCAAATGATGATTGCAACCAATGATCAAGCCAAATATGGTCAGGAAATCGCTACCCAGGTTGACAATGTTCGAAATCAAACAGAAGAAGTTAATAAGAGCATAGAAACACAGACTAGTGAGGTAGAAGCGGTAACTTATGCCATGCTTGAGGTTAATAAACAGGTCAAAAAGATTCAATAAGGGTCGAAATGCTTCCACAAATTTTTGTGGAAGCATTTTTTTGGTGTATTTCCATGAATAGGATGGGGGATGTGGAGGTGTGGATCGATATTTATAATGAAATTTATGAAAAAGTAAGGTATAATTTTGATAGATTTCGATTATTTTTAACAGATTCGTTATGTTTTATATAGAGGAAGTGAATTCTTTTGAAAATTCAAGACCCAGTAAGGATTAATCTTGGTGATAACCGTCTTTCAACATCGGAACGATCTTCCACCAGCTCAACCTCTTTTCAAAAAATCATGAGCACGTATTCACAGGGTTTAACCGAGGATCGCCTCCAGCAAATGCTGCAGGATATTGATCAACAAGGATTAAAATTATCTGAAAATCCCACCTTCCATGAATTAAGGAAATATAAGGACATGGTCAAGCAATTCATGGGAGAAGTCACAAAAAATGGGGTTAGCCTGTATCAGACAGACAGCTGGGATCCATATGGTGGAAATAAAACATTGAAAACCGTGCAAGTACTGGACCGTAAATTAATGGAATTAACGGACCACGTCCTTAATAAACAAAGTAATGGGCTGACGTTATTAGAAAGAATTGGTGAAATTAAAGGCCTATTGATTAATATTTATACGTAAATGATAAAAAAGAAGCGATTTTCACGCTTCATTATGCACCTATAAAGGAGTAGAGCAATTGGTAGAATATATCATTTTGGTTTTATTAGCAGTTAATTTAATTGCTGTTCTCTTCTTGGTCGTAAAGGGATCATCCTCTCAAGGCGATAAGGACCAGTTAACGGCACATCAAAAATTAAACAAACAATATCAAAATATGATGCAGGAAATGACACAATTAAAATCAACGATTGAACAGTCACATAGTATTCTTATGCATGAATTCGAACAATGGAAGGTAGAGCGACAGGCACTTGAATCATCAATGCGAGTGGCAGCAACACCACCCAAGATAGAAAATTTATTTTTAAATGAGCGCTACCAGGAGATCTTTGATTTACAAAGACAAGGGTTTTCCGTTGAACAAATTGCCAAGAAACTTGACAAGGGCTGTGGGGAAATAACGTTGATCCTGCAGCTTGCTGCTCAAGATCACCACGCGTAAAGAAAGAGGGTCTATTATGATAAGAGGTCTGTATACTGCCGCTTCCGGCATGTTTGCCTTAGAGCGCAAACAAGAAGCACTATCAGATAATCTAGCCAATGCTGAAACACCAGGTTATAAGAAGGATGATACCGTCCTCCGGTCATTTCCGAAGCTATTCATGCAGCGCGTACAGGACTTTAATGAAAACGGAGCAGCTACGGGAGGAACGCAAATTCCTGGCATGGCTGTTCCAATAGGTGAATTAACAAATGGAGTGTATGCACAGGAGCGGATACCGAGCTTCAGCCAAGGGGCAGTCGTCGAAACGGGCAATGCCCTCGATGTGGCGATTGATGATCAGTCCATCCCATTTCAAACAGTGAATGGACGCCAAGTAAAGCCGGCTGCCTTCTTCGCAGTTCAGTTACCAGATGGCACAGTAGGTTATACTCGTAATGGTAAGTGGGATTTAGATGTGAATGGGAATGTGGTTACCACCGATGGGTACCGAGTCTTGGGGGCGGATCATCAACCGATTACCATTACTGATAGTATTAGTAAAGAGGATCTCTATATAGGGGCAGATGGTCAAATTGTCGCCTATCCGAGTGACCCTGCTAAGACGAAAACTGTTGGACAAATTGGGATTGCGGTTGCGCAAAATCCGTTAGAGCTTCGTCGATTGGGTGGTAATGCATACGGTTCCGATACACCGTTGGCCTTTATTCAAGATGGTGGCGGCGCGAATCCAGGTGTCACTCTGCAGCAGGGATATATGGAACAGTCTAATGTTGACGCAAGTCAAACAATGACAGACATGATGATGACGGTTAAGGGCTATGAGGCCAATCAAAAGGTAATTAGTGCCTATGACAGCTCACTGCAGCTGTTAAATTCTGTTGGTAAGATTAACGGGTAGGACTACATGAATAGGAGAACAAGACATTGAATACTTCACTATTTATCTCTTCTGGTGCATTAAAAACATATCAACAAAAAATTGATACCACCGCAAATAATGTGGCGAATGTGAATACGACTGGTTTTAAGCGAAAAGAGCAAACTTTTTCAGATGTGCTTACATCACAGTTGAACAATCAAGGACGTTCTAGTCAGGAAGTTGGGCGGTTAACGCCTAATGGTCTACGAGTGGGATATGGTGTTCGTCCGGGGATGACACAGTTGGACGTACAGCAAGGTCAAGCCATCGAAACGGGCAATCCGTTTGATTTGATGATCCAAGGGAATGGCTTTTTTCAAATTGGTTACCCATCAACTACAGGTGGAGCCGATGAGGTCAGGTATTCACGGGACGGAAACTTTCACTTAAGTGCGAATCCTGATAACCTAGGCAGCTATCATTTAGTTAATGCCAATGGCGGGTATTTACTTGATCAAAACGGTGCTCCACTGGAATTGGATGGCCAATCAGAAGTGCAAATTGGTACGAACGGTCAAATTCAACTGAAGGATAAGACGACTGGGACGACCTCGATAGCGGCACAGCGGCTGGGGATCGTGGATATTCAAAATCCTCATCTGTTAAAGAGTATGGGGAATAATGAATTTGCGATTGATGAGACGGTGTTACCGAATGGGGCTACGGCAGCGAATTTCGCCCGGACGATGCCTCTTGGCGAGGTTCAGCTCTCTACGGGTTATTTAGAAGGTTCCAATGTAGATTTAACTCAAGAAATGACGGATTTAATGACGGCACAACGATCGTATCAATTGAATGCACGGGCATTATCGTATGCCGATCAGATGATTGGGATTGCCAATAATATTATGAAATAATCAAAAGAGACGGATTTTCGTCTCTTTTTTACTAATAAAAATTGAAAATAGGATAATAGTCACTTAACTTAATCAGATATATGTCGATAACTAAAACAAAATGACCCTTATGGATTTTACATAAATATAGAAAAGGAGTGAGCATATTGACTAGTATTGATACATCATTGAGAGTTACTGGTTTGGCATCTGGGATGAATACGGATGAGATTGTGGCCAATCTAGTGAAGGCCCAAAGTGCACGCTTAAATAAACTGCAGCAAAGTAAAATCACGTCAACCTGGAAACAGGATGCTTATCGTGATGTGAATAAAAGTGTTGATGACTTCCTGAAATCGATGGAGAGCTTACGTTTGCAGTCAACTTTTAATAAACAAACAGCCAGTTCCTCGAATGAGAGTGTGGTTTCCGCTACAGTATCGAAGACACCGACGCAGTCTTCTTATGAAATTACGAATGTGCAACAGGCGAAGCCGGCGCTTGCTTCTTCAGTTAAATTTTTCGGTGACGGATTTGATACAACAAAGAAACTTAGCGAATTAGGGGTAACAGGAGACGCAGATGGCAAGACATCATTAATGATTAATGATGTGAATTATGAATTTAATATCAATGACACCTTGGATTCTGTATTAAATGATATTACCAGTAACACTCCACTAACTGTTTCTTATTCAGCTTCAGAAAAATCCTTTACTTTTACAAATGATTCTGCAGGAGAGAATAAGGATGTGAAATTAGGAGAAGGGACATCAAACCTTTTAACTACATTAGGTATAACAGCAGGATCAGTTACTAGTACCGGTTCAGATAAATATGCGAATGATTCAAAAACATCAGTTGTAGTGGGGACTGATGCCTCGCAGGCAAAAATGTGGATCAATGGAATGGAATTTCGCTCTGATACCAACTCTATCACCTATGACGGAATTACGTTTGACCTTAAGGCCAATATGTCTAGTGGATCATTGAACATCACGACGAAGAGTGATACAGATGCCATTTTTAGTAGTATTAAAACATTTGTCGACAAATATAACGAGGTAATTAAGGATTTTAATGGTCGTATTACGGAAAAAAAATATCGTGATTACCCGCCGTTGTTAGACGATCAAAAAACGGATATGAAAGATAATGATATTAAACTGTGGGATGAAAAGGCGAAAAGTGGTCTATTATCCAGTGACTCTACAATAAGTACTTTCCTAACAGAAATGCGGAATAGTCTTACTTCTGCAGTTGAAAACAGCGGAGCGTTTAAAACCTTAAAGGAAATCGGGATTGATTTTTCATCTAGTTACCAAGATAACGGAAAATTAGTTTTGGATGAAGAAAAATTAAAAGGGGTACTCCAGTCAAATCTTGAAGATGTAAAGAAATTGTTTACTGACAAAGGAACCAGTACAAATAGTTCCGCTACAACCGCAACAGATAAAGACATGTTTAATCAGAGCGGCTTTGGCTGGAGAATTTATGACCGAATTAATGTAACGACAAAGCAGCTCACTTCTTTAGCCGGTTCCCCTGGTGCTACAGTAGATACGAATAGTTTTATGGCAAAACAAATAACATCGTTAACTACTAACATTGATAAGGAACAAGATAGGATCGATTCCTACGAGGAAAGGCTATGGAAGCAATTTGGTGCGATGGAAAAAGCATTGCAGCAGATGAACTCACAGAGTTCTTGGCTTACTCAGCAACTTGGCTAAGAAAAATATCTCAATAAAACGAAGTACTCTTTATCTAATTTGATAGATAGGGGGTGCTTCTTTTATTTTTATAAAAAATTACTAAACTTGTAGTCCAAGCGACCGATACATAATATATAGAAGCATTATTGGGCTAATTAAAGGAATCAAAATTAATTTGAAATATCAACTAAACAAATTGATAGAGGTTCCGATAATAAAAATATCAAGGCAATCCTTGATAATAAGTCAAATAATATTTCTGAAATCAACTAAACAATACTGAACAATCTCCGATAATAACTATTGTAAGCAGTAGAAACTAGGAGGATGATAGGGTGCTCATTGTAGGCAGAGAAATAGGACAATCGGTAATCATTGGTGATGTCATTAAAGTAACTGTTTTACAAATAGGATCAAAACTTCGCTTGGCTATTGATGCTCCAAGTCACATGCGTATATCGCGGGTGAAACAGGAACAAAGTCTTGCAACTAAGTTGAAAAAGAGAGCAAAAATCATCGGAGATACCACTTTGATTGGTGACAATGTGAAGATAACTATTATTCAAACGGATACTGGATTATTAAGGTTTGCCATCGATGCACCTAAAGAAATCAGCATTTATCGCGAAGAATTGTTTGTAAGTAATAGTTTCACAGAAAAGCAAAATGTTTTATCGTTTTAGATTTTGATCTAAGTAATCAAAATCACAATCTTTGATAATAAACCCAGTGGGTATATTATATATATTTTCAAAAAGGTTAACGTCTTTTTATTAAATCAAATTTTATTTAACCCAAGGAGGAAAATAATTATGCAAATCAACCACAATATTGCAGCGTTAAACACTTACAACAAGCTAAACTCTGCTACTAATGCACAGTCTAAATCAATGGAAAAATTATCTTCAGGTCTTCGTATTAACAAAGCTGGAGATGATGCTGCAGGTCTAGCGATCTCTGAAAAAATGCGTGGACAAATTCGTGGGTTGGATCAAGCATCACGTAATGCTCAAGATGGTATTTCTTTGATCGCAACAGCAGAGGGAGCTTTAAATGAAACTCACGACATTTTACAACGTATGCGTGAATTATCTGTACAAGCTACGAACGATACTGCTACTGATGATGACCGTAAAGCTCTTCAAGATGAAGTTAAACAATTAAAGAGCGAAATTGATAGAATCGGTAATAACACTGAATTCAATACAAAAAAATTAATCAATGGTGATTTATCTGGAAGTAAGATTGGTGGAACAGGTAGCAAAATTGGGACTGCTTCAGCAGCTACTTTTAATACTGGTTGGATTGATGTAACAAATTCTGAAACTGCTAGTACTACTAATAAATATCAGCTAAACATTGACGGTCATACTATTGATTTCGATCTTGCAGGTTCTGCTAGTGATACACTAGGAACAATGGAAGAGTTTAAAACTGCAATTAATACTGCTATTTCAACATATAACAGTACTGCAGCAGATGCAGATAAAATAGTTGCACCGAATATAAATTTAGACGTACAAAAAAATGGAGCAAATACTGAGGTTAAGCTTAGCCTAACAAGTGGTACAACTGGCTCTACATCGAAAATTGAAATTAAAGCATTAGATGATGATTCTGCCACTGGACAATTAGTTGCAAGTGATGCTAAAAGTAAAATGTTAACAGGAACTGCTAAAATAGGATCAAATGGTAACTTTGATGAGACCATTAGTGGTTTAACTGCATCAAGCAAGCTCCAACTTGATGTAAACGGAACTCAGTTAAATGTTACTCTTGCTAGTACAGGCGCAGGCACCTACACTGCAGGAACTGATATGTCAACTTTAGCTACAAATTTACAAACAGACATTAATAACTCATTAGCTGCTTATAAAAATCAAACTGGTACAGATTATGGTACTGTAAGTGTATCAGTAAAAGATGGTGCTCTTACAATTAATTCAAGTAAAGCTGACACTGTTAATCTTCAAGTTGCAACCGATGATGTATCTGGCAAATTAGGTCTTTCTGGAACAGGTACTGCTACCTCTGGTGGAGTTGACTTCCAAATCGGAGCAAACAAGGGTCAAAGTATCAATCTACAAATAAATGATATGACTACTAAAGGTCTTAACGTAGCTGATGTTGATATTTCAACACGTGCAGGGGCTGATAATGCAATTAAATCATTTGATGATGCAATCCAAAGTGTATCAACAGAACGCGCAAAATTAGGTGCAGTTCAAAACCGTTTAGAACATACAATCAATAACTTAAGCACATCTTCTGAAAACCTAACTTCTGCGGAATCTCGTATCCGTGACGTAGATTATGCTTTAGCTGCCTAAGCAGTAACAAGCACAGTCGTCCTAGCTGGTAACGGCTAGAGATCATTATCGGGTGAATTGCTGGAAAACCCTTAGAGCTTTTCTTACCACAACGTAGTTGGAAACGACAAGCGTGATGGTTTGAAAAAAGAAAAGATATGGGCAATCAGCAGCCAAGCTCCTGTCTCGAAAGAGTGGAGAAGGTTCAACGACTAGGATAGACCATCTAAGGCTAAAAGCTATGATGATGAAATCCATAGGTGAAACAATGGTCATCAGCATTGTGGATCCGAAGTGCCCGACCCCTACTAGATTACTAAAGGGTGAAGATATAGTCTGGTCATTTGTGAAAGCAAATGTTCGCACGATGGCGAAAGAAATGATGAACCAAACTAAGAACTCTATTCTTTCTCAAGCAGCACAAGCAATGTTGGCTCAATCAAATCAGATGCCTCAAGGAGTTTTACAACTCTTGAGATAATGATTTAAGGGCGTCTTACTTGGTAACGAGTAAGAGGATAACTGGGTGAATTGCTGGAACTTCCTAAAGCTTCATCAACCACAGCGTAACTGAAAACGGTAGGCGTGATGGTCTGAAAATGATGAGGATGAAACAATGGATAATCAGCAGCCAAGCTCCTGTGAGGAAACTCTGGAGAAGGTTCAACGACTAGGGAACACGGTCTAAGGCGGTAGCTATGACTATGAATCTCGTAGGGCAGTGAAATACTGTTCGAAGTGCCCAGCTCCATAGAAATGTGGATGAAGATATAGTCTATTCTATGACCGAAAGGCATAGCGGCAAAGCAAGCCAACCAACAACCACAAGGGGTTTTACAACTTCTTCGTTAATTTTAGATATGAAAGAGGCTCTAGATTTTCTAGAGCCTCTTTTCATATCAGTATAATAGCTGTAAAATTGGAGGAGCTAATGGATAAAGAAAAGAATGATCATAAACAGTTTCTTGAACGGCAGCTTGAGTGGTGTAAAAAACAAGATCGTATTTTTCAACAGATAGACATCAAGCTTCATGAAATGAAAAAAATAGCTGAATACTCTCTTAATCATGAACTAGATTCATTAGAAATTGATCAGTTGAATAGTCAATTGAATGAATTGAAAAGTGAAATTGATTTTTTAGAAAAGCAGCTAAAATATGTTGTCCATTAGAAGTAGGAAGCCAATGATTATATCAATTCCATTTTCCTTAATTCACTTAATTTATAGACCACTGACCAATAGCTTCTACCTAGTGTTTCAGCAATTTCCTTATCAGTCTGTCCCTGTTTCTTTAATAAAATGAGCCGCTCTGTTTCTTCTGATGAATAATTTTTATATCTATTAGAACTTGTTAAGACAATTTCGTAATTAGGAAATTTTGATTTTAATCTTTCTTCTTCTTGTCTGTACCGGTACTTCCAATTTGTTTTGTAAAACATACTTGGACAATCTAAAGTGACTTCTTTTATGATGTCTAAAAAAGCAAATGTCTCTTGAACAGATGTAGTTCGGAGTATAGTTCCATATCCGTCTTTTCTTTTTGCAAGATGCAAGTTAATTTGAAAAGTGTTTTTAATGTGGATGTTGAGTAAATTCAGTTCTTCTGAAGGGTAATTTTGTAAGTACAGGTAAATCTGAGGAGTTAAATAAATTTTTTTCTTATTATGGTTTATGCGTTTTGTTATACACAATGAACCATCATCCATATATAAAACAGCTAAGAATTCGGGAAGTGTGCATTCAGAAATTAATGTGTGGGGGAGTGTTTTATGGCCATCACAATTATAAAAGTATTCATATAAGCATGTGAAAAATGGACTAGATGCTGATCGTAGAGTATAACTCTTTGGTGTAATATAAAAAAGACCATTCATTACGTTTACTTTCCACTCTCGATATTCTTTTTGTTTTTCACCATAATGCTCCCGATAACTATTATTTTTTCTTCGACTATTTTTATAGAGTTTGGTAAGTTCGCCATCTGCTATTATACTAGCTATTAATACGTTTGTCTGTATTTCATTTAATTCATGGAACATAGATATTTACTCCTCTCTTATTTCCATTTGATTCTATTTTATCATAGAGATAATCCGTTTTTTATAAAAAGCGTAATTCTAAACAAATGCATTCTTTTGCCGATAACTTAAATGGAATAATTGGAATGAAAGTCCCCTAGTAATGAAGGAAAGTCATGAAAGAAAGGATGTTTTTTTATGGATATCTCGAAAATGTCAATCCATTTAAACCAATCACAGCTCCAAGAACAAGCGTCAATCTTAGTTATGAAAAAAGCAATGGATCAAGTTGGTGGAAATGCTGATTTTCTAAACGAAATGTTTGGGCAAGCAAATATACAAGCAATGCAAAGTGCAGCCCAGCCCCATCTTGGTGGAAACATCGATATAAAGGGGTAATTGATTCAACCACTTTTAAGTATTCTGCCTAAACATTTTCTCCTTTCTTCCGATTATTATAGTAAGAAGATTGTGTGAAAGGGGAAATACTCATGTTGGATAAGGTGTTACCGACAAATTCTGCCACCGATCTGCCTGTGAAACCGGTAGAACAAGTGGGCCAGATCGCTAGTACACCCAAAATCAGAGAGAAATCAGCGGAACAACAAGAACTGCCACAGCAACCAATAACAAAGGAAAAAACCGAAAAAGTCATCGAAAGCATGAACGAGTTTTTAAAAGCCTCGAATACTCATTTGAAATTTCAATACCATGAAGATTTGCAAAAATACTATGTCGCCATTGTCGATGATACCACCAATGAAGTGGTCAAGGAAATTCCACCAAAAAAACTGCTCGATATGTATGCGGCGATGGAAGAATACATGGGACTACTATTTGATAAAAAGGCGTAAACAGATTATTTTTTCGAAGGCGGTGCACCATGCAGCTCCCACAAATTCGCTTACAGCAAACTTATGCACAAATTGGGTTGCGTACGACGCAGCCAAATCAAGAAATCGAGCAACAACCAGCAGACTTATCGATTCAGCAGACTCCCGCACAAATGGAAATTGATCGGACGCCCTCACAACTAATTATTGATCAAGAGCAAGCTTGGGGTGAGTTAGGTTTCAAAAGTATCCCTACATTAATCGCGGATGAAGCTGAATTTGCGAAAAATGAAGCCCTAATGGCAGTAGCTGAAATAGCCCAAGAAGGCGATCAATTAGCGAAAATAGCGAATAAACGTGATGCATTAATGGACATTGTCGCCCAAAAGGCTAATCCAGAACCAGCAAAAATCAATATCGCCTTTATCCCAAGTCCTGGCTCTGTAAAAATTCAGTTTACACCAACCGAAGTACATATCAACTGGAAACAGGGCGGCGCAACAATCGACTCTACCCAACATCGCCCGACCCATAACTACACCCCAGGTAAAACAGAAGTCTACCTAAAGCAAATGCAGTCCCTACAAATAGACTTCATCGGCACAAACGTAAATCAAAATTCATAATCAGCAAATCAAGCAACGGCATGGCGTCCAAATCACACTCCAACCGTTGTTTTTTTGTCTAGTCATTAGGAAACCAAATCATAATGAAAAAAGAACATTTATTTGTTACAATATAACAGACTGTCGAAAATTGACTATTTATTTTACTAATTAAAAATGAATGTAGATTTAGCGCACTAAGTTGATTGGAGCGTAAGGCGCTCGACTCCTGCGGGAAAAGCAAGTCTTGGGAGACCCCACAGGCGCTTGCGCCGAGGAGGCTCCCGGACTGCCCGCGGAAAGCGAGCGCCTGGAGCGGAAATCAACGGGCAACATTAACAAAGCCATTAATTTTATAAGTTTCTTTTGTTTTTTGCCTAAACTTTTTTTTGAACTGGCCGATAATACTAATAAAGAAAAAAGGAATAGGAGGGAACAATCATGCGAATTAATGATAATCGATATGGTCTTTATTCCTACCAAAGTCAACAAAATCGGACAAACAACAATCAACCAACTAAAAAAACAACCACTTCTGAAGAAGTAAAAATATCAGCCCGCGGCCGGGAAATCTCACAGGCTCTTGCCTCTGAACAAACACAACGCTCACAGCGTGTACAGGAATTGAAACAGCAAATTGCGAACGGTACGTATCAAGTCGACAGCAGCAAAGTCGCAGATAAGCTTATCAATTTTTGGAGTAATCAATCCAACTAGGAGACATGCAAATGGAATCCCTAAACAAAATGACTGAGACACTCGAAATGATGCTGGATGCCCATTTAAAATTACTTGAACTCGTCAAACAGAAACGAGAACTGTTGGTCGATGGCTCGGCGGCAGGACTGCAAAACTTGATCTATCAGGAAACAGTATGTGCGGACGAAATACAAAAGCTCGAACAGCAGCGACAACAAATCGTAAAAGAATATATGGCGGAGCAGGGGATCACAGGTGATGCCTTTACCCTTGACGAAGTGATCAACACTCAAAAGGGTGGCTCGAATAAGGCGGCTTTAACGAATCTTGCGAAAATCCTTCGTGGAGTGATCGATGAAATCTCCCTCATGAACGAAACCAACCAACAATTGCTGCAAACATCGCTATCCTATATCCAATACACGATTGGATTGCATGTTCAAAAGGAACCAGAGTTTGGTTATGGTCCAAAATCAGGAAAACGTTATTCCAACTTATTGGATGCCAAAATATAGAGAATGGAAAGAGAATAGGAGGGATCAGGATGGTTTCTACCTTCCATGGTTTGGAAGTAGCGAAGCGGGGACTTGCTGCCCAACAGGCAGCGTTGGCCACGACCGGTCAAAATATCTCCAATGCCAATACAACTGGATATACAAGGCAACGAGTAGAGATGCAAGCTACATCTGCTATTTCTATACCTGGGTCGAACGCATATCAATTAGGGACGGGTGTTGACGTCTCTAAGGTCGTTCGCTTACGCGAAGATTACTTAGACGTTCAAATCCGCAATGAAAACAAAAACCTCGGCTACTACGAAGCAAAAAGTGATACGCTTAGTAAGGTCGAAGAAATATTTAATGAACCATCAGATAACGGCTTAGCCTATGTTATGGACGAATTCTGGAAAAGCTGGCAGGAGCTTGAGAAAAATCCAGAAAGTGCGGCGTCACGTGCGATTGTAAGTCAAAAAGGTGTGGCAGTAGCAGAAACCTTTCAATACCTTTCGACTTCGTTAGAGCAGACGCAAACGGATTTGAAAAATGTCATTCAGACCAAAACGAGTGAAGTAAATTCACTCGCAGCACAAATTGGCAGTCTAAACGATCAAATTTCTCGGTTAGTGCCCAATAACTATGAACCGAATGATTTGTATGATCAACGTGATGTTTTGATTGATCAACTTTCCAAACTAGTCAATGTGAAGGTCGCAAATGGTAAAAATGGAATGGTCGATGTCACCGTGGGTAACGCTGTTCTCGTTACTGGTAAAACAGCTAATTCGCTAACAGTTGAATTTGACGATACGAGCGGGTTGGTTAAGAAGGATTCGATTAAGATTGGTGACCAGCAAGTTAGTTTAGAAGCTGGGGAGCTATTAGGACGGATTGAATCGTATGGAACCGTTGAAGATGGCGGCACAATTCCTGATTTTATTCAAAAAATCGATACATTAGCAAAGGTATTTGCTGATTCAATTAATGAGATTCATAAACAAGGGCTCAACTTGAAAAATATTAGTGGAGAATCAGACATCAAAGTTGATTTCTTTACAGGTACAACCGCAAAGGACCTAAACGTAAATGCGGAAATCCTGAAATCACTGGATTTAATCGCTGCTGCTACCGAAGAGGGAACAGCCGGTAATTCTTCGTCAGGGAATGGCGAAAATGCCAAAGCCATCGCTAATATCAAATTTGATAATAATTTGTCCTTCAATGGGACGACTTCAACAATGGATGATTACTTCCGGAACATTGTCGCACAGCTCGGGATTGATTCTCAACAAGCGCAACGAATGCATGACAACTCTGAAGTGATTGTGAACCAAGTGGAAAATCGCCGCCAATCGGTCTCAGCCGTTTCACTGGATGAGGAAATGGCTAATATGATTAAGTTTCAACAAGCGTATAACGCATCAGCTCGTGTAATGACTTCCATTGATGAATGCTTGGACAAAGTAATTAATGGCATGGGCCGAGTAGGACTGTAAGAAAAGGAGGGATTGTATGAGCACAAGAGTTACGCAAAGTATGCTGACACAAAATTTGTTATTTAATCTATCACGGACGAATAAAGCAATGGAGAAGTACCAGGATCAAGCCTCTTCAGGTAAAAAAGTCAATAAACCATCTGATGATCCTGTTTCAGCGGTACGTGGTATGTTTTATCGATCTTCCTTAAATGAAATTGACCAATATAAACGAAATGCCGATGACGGACTCTCGTGGATGGAGAGTACTGATTCCGCCCTTGATGAAGTAACCTCGGTCCTGCAGCGTGTAAGGGAGCTGACGGTACAAGGTCAAAACGGAACGAATAATCCGGAAGATCGTACCGCAATCGCCGAAGAAATCAAGCAATTAAGTAATCATTTAGGGGAAATTGCCAATACGCAAATTGCTGGCAAATACATCTTTGCCGGGACGGATGTAAAAAATCCTCCTTATAACACGGAAACAAATCAGTTTACAAATGCAAATGAAGGAATGCTTGAACTCCAAGTGGGGCAAAACAGCAATGTTCAAATCAATGTCCTCGGTACGGATGTCTTTAATAATTCAAAAGTGGGTAGTATTTTTACGGTTCTGAATGATATCGCCGCCAATTTCGCTTCTACTGAACCTAGCACAAATGACCACTTAGCAGAATTAGACAGTCAGATGGATAATATCTTAAAGGAACGCGCTGAACTGGGGGCCCGAACGAATCGGATGGAGTTAAGTGTTTCACGACTTGAAGGGTTAGAGCTTTCGACGACAAGTCTTCTAACAAAAGAAGAAGACGTAGATATCGCTAAAGTGATCATGGATTTGAAGGCACAGGAAAATGTGCAAACGGCGGCATTATCTGTCGGTGCTCGAATCATTCAACCTTCATTAGTGGATTTCCTCCGCTAAATTTTTTCCGGGCCTAACAAGCCCTTTTTGTTTGTCCTTTTCGTCATCATTATTTTCATCATTTTTTGAAAGATCAAGAGTAGAAGGGGGATATTATGTTTCCAAAAGTCAATCAAAACATCATGATCGATATACATAGCGCAGACAAAACAACCCGTTCCATTATTGCTGAAGTAGGTGAGAAGGAAATCTTAATCGGTTTTCCGATGGATCGAAATATTTATGGCATGTTACCTGAAGGCACAAAAGTGGATCTTACTTTTTTTGCGAATGACAATAAATATAAATTTAAAACAGAAATTATTGGCAAAAAAAACGACAATATGCCGTTATTCCGAATTTCGAAGCCCTCAGAAAAAGAAATCATCAAGGTTCAAGATCGAGAAAATTTCCGGGTACGAACAAATTTGAGTCTGCTTCTAGATGACAAAGAGCTTCATACCATTAATATCAGTGCTGGCGGCTTATTGTTCTCTTGTGTGGTCGACTTGGATCTTAAAGAAGGAGAGGAGATTTCGGGTACATTGGTCATCCCGAGTACTCAAAAGAGAGAAAACCTTCCGATTCTCTTTAAAGGCCAAATCAAGCGAGTTAGCATAGCACAAGAAAAAGAACGAAAACAAGTAGCTATCGAGTTTACGGAATTACATAAGCGAGATCAAATGAAAATCATCCAATTTTGTTTTGAAAAACAACGGCAAATACGTTTAAAAGAGAAGCAGTAAAGCCATCTTAAAAATAACTCAAAACAGGATCAGTCCCTCTTTTTATAAAAAGAGGGACTTTTAAATATTTCTGTATACATCCATCAAGATGGTAGAAATGGTCTATTCTCAACAGTTAAATCATCACATCAAACACGTAACAAATACGATAAAACTAACTTTTAAAAAATTCAAATAATAATTTTACAATTCTTTACATAGTTAGTATAATTAACTTATAGAATTAATTTTAAAGGTATACTCAAAAAAATCACCATAGGTTCGTATTATTTGATGAACAGTCGGATCAAAATTATAATGACATTTAAACCAAATTCATTTTCAACATACATCAGACTTACTAGTGTTTGATCGATACGTTTATTTCTAAATATAATAGGAGGCAGTAAAAATGAGTTTAAAATCCGCACTATTTGAGATGAAAGAAGCGTTAAACAATCACCAAGCTGGAAAAATAGAAGAAGCTTACATTCAGGAATTGGAAATGAACCACCGGTTGAATCCGGGTACATTAGTTTTTTATTATAACCATTTAATGATGTTGGCCATCAATAACGAAAACGAGGCTAAACAATCATCACGTGAATCAAAAAAAATTAATCGCAAATGGACGAATAATGAAATACAATTCATGTTTCAATATATCCAAGAACGTCAAGATGAAGGCGTATTAAATATAACTGAAATTTTAGAGGAAGTTGCTCAATTATTAAATCGTGGCTATCAGTCTGTTAATTACAAATATTATACGATAGTTAAGACGAAGGATAAGACGCCGCAAACCGGTTACCAATTTACTACAATTGCTCATAAGAATGTGCCTGTTCTAGCTACAGAGACAGTGGAAGATTTGACACCAGCGCTCCCAGTAAATCAATCGGAACCAGAACAAGGCGATGATTTATTAGATATCCTCTCCGGTCTTATTACAAACGTTCAACAATTACCTGGAATCAATCTCCATGAACTTCTTAGGAGCCTATACCAACTTACCAATTTGGCCCTCCACAACCAAGAGGCAGTGCAACAAATCGAAACGATGAAATCGGAAATCAATGGTGAAAAAAAAGCATTGCGCGATAAGTTGGCCCAAAAGGAGCAACAGCTCATGGAAGAACGAAAACGCAATAATGAATTAAAGTCGGAGATTGCTAAACTGGCAAAGGAAATAGCAGCCTTTAGTCAATTAGGGGATGCCGCTAAAATCCAGAATTTGAAGTCATATAATCAACGCCTGAATTACCTCGTAGATGGCTCTGGCGTGGTCCTCCAAGTTGGCAGTTAAAAGGTTGGTGCGGCAGACTGAATTTTGATAGGAACAACAAACAATTTTTGATATTTCCTTAACTATTTTTCAGTATATCCGATAATGAAAAGTAACAATGAATGGTGAAGGGAGTACTCAAACATGACTATAAGAAATCCGTATCAAACTTATCAAAAACAAGCGGTAACAACTTCTAAACCAGAAGATTTAACCTATATGTTATATCAAGGATTGGTGAAATTTATCCGCTTGTCTAAACAGGCAATCGAAAATAAGAACCTTCAAGAAAGTCATACCTATAATCTTAGAGCACAGGATATTTTGAGTGAATTAATCATAACCTTAAAAGAGGGCTATGGTATTTCAGATAACTTGCGCCAATTATATGATTACATGAAGAGTCGATTAATTGAGGCCAATCTTCATAAGCAAATCGAAATATTAGAAGAAGTAGAAGGATTTGCGGTTGAACTGACAGAGACATGGTCAACGGCAATGAAAACTGCGAAAACACAAGGTTAAGGTCTGGGATCATAATGGATGAATTAATCAAATCAATTTATCAACTGACCGTCGAAATGACCCGTGCGGTTACAGAAGAAAATATAGATGAGTTGGAAAAATATTTGACTGAACGGAACACCTTAATGGCGCAGGTTGATTCCTTAAAGGAAAATGACCCTAATGCACAATATTCACCAACAGCAAAGCGAATGCTCGAAGAAACGCTTCGACTAGATCAGCAGACGCATCCTCAACTAAAGGAGTTGTTAGGAAAAACAGGGAAGCTTTTACAACAAATTAAAGTGAAAAGAGATATATCCAGGAAATTCAATCCATATGTTAAACAAATAAATGGTGCTTACATCGATACTACCAAATAACGGAAAAAGTAATGCGTTCGACCGGAGGGAAACTGCGGCAGGACGCATTTTTTTTATGTCTTTAGGCCTATATTGTGATAATTTATGAAAAATAGGTAAAAACAACTAGATGGAAATTCGGTGAATCATATTGAAAATCATGTCGAAACGTGTAATATAATAGTATGAAGCAATTGACGTGTGAATGATTTCGACGCCACAATACTTCCGTAAATCGCAAACCTGTAGAAATTCAGGGACGCAAAGTCACGGGCCTAAGGTCATGAAGACTATGGCAGCCGGATTACCGAAGAAGGTACCGTAAAAAGTCACCTATTCGATGAAGGGACTTTTTTTTTCTCTTTTTGAAATTTTGAGCTTGTCGAATATAATTTTACGATTGTGGAGAGGGAGAAATGAATGATTCATCAGGAAAATATACTGGATCAGCGAAAAAAAGGGAATGTTTATCACTTTTTGGATTATAAAAATAAGCGCCCCTTCTTTATGAAACCGATTAAGATTACCATTGATGTACCCATAAGGGATACCTTTTTCATGGTGAAGAACGTGGTATATAAAGAAAAACAAATTCTAGCATTAAAAAAAGAGCAGGATCCCAATACAATTGTTTTAGTAGAGGCTACCATAGAAAACGGTAAACTTTCATATGTATCAAGAATCCCGGACGAATATATTTACGATATTACGAGAATGATAGAAGGAACGATATAACTGGAGCAGAACGTACTACAAATTCTGAATTTTTCCCTTTATTAAACATTAGGGAGTCATCAGATATAAGAAAGGATGATTTCATTGATAAATGGTGATGATTGGTTTACGAAGACCATGTTAATTAATACACTGTCTCGAACTGAAAAACTTCGTTCGCAATTAGTGAGCAACCAAAATGACTCCGAAAATCTATTTGCCAATGTTCTCAATCAACTTTTGGAAGGAATAGGGGTACAAGCGAGCAGCCCAACCCAGACAAACTCTTTTTCTGCCATTAATTCGACGCTTAGCAATTCGATGCCGAACCTACTGGAAGAGATGTCTTATAATTCTGTTGGATCTTCAGATTCATTACGTTTTCAATCAATCACTGCAGACCAATTAAATCAAAAACTTAATGGAAAATTAACAGGGATGGGGCATGTATTTATTTCCGCTGGAAAGCAGTACAATATTGATCCATCCTTACTTGCAGCGGTTGCCCAACATGAAACGGGAAATGGGAAATCACGAGCGGCTTATGAAAAAAATAATGTTGCTGGTATGATGGGGATTAACGGCTTGAAATCCTATTCCTCGGTAGAAGACAGTATTAGTGACATGGCACGAAATTTAAGTAAAAATTATCTTGGTAAAGGATTAGCAACGATAGGAGAAATTGGTAATAAATATGCTCCGATCGGCGCGTCTAACGATCCAACAGGTTTAAATAACCATTGGGTGACCGGTGTGACAAAGTATTATCAACAGTTACAATCCAATACTCTTGTTTGATTGTATCGGAATTCTTGATCAAATTATTACACGTGAAAAATAGTATAGATTAATTCCCTGTTTTTATAGTATATTGATAAAGTGTGTTTTTATTTGATGTTCTTCAAATTTAATCAAAACAAATACACGAAAGGTGGAGAATCATCTTGAACACTATTGGACTCTTACAATCTGCACTCGATGCATCGAGTCTGCGTCAGCAGGCAATTTCAAATAATATTGCCAATTCCGAAACCCCTGGGTATAAAGGAAAACAAGTGGTATTTGAGGATATATTAAAACAGCAATTAGCAAATCAATCAAAATTTGTTGGAAACCGGACTGATAATCGCCATGTCGTCATTGGTCAAGCCGGGAGTCTTCCAGTTGCAAGAACCGTAGAGGATACCAATACTGTTATGCAAAACAACGGCAACAATGTCGACGTAGATGCCGAAATGACGAATATGGGGAAAAACTCCTTGTGGTATTATACGCTCACACAACAAATCAATAGTGAGTTTGAAAATTTATCGATTGCGATTAAAGGAAGGGGTTAAGGAAGATGTTTGATTCATTAAATATAAGTGCATCAGCCTTGACTGCCCAGCGTTTACGAATGGATGTCGTTTCCTCCAATATTTCTAATGCTGAATCGACGAGAGGTTCGTATGTGAATGGAAAATGGGAACCTTATCGCCGTAAAATGGTTGTCATGGAACCGAGAGAGACAGCCTTTAATCAAGTCCTTCAAAATCAAATGGAAAAACAGACACAACCATCCTCACAAAATCAAGGGGTTAGAGTAACTGGAATTGTCGAAGACCAGACACCCTTTAAGACGGTTTATGACCCGACCCACCCGGATGCAGATGCGGATGGGAATGTAATGATGCCAAATGTTGATTTATCAAAAGAAATGGTTGACTTACTAGCAGCATCAAGGGCATATGAAGCAAACATTACGTCGTTCAATACAGGCAAATCGATGATGTTGAAAGCATTAGAAATTGGTCGTTAGGAGGTTACTAGATGAATATTTCAGGTATTAATAGCGGTTCAATCAAAATAAATCAAAATCCATTTCAAAAAGTGGAAACAGCTCAACCCAAAACATCATTTGCAAACGTCCTTCAAGGCTATTTGCAGAATGTTGATGATACGGTTAAGGAATCATCAAATCTTTCGGCTAAAGTGGCAGCTGGTGAAGTAAACAATATACATGATGTAACGATTGCCTCGCAGAAGGCAAAGGTAGCTTTAGAACTTACAGTCACGGTTAGAGATAAGGCTGTCGAGTCCTATCAAGAAATAATGCGGATGCAATTCTAAAGTATGTCGGAAGCTAGGCAGGGTGAGAAATGAATCGATCATGGATAGATCAAATCAAAAACATAAAAGAGCGCTCCGGTGATTATTGGAGAGCACGCAGCAAGAAACAAAAGGGGTTCATGATTGGAACCTTCTTATTTATTGTGGCCGCTCTTTCCATATTTATCTTTATTGCTTCTCGCCCCCAATATGTGCCACTCTATACCGGCCAATTGACACAGCGAGAAGTGGGAGACATTAAAGCAGAATTGGATAAACAGGGTTTTACCTCATATAAAATATCAGATAATGGGACAATGCTGCTTGTTCCGCGTAAGGAAGCGCCGGATTTACTTGTTAGTCTTGCCTCGGAAGGCTATCCGAAAGATAACAAGATTAATTACGATGTGTTTAGTCAAAATTTAACCTTTGGTGCAACGGACCGCCAGTATGACATCCTTGAACGGGAGGCCATGCAAAATCAGGTTGCTGAAATCATCCAAAATGTGGATGGCATCAAAAATGCAGAAGTTATTTTGACTTTACCTGAAAATTCCGTGTTTGTTCGTCAGGATGAGGAACAAAAAGCAAGTGCTTCTGTTGTGGTTGATGTGGAGTCTGGTGTGAAACTGACCTCACAACAAATTCGAGCACTCTATACATTAGTTTCTCGCAGTGTACCAAATTTACCAACTGAAAATATTACCATTATGAATCAGTACAGTGAAACACTGGTATTACTTGATAGCGACGATGAAGACCAGGCATTGGACAAATATTCGGAGCAACGCAAAATTCAACAAGATATTCAGCAGGATATCCAACAAAGTCTGCAAAGTTTATTAGGGTCTATTCTTGGTTCTGACAAGGTATATGTGAATACCTTTGTCAAAATGAATTTTGATAAGGTCAAAACACAAGAAAACTTAGTGAAGCCGACTGATGAAAATAATAATGGAATTGTCATAAGTTCCGAAAAAAGCGCGACGTCTTCGACAGGATCTGGTTCTAGTTCTGGTGGAGTGGTAGGTACAGGTGAAACCGACGTTCCTGGTTATACGGGCGATGCCTCTGGTGGAGACAGTACCTACGAGGAAACACAAGATCGTGTAAATTATGAAGTCAATCGCATTAATAATGAGATTATTAAAAGTCCATATCAAATTGATGATATTACCATCAATGTTGGCGTTGAATCTGATTCAAAAACGAAAAAGTTACCGCAAGAAACGCAGGATAATATTCGTAATATCGTATCAAATACAGTTCGGACTGCGCTCGGTCATCCTGATTTAACACAGGATGAAATTGACCAGCGCATCACAATTTTCCCGCATTCGTTTGCTGAAAATCCAGCGGCTAATGAAACTAAGCCAGCTAACAACTGGATGCTTATTGCTGGTGCGGCAGCGTTAGGCGCGTTGTTGATTGGCGGCTTGGTTTTATTCTTAGTTCGACGCAAAAAACGTGACGAAGCCGATATGGATGAGGATGACGTATTTGCACCAGTATCCAAAGAACCGGATTATTTCGAAGAGCAGGATCTGACGGTTGAAAAACAATTGAAGAAATTACTTGATCAAAGACCGGAGGATTTCTCAAAAGTAATTCGAACCTGGCTAAATGAAGAGGAGGGGTGATTCCTTTGGTAACGGCATTAAAGTTGACAGGTAGACAAAAAGCAGCGATTTTGCTTATTTCAATGGGAAAAGATGCTTCCTCAAAAATATTTAAGCATTTACCAGATGAGGAGCTAGAACAGCTCACCTTGGCGATCGCGAGTATTCATAAGGTCGATCCCAAGGAAAAAGAAGAAGTATTGAAGGAATTTCATGAAATGTGCATCGCCTCTGATTATTTGGCAATGGGAGGAATTGGTTACGCACAAGACGTGCTCGAATCTGCTGTTGGCAAAGATCGGGCGAAAGAAATTATTCATCGCTTAACTTCACAACTGCAAGTGAAACCATTTGATTTTGCGCGGCGCATTGATGCTATGCAAATTTATCATTTCTTACAAAATGAACACCCTCAAACGATTGCTTTAGTTTTGGCCCATTTAGAGCCAAGCCAGGCTTCGATGATTATATCGTCACTTCCAGACGAGCTTCAGTCAGATGTTGCTCGCCGAATTGCCTTGTTAGAACAAGCGTCACCGGATGTGATTAAAGAAGTAGAACACATTCTTGAACAAAAATTATCTGCGACAATCCGTCAAGATTATAGTGTTGTCGGTGGGATTGATTCCATTGTCAGCATCCTGAATGGAGTGGATCGCGGGACAGAGAAAAGTATTCTCGAACATTTGGAAAACAATGATCATGATTTGGTCGATGAAATTAAAAAGCGGATGTTTGTCTTTGAGGATATTATCAGTCTTGATCGTCGTGCGATTCAGCGTGTGATCCAAGAAGTAGAAAATCAGGACCTTATGCTTGCCATGAAGGCCTCCAGTCCGGAAGTCAAAAAGGTTATTTTCGAAAACATGTCCCAGCGTATGGTGGAAACCTTCGAACAAGAAATGCAGTATCTTGGCCCTGTTAGAGTCAAAGATGTCGAGGATGCGCAAGGCAGAATCGTTTCGATTATCCGCCGTTTAGAGGATGCTGGTGAGATTGTCATTGCTCGAGGTGGTAATGATGAAATCCTATTCTAAGGTATTCAAGGCTTCACATGTTTCGGTATTGGACGAAGTAAAGGTCATCACGCCACCATTTCGTCCAAACTCCGAACAGTCTGATGACCCAAATATTACTTCAGATGAAGGAGATGGAAAAAGTCTTCATCAGATCAACCGAATAATGGAAGAGACAGAAGCAAAAGCACAAGCATTACTTGTCCAAGCTGAACAGAATGCTCGAACAATTGAGGCAGCTGCACAAGAAAAAATCAATCAATGGTGGCAGGAAAATGAGCAAAAGTTGACTGCTGTCACGGAAGAAGCGAAACAACAAGGGTATCATGACGGCTTTAAAGTAGGGAAGCAAGAAGCAACCGAAGAAATTCACCAAACCTATCAAGCAAAAATTGACCAAGTACAACAGTTGTTAGAACAGGGCTATGCCCAGAAGGAAGCGATTATTGCGGAGGCAGAGCCGTTTTTACTGGAATTATCAACCGCCATTGCCGCGCAGATTGTTCGTCAGGAATTAAAGAGTCATCCTGACCAATTCGTTGAGCTGATTAAACAGCATATTCTCCGTTTTAAAGAAAAAGAATTTATTACCGTTTGTGTGCACCCAGACGATTTTGAGTTTGTTCAATCACAACGGTCTCATCTTGTTGCAGTAGTAAATGGAGAAACGGAAATCAAAGTAATTCCTGACCATTCTGTAACGCCTGAGGGATGTATTATCCGAACAGCCTACGGCAGTGTGGATGCGAGAATTGATACGCAAATTGAGGAGATCAAGAAGGTCATTTTAGAAGCGGGAAGGAATCCAGATGATGGAACTATCAGCTGAAAAGTATCTCGGGTTGATTCGGAATATGGATCCTGTCCGAGTGAATGGAAAGATCACGCAAATCATTGGGCTGACAATTGAATCGCAAGGTCCGGACGTACGGATTGGTGAACTTTGTTCGATCTATCCATCCAATTCACAAATACCGATTCAAGCGGAGGTTGTCGGCATCAGAGAAAACAAAGTCCTGCTCATGCCACTTGGTGAAGTTCGGGCAATTGGCCCTGGTTGTGATGTCGTCGCTAGCGGAAAACCAATGATGGTAAAAGCCGGGAATCAATTGTTGGGCCGGATTTTAGATGGCTTAGGCCAGCCAATCGATGGGAAACCATTGCCATTGGGGCTAGAGGATGTACCTACACACGCTTCTCCACCAAATCCGCTCACGAGACCGCGCATTCATACACCATTGAGCGTTGGTGTGCGGACCATCGATGGTCTGTTAACGATGGGTAAAGGACAAAGGATGGGGATTTTTGCTGGGAGTGGGGTCGGTAAAAGTACGCTGCTTGGGATGATTTCGCGTAATACCACCGCTGATGTGAACGTGATTGCCTTAATTGGTGAGCGTGGTCGTGAGGTTCTCGATTTCTTAGAGCAAAACTTAGGTGAGGAAGGCTTGAAAAAATCGGTCGTCATTGTAGCTACATCCGATCAACCAGCATTAATTCGTATTAAAGGTGCGCTAACGGCAACGTCGATTGCTGAATATTTTCGCGACCAGGGTAAAGACGTTATGCTCGTGATGGATTCCGTGACTCGTTTTGCCATGGCACAACGAGAAGTGGGCTTGGCAATCGGAGAACCGCCAACCACGAAAGGTTATACACCATCGGTATTTGCGATGCTTCCACAATTATTAGAACGGGCTGGTACGGGACCAAAAGGGTCAATATCTGCTATTTATACTGTTCTTGTTGATGGAGATGATATGAACGAGCCGATTGCGGATGCCGCTCGGGGCATTTTGGATGGACATATTGTCCTCAATCGTGCAATTGGCGGCAAAGGAATTTTTCCAGCCATTGACGTGTTAAACAGTGCAAGCCGGGTCATGACAGAGATTACCTCAGATGAGCATTTACTGGCCGCACGAAATTTTAAAAAATATTTAGCTTCCTATAACGAGGCTGAGGACTTAATAAATATTGGGGCCTATAAAAAAGGCTCAAATCGTGAAATTGACATGGCAACAAGGCTCAAACCGCAAATGGATGCCTTTTTACGACAAGGGATTTATGAAGCTTCGCCATTAGACGAGACCAGGTCCACTTTAATTCAACAGTTTGGAGCGATGTTGCGATGAAATTTAAGTTTTCTTTTCAAAAAGTACTTGATGTGAAAGAAAAAGAAAAGGATATTGCTCAACAAGAGTATGGCACGGTGAAGCTCCGCCAATTAGAACTGCAGGAAAAGATGGATGGATTGGAATTGACGAAGGACAAGGTGTTCGCCCAATACAATATGGTTGATAAAAAAACAGTTTCCGAAATGTTGGATTATCAACAGGAAATCGAACATGTTAATCAACAGATGAGATGGTTAGCAAATCAAAAACAGCAACTGCATCAGGAAGTGGAACAGAAGCAGCAGGTGCTGTTAGAGAAATCGCAGGAAGCAAAAATGTGGAATCAATGGATGACAAAATCAAAAGATGCCTTTCAAAAGCAGATTGATCAAAAAGAACAGGCATTTTTGGATGAAATGGCTGTCCTCCGCTATTCACGAAGAGTATAGGAGCGAGAAACAATGGCAGAAAAACAAAATGGTATGGCTAAATCGCTAAAGTACTTTGGAATTCCAATTATTATTACCGCCATCTTTATTATTTTTTTATTAAATTTTTTAGGTATATCTGTATGGGAAACAGCTCAAAAGTGGGGCAATAAGGTTCCTGTGTTAAATATGATCATTCCAGACCCTGATGTAACCAAAGCAAATAAAGCAGAGGGCGGGACGACTGAAAGCGAATGGGAAGAAAAATACAACTCAAGTCAAGCTGATTTAAAGGATAAGGAGCTCCAGCTTACCCAATTAAAGGAACAACTAGATAATACACAAAAAAACGTAAATGATCTAAAACAAGCCAATCATTCTTTAGAACAGCAAGTTGATGAAAAACAAGAGAAAAAGGCTCAGGAACAATTGAAACAAATAGCGAACATTTATGCGAATATTACTCCTTCAAAAGCCGCTGCCATGTTTGAGACGATGTCGATTGAGGATGCTTCAATTACGCTATCCCAGCTGCCACAAAATCTGCAAAGCAGTATTTTAGGAAGCATGAAGGATGCCAAAAAGGCCGCGCAAATGACGATGGTTTTAAAAGAAATGGCTGGACTTGACGAGTTGGATTCTTCTGCACTGAAAGCTCAGGTCAGTGAGATCGTTCAAGGACAACAAACGCCTACCGACACACTCGCAGAAACCATTGCTGGCATGCCAGCCGCACAATCTGCGCAGATTATTCACACGATGATGGGAACAAATGAACAAGTCGCCATCAATTTATTGAAAAGTGTCAACACAAGCAGCCGTTCGCAAATTTTAACTGTAATCGCCCAAAATGATGCTAACTTAGCCGCCAAAATCACAGCAAGTTTAAACTAATAGAGCTAACTCCAAGGAAGGAGAAAATTATGAAACGCCTCACACTAGTATGTATCGTGTTTTTTTACCTGTGTTCGAATATGCCCACTGCCTTTGCTGCTGGTTCCAAAGCGGCAGGCGATTCTTCGGTCTATGATACTATCCAAAATGGAGATAAACAGGATTCAACTCCTTCTAAGAATGTTGAGGATAGTCAGTCACCCACCATATTTCCCTTATTTCTAAAATTTATCTTTTCCTTTGCCCTTGTCATTGTTCTCTTGTATTTATTGATGCGATTCCTTTCGAAACGGAACCGGATGATGCAATCGAATGGACCCGTTCTACCCATCGGTAGTCACACCTTGGGAAATAATCGCTCCTTACAGGTTTTGCTCATTGGTCAAACAATTTATATCGTCGGCGTCGGGGAAACCGTAACATTGATCCGAACGATTTCACAAGGTGAAGAATATAAGTACTTGCTGGAAAACATTGAAAACCAAGGTGAGACGCAGACACCTAACTGGTTAAATCTCGATTCGAAAATGAATTGGAATTCCATTTTTGGAAAACACCTTAAATCGATGAAGAAAGACAATGGAGAGGAGTAGTTCGATGCTTAAAAAATTGGCTATTTTTATTCCCTTTCTAACACTGGGAATCGTGACGACTGCGTTCGCAGCTGAACCGACGACATCGATCATACCAGGCATTGATTTAGGATCATCTGATCCAGAAGGTGTATCCAACTCCCTGCAAATTATTATTTTGATTACGATTCTCTCGATTGCCCCTGCCATCTTAGTATTAATGACTTGCTTTACGCGGATTATTGTCGTATTAGGATTTGTTCGGAATGCCTTAGGAACACAGCAAATTCCACCGAATCAGGTGATGGTCGGGTTAGCGCTATTTATGACATTTTTTGTCATGGCACCGACTTTTTCGGAGATGAATCAAACAGCATTAAAACCATATATGGCTGGTGAGATCTCCCAGAAAGAAGCCTTTACTTCAGCGAGTAAGCCCTTAAAGGAATTCATGGCAAAGCATACACGGGAGAAGGATTTATCATTGTTTCTCGATTATGCCAAGTTAGATAAGCCTAAGGAAGTGGATGATATTCCACTGAAGGCGTTAATTCCTGCCTATGCCATTAGTGAATTGAAGACTGCCTTTCAAATGGGATTCATGATCTTTATCCCGTTTCTTGTGATCGATATGATTGTTTCAAGTGTCTTGATGTCAATGGGGATGATGATGCTGCCACCGGTTATGATCTCATTGCCATTTAAAATCCTCTTATTCATTTTAGTAGATGGTTGGAATTTGATTGTCCAATCGTTACTGGTGAGTTTCTAAAGGAGTGTTGTTCATGACCACGGAAATGGTCTTACGGATTGCTCAAGAATCCATCTATACGATCTTAATCGTTATTGCACCCGTTGTGGGGATCGCTCTCATCATTGGTTTAGTGGTGAGTATCTTTCAAGCGGCGACGCAAATTCAAGAACAGACACTTGCTTTTGTCCCAAAAATTGTCGCCGTATTTCTATCAATCCTCTTTTTTGGACCATGGATGCTCCGGCATGTCGTTGAATTTACCCAAAGCTTATTGGGAAACCTGTCCCAATTTGTGGGTTAGGTGAGCGCTATGGATATCTCTTTTTGGTTAAGTGCCTTACTTATCTTTGTTAGAATCTCGTCTTTTATGGTGTCAGCGCCCCTGTTTTCGGGTCGGCAAATTCCCAACCAATATAAAGTTGGTTTGAGTGTGGCCCTAAGTTTCCTTTGTGCAGGAGTGGTTGATGAACCGATTGAGTCGTTATCACAATGGATGTTAATGGTCTTAATTCTAAAGGAATTTTTAGTGGGGATTGTCCTTGGTCTAGTGGCTAGTATTTTGTTTTACTCTGTCCAAATGGCCGGGGCACTGATTGATCTGCAAATTGGTTTTGCGATGGCTACGATGTTTGATCCAACCTTTCAAACGAGTACACAACTAACAGGACGGTTTAAAAATATCTTAGCTATTTTGGTTTTACTATCGATTAATGGCCATCATCTCTTAATCCAGGGGGTTTTAGCAAGCTTCGATTGGATTTCACTCCAGTCACTAATCCCTGATTGGACGGACGGGCGTCTGTCTTCGTTTGTGCTAGAAAGTGTGAAGCAGATGTTTATGATTGGATTTCTAATGGCTGCGCCGATTACAGGAACGATGTTTATCGTCGATATCGCGATTGGCATTCTGTCGCGGACGGTGCCGCAATTGAACATCTTATCAATTGCGCCGCCGCTTAAAATTATGCTCTACTTTGTGCTCTATATGTTTCTATTACCAAGCTTTATCTATTTGTTAAATATCTTATTTGAAACCATGTTTGGGTCCATGTCATCAATCATGAAAATAATGGGGGCATAAGCATGCTGCTTCGTTTAGATTTACAATTATTTTCTGGTGAAAAAACTGAAAAAGCGACCCCTAACAAACGCCGGGAAGCTAAAAAAAAGGGACAGGTTGTCAAGAGCATGGAGGTTTCCTCTGCGTTGACGCTGTTACTTTCCTTTTCCTTTTTGATGATAGGCGGAAAGACGTTAGTGGAGGGGTGCATTTCGATTTATCGTCGCTCCTTCCAAGAATATATGCTCTGGGATCTTACCGAAGCGAACACCAGGGTGCTTTTTAATCAGTTAGTGTTTGATGCGGCTAAATTGGTCGCGCCATTGCTAGGAATTGCATTGATTGCTGGGCTGGTGGCCAATTTTGCCCAGGTTGGTTTTATGTTAAATCCGTTGAAATTTAGCTTTAGTAAGATGAACCCATTATCAGGGTTGAAAAACATGTTTTCACTGCGGTCACTAGTCGAATTATTTAAATCTTTATTGAAAATAATCCTAACAGGCCTGATTGTTTTTTTCGTGATTTGGAAGAAAAAAGAAGAGTTACTGTTGATTGGGCAGAAAAGTATTTTTGATTCTGCAAGATTTATAGGTTCATTGATCATTCAAATTGGTCTTGCTGCTGCGGCCTGCTTAGCAGTGATTGCGGCCGCTGATTATTTATACCAGAAATATGAATATGAAAAAAAACTGAAAATGTCGAAACAGGACATTAAAGATGAATATAAAAAACAAGAAGGGGATCCACATATTAAGGGTCAAAGACGGGCCAAGCAGCGGGAGATGTCGATGAATCGGATGATGCAGGAAGTACCAAAAGCCGATGTCGTTATTACCAACCCTACTCATTTCGCTGTCGCGATCCGTTATGATTTTAATACCATGGATTCACCTATCGTCATCGCAAAGGGTCAGGATCATGTGGCCTTAAAAATTAAAGAAATTGCAAAGGAACATAAAATAATGACGGTTGAAAATAGACCAGTAGCACGTGCCTTATTTGCTGCAGTGGAAATCGGCGAACCGATTCCTGAGGATATGTTTAATGCTGTCGGTGAAATTTTAGCGTTTGTCTACTTCCAAGAAGGTCGGTATAAGGGGATGATGTCATGAGGGCAAAAGATATTTCCGTGTTATTTGTAGTGATATTAATTGTGGCAATGATGATCATTCCAATGCCACTTTTATTATTGGATTTTCTGTTGATTTGTAATATTTCTGTCTCACTGATGATCTTATTGGTGGCGATGAATACGAAGGAACCGCTGGAGTTCTCTATTTTTCCAACGGCGATTCTTTTGACCACTTTATTCCGACTTGCTCTAAACGTTTCAACGACTCGCTCGATCTTGTCAAATGCCGATGGTGGACATGTCATCGAAACGTTTGGTTCATTTGTAATCGGCGGCAGTCCGGTAGTCGGTTTCGTTGTCTTCCTCATCCTCGTTGTAATCCAATTTTTGGTTATCACCAAGGGATCGGAACGGGTGGCGGAAGTTGCCGCACGATTCACATTGGATGCCATGCCTGGTAAGCAAATGAGTATTGACGCCGATATGAACGCCGGCTTAATTAGTGAACAAGATGCCAGGGCACGACGCAAGAAGGTCGAAATGGAATCAGACTTTTACGGTGCGATGGATGGTGCCAGTAAGTTTGTGAAAGGGGATGCGATTGCGGGAATTATCATCCTCCTTATTAACGTTATTGGTGGATTCGCAATCGGGATGGCGATTCACGGCATGGGTTTTGCAGAAGCTGCGAGTACCTTTACCCTTTTATCAGTAGGGGATGGCTTGGTCTCCCAGGTCCCAGCCTTGCTTATTTCAACAGCCACTGGTATTACAGTAACACGTGCCGCATCTGAAGGAAATTTAGGGACCGATATTATCGGGCAAATTTTTAACTATCCTAAATTGCTTTATATTGTAGCCGGAACGATCTTTATTTTTGGTTTATTAACCCCGATTGGACTTGTCCTAACTGTTCCTGTCGCTGGGATTTTGGCCTTTAGTGCTTTTACTATAAGTAAAAATACGAAAAAAGAAGAGCTCCTCAGTGAACAAGAGGAAATGGAGAGTGTCGAGGATGATCTTCGAAGTCCGGAAAAGGTTATCAACCTGCTCCAAGTGGATACGTTGGAATTAGAGATTGGTTATGGTCTTATTCCGTTAGCTGACCAAAAACAAGGTGGCGACATCCTCGACCGGATTGTGATGATACGACGCCAATTTGCGCTGGAATTAGGACTGGTGATTCCAACGATCCGGATTCGTGATAATTTACAGCTGCCACCCAATCAATATTCATTAAAATTCCGTGGAAATCGAATTGCTTCTGGTGAAGTTTTTCTAGATCATTTTCTGGCCATGAATCAAGGGGCCGATGCCGATGGAATTGAGGGAATTCAAGTGATTGAGCCATCGTTTGGCTTGCCAGCTGTTTGGGTGAGCATGGAAGCGAAACAAAGAGCTGAGCTCTTAGGCTATATGATTGTCGACCCTCCATCGGTGATTGCCACGCATTTAACTGAGGTATTGAAGCAATATGCGCACCAATTACTTCGTCGAGAAGAAGCGAAGGAATTAATTGATAATCTGAAAGAAACGCATCCGAACTTGGTGGATGAACTGGTGCCTAACTTGTTAACGGTTGGAGATATTCAGAAGGTATTACAAAACCTACTACGTGAACAAATTTCCATCCGCGATCTTGCGTCTATTTTTGAAACATTGGCAGATTACGCATCCTATACGAAGGAACCTCGGGTTTTAACCGAATATGTCCGTCAGTCACTGACACGACAAATTACTGAACAATATGCAGACGAAGGTGTGATTCATGTCTTGACTGCTGGGGCAACCTTAGAAAAAGGGATTTCCGATAGTATCCAGCAGGCGGAAACAGGTATGTACTACTTATCGATGGATCCGCAAATGTCGCGCAAAATTACAGAACAGCTAAAAACTGAAATTGAGCATGTGCTGAAGGCTGGCGGTCAGCCAATCTTCTTAACATCGCCATCGATTCGCATGTACTTGAAGCAGTTTGTCGATAAAGTTTTGCCGACTGTCCCAGTTCTTTCTTACACAGAATTGGAGCCGGATATTGAGATCCAAAGTATTGGAGTGGTGAACATATGAAAACCAAGAAAATCATAGCAGAAACAATGCCCCTTGCCTTAAAAATGGTTCGGCAGCAGTTAGGGGATAATGCCATTATCGTGAATACAAGGACGATTAAAACGGGCGGGCTATTTGGTTTATTTACGAAACAAAAATATGAAGTGACAGCTTATTCGGTTGATAAAGAGCAGGCCAATCCAGAGCCGCCAACCTTTGCCAAGGAACTAAAAGAAAAAATTGAGCTGAATTACTTAGAGAAACAAGTTTCGATAACGCCGAAGGAAGAGGAACCGACTAATTCCGGCTTTCATAAGAAACCGCAACAGCTTTATCAATACTATTCGCAAACGCCGGCTGATATAGACAAAGCAGCGGTGGAACCTGCGAAACCAGCAAGGGAGCCAGTAAGATCGGTCATAGAGCCAACAAGACCGGTACTTGAGCCAGCAAGAGGGACGGGAAACGATGAAACCTTGCTGAACGAAATCAAGCATATGCGAAAAATGATGATGAACTTCATGATGAATGAGCAACAGGAAAATCACTTGCCTCCTGGCTTAACGAAGTGGGTCAATCGTATGAAGCAACAGGGTGTCAATGCTGACATTATTGAACATATGGTCAATGCGGTCTTGAAAAAGCATGAGTCCATTCAAGACTTGGATGACAACGTGATAAAGCAGGAAGTCTTTTCGATTGTGACCAATATGTTTGAGATGCGGATTGTGAAAAATAATACTGTTGAGGAACAAACTCGCATGATCAATGTGATTGGTCCAACAGGGGTTGGAAAAACGACATCGATTGCGAAGTTAGCCACAGAACAAGTATTGAAGCAAAAACGCCGTGTGGCGATGATTACGACTGACGTTTATCGGATTGCAGCTGTTGAACAATTGAAAACCTATGCGGCCATCTTGAATGTACCGATTGAAGTGGTCCGTTCGGCGAATGAACTAGAAAGTACATTGAAGAAGCTTGAACACTATGACCTTATCTATATGGACACGACCGGTCGTAACTATAAAGAAATCAAAAATCGGGAAACGATCCATGAATTTATTCATCACCCGATTAAGAGTGAAAATTATTTAGTATTAAGTTTGACAACGAAGTACGAGGATTTGCAACTATTATTGAATGAATTTTTGGACAGCCCGATTCAAAAATTGATTTTAACAAAATTTGATGAAACCTCAAGCTATGGTTCGATTTTAAATATCGCCTACCAATATCCTTATCAATTAGCCTATATCACCAATGGCCAAAGTGTTCCGGAAGATATTATTCCGATCGATGCCGGCATGCTGACGAGGTATCTGCTAGGAGAGGATCAATAATATGGATCAGGCACAAAGTTTACGAGAATATATGCTTCGATTTAATGGCCAGCAGGAGCAACAGCAGGAACCTATCCCCAAGCAGCCAGATGGAACTCATTCGGCACGTGTGATCACGATTACGAGTGGTAAAGGAGGGGTAGGAAAGTCAAATTTCAGCCTTAACTTTGCACTTGGCTTAATCGCAGCAGGGAAAAAGGTGGTTGTCCTCGATGTGGATTTGTCGACTGCCAATATCAATATTCTTATGGGGGTAACGCCTCGGTTTACTTTGGCAGATGTCCTTCGTCAACGGAAATATATTTGGGATGTATTGGAAAAAGGCATAGGTGGAATTGAGTATATTGCCGGGGGACTTGAAGTAGAAGATCTATTACAGTTAGATGAACGAATGCTTGCCTTTTTTTGGAGTCAAATCCAGGCATTGCAAAGCTATGCTGATTTTATCTTACTTGACACCGGTGCTGGAATTTATAAGGAATTGGTTGATTTTATCATTGCTTCAGATGAAACCATCGTGGTAACAACTCCAGAACCTACAGCCATGGCTGATTCTTATGCCGTTATTAAAACAGTTCTGCAATATACGAAACAAATTCCAAGGTTTCGTCTAGTAGTTAATCGTGCTCAAAACTATCGAGAAGCTGTCGAGACGTCTAGAGCAATGAAAAATGCCTGTAGTCAGTTTTTAAAAATAAGTTTGGGGACCCTCGGCTTTGTGATGGAGGATGTCCATGTTCGAAACTCAGTTCGTGCACAAATGCCTTTTTATCTTTCCTATCCGAACTGTGAAGCAGCTAGAAACATTAAGCAAATCGTCCAAGCCTATTTGCCGGAAATGGAAGATATGGCTACAAGTTCCCCAAAAGGAATCCGTGGTTTTTTTGAAAAAATTTTTTTACTTGGTAAATAGTTAGTAAGGGAGGGAACGATATGGCTGCAAGCTGGCGTGTGAATGTTCTATTGGGATTTTTCGCGTTCCTGTTTACCTTTCTTTTTTCAATGGTTAATAACACATGGCAAACATCATTGATCAGAGCAGGATTCGGTTTTCTTCTCTTTTTCCTGTTAGGCTACATGGTGCGCCTTGGAATGTATCAAAACATTGCTAAGAAAAATCCTGATCTTGATCAAACTGACATGACAAATAGGATAGGGAAACAGCAAGTTGAACAGAGTCATCAAGGCGAAAAGGTCTCAAAGGATCAACCATCGTTTCAATCGATTCCACTTGGTGCTATACATCACGGGGTGAACGAAAATGAGCCTAAACAAATCTCGCATTAAACTGTTGATAACCGAAAAATCAGGAGGGATAACGCTTGAGACCTGCTATCAAAGAAACGATTCCGCATAATCTTATCTGGAAAAAGTATCGTGAAAACCAAGATTCACATTCACAGGAATATCTTGTCAAACAGTTTGCCCATCTTGTTGAGCAAATGGCCAATCGCATGAGCCAAAGTATCCCCGGGCGGATTATTCCCAAAGAGGATTTAATTGGGTTAGGCTATATTGGTTTAATGGAAGCCATCCAAAAATTTGATTATAATAAAGGATATCAATTTGAGACGTATGGATTGTGGCGGATTAAGGGGGCCATGCTCGATGGAATCCGTAAGCTTGACTGGGTGCCAAGAGGCTTACGTGATAAGGCGAAACAATTAAATAACGCCTATCGTCAGCTGGAGCAATCCTTAATGAGATCACCATCGGAAGCAGAGCTTAGCCAATTCTTAGATATGCCTCTAGAAGAGGTTGAACAGGCAATGGCGGCTTTATCCGTCTCGACGCTCGTATCATTGAATGAACCAGTTGGTGGGAATGATGAGGAAGGCAAGCAGCAAAGCCGTGTCGACCAAATTAAGGATGGTCAATCAGTCTCCCAAGAACAGCAAATGCAAATGGCTGAATTCCGCAAGCTGATTGCTGCGAGTATTGATAAAATGCCGGAGAAGGAAAAGTTAGTCATCTCGTTGTTATATTATGAAGGATTAACACAAGTAGAAATTGCAGAAGTTTTAAACCTGACGAAGGGGAGAATCTCGCAAATCCATTCCCAAGCCATTCTTCGCTTAAGACGAGGGTTTGAAGCAAAGGGTTTTTCACTAGATTCCTTTATGTAATCGTTAGATCCGCACTCTTATCAAATAAGGGTGTTTTTTTGTATTTGAAATTAAACAATTGTTCGCTTTTTCCGATAACAATGATGGAGGTCTATCCAAAAAATATTACATAGGAAGAAATGGTGTTGCAAGTGAAAACTACGTTTGAAGTAAATCCTCTTTTCAAAATTTATAAGTCACTTTTTGATTACCACCATGATGCCTGTTTCGCTTTAAATTTGGAAGGTAACTTTATTATGTTTAATGATGCAGCCGTGAAGTTAACAGGGTATTCAAAAGAAGAGGCACTTCAAATGTCTTTTATGCCACTAGTCGAGAATCATGCCATTGATGGGGTTTTTCAACTTTTTGAAAGGATCGTTCAAGGAAATCATGAAAGCTTTAGCACGACGATTCAGACCAAACAAGGAAAAGACGTAACGATATTTTGTTCTACCATTCCCATCGTGATGGATGATAATAGGGTCTTGGCAATCGTTGGGACAGCTCGGAACACTTTGAGTTCCCATGATGATTTAACAGGTATGCCTAACAGACAACAATTTGAAGAGAAAGTAACGATTGCGATTAATCTTTATAAAAAACCACAGGGGAAGCTTCTAGGGATGATGTATCTTGACCTAGATCGTTTCCGACTGATCAATGAGCACCTGGGCTACCACATTGGCGATAAATTGTTAACCCGTGTCTCGCAGCGGATCAATTCGTGCATCCGGAATAATGATGTTGCGGCAAGACAGGGAAGTGATGAATTTCTTATTTTATTAAATAATGTATCAAGGCAGGAGATTTCCTTGATTGCCAAGCGGATATCCAATACATTCGTCAAGCCATTTATGATTGAAGGTCATGAAATCTTCATTACCCCGAGCATTGGCATTAGTCTGTATCCACCCGATGCCGACAACGCTGATGATCTGATTAGAAAAGCGGATATCGCGATGGATCAAGCGAAAAAAGAAGGAAGAAACAATGCTCAATTTTATCATTTAAAGCTTGAAAAAAAGATTTCTGACCGTTTAGAGATTGAAAATGAATTAAGAAAAGCGATTGAAAAAAATGAATTTATTCTCCATTATCAGCCGATTATTGATCTTGGGAAAAATGAGATTACTGGGGTCGAGGCTTTAATTCGCTGGGAAAATCCTTTTCGTGGGAAGGTACCACCTGATAAGTTTATCCCTATTGCCGAAGAAACGGGAATGATTATTCCGATTGGAGAAATGGTGTTAAAAAAGGCATGTATGCAAATGAAACAGTGGCAGGATAGCGGTTTATTTCTGTCCACGATTTCTGTGAACATCTCCATTCGCCAATTCTATCAACCAAATTTGGTACCAATGATCTCGCAAATTATCAACGAGACCGCGATTGATCCGAAATCGCTTACGATTGAAATTACAGAAAGTATGACGATGGATGTGGAAAAAGCCTCAAAGATTTTACATGATTTAAAAGGGTTGGGCGTGAATATTTCAATTGATGATTTTGGGACGGGATATAGTTCGCTTAGTTATTTAAAAAAGTTCCCGATTGATTATTTAAAAATAGATCGGTCCTTTATTAACGATATAGCGAAAAATAAAGACGATGAGAATATCGCTACAACCATTCTGTTAATGGCTCAGAATCTTGGGTTAAGTGTAATTGCTGAAGGCGTGGAGACTAATGATCAATTGGGGATTCTTCGCGAGAATCGTTGTGACGAAGCACAAGGCTTTTTATTTAGTAAACCATTAGCCGAGGATGAAATGAAGCAGCTTCTATCGCCATCACGTCAGTAGATGTTCATAGTATGAATGTTTGATTCATATGAGTAAGGTGAAAAATCTTGGATAACCATCTTAAACTTTTACTCATGCCACCTTTAATATGCTACAATAGTATACTGGAAGAAGCTGGTTTTAAGGCGAAGGTGGCGTGAACCACCATATATTTTTTTATGGGGTGTTTAATCTTGGTGAATATCTCTGAGCGTCGATATTATGAGAGAATGGTATTTAAGGATCCGATTCAGGCTACCATTGAAACCATTACATTATATCCTAAACAAATGTTGTGTCAGATCCTGGTTCTTGATATGAGTGCTGGTGGAATAAAATTTGTTAGTAAGTTTGAATTTGATGTAAGTTTTATTGATATATACAAACTGACTGTTATGATAAATAATCAAGACATCTTGGTATTTGGAAATATAATTCGAAGAAAGAAGTTAACTGCTGACATTTTTGAATACTCGATGAAATTTAATTTTAGTTTTAGCCCAAAACCAAACTAAAGGTTATTGGACTGAAGCAAAAAAATATTTAGTTTTGATTCTAGTCATCATTTCCTTTATAATTTTGATAGGAATAGTATGTCCTACATAATTTTATATGATTGGGAGTAGTAGCATGGAAAAAGTACTTATATTTGGTCATAAAAATCCGGATACGGATACAATTTGTTCTGCAATCGCTTATGCAGACTTGAAAAAACAATTGGGCATGGACGTTGAGCCAGTTCGCTTAGGTCAAATTAATGGAGAAACACAATTTGCCCTTACCCAATTCAACGCTGAGGTTCCTCGTCTTGTTGAAGCGGTGGCTTCAGAAGTGAATACTGTAATTTTAGTCGATCATAATGAGCGCCAGCAAAGCGCCAATGATATTGCTGATGTTCGTGTTCTTGAAGTAATTGACCATCACCGGATCGCTAACTTTGAAACAAGCGATCCATTATATTACCGCTGCGAGCCAGTGGGATGTACAGCAACCATTTTAAATAAAATGTACAAAGAGAATGGCAAGGAAATGAAGAAAGAAATTGCTGGTTTAATGCTGTCTGCGATTATTTCTGATTCTTTACTATTCAAATCACCAACCTGTACGCCAGAAGATGTAGCAGCTGCGAAAGAATTAGCTGCAATTGCGGGTGTTGATGCTGAAAGCTATGGTTTAGAAATGTTGAAAGCCGGTGCTGACGTTCGTGACAAATCCGTAGCAGAGCTTCTAAGCCTTGATGCGAAAGGCTTTGAAATGGCTGGCAGTAAAGTAGAAATTGCCCAAGTGAACGTGGTTGACACTGCTGATGTTCTTTCACGTCAAGAAGAAATTGAAGCAGCCATTACTAAGATCATCGAAGAAAAGAACCTTGATTTATTCCTATTTGTGGTAACCGATATATTAACAAATGATTCTGTTGGTCTAGCGCTAGGGTCGAATGCGGCTGCAGTGGAAAAAGCTTATAATGTAACACTATTGAATAACACTGCAACCTTGAAGGGTGTCGTATCTCGTAAAAAACAAATCGTACCAGTTCTAACTGACATTTTTAATAAAGGTGAATTTTAAACAAAAACCCGTCCATGCGCTCGCATGGACGGTTATTTAGTTGTGTCCTGTGGTGAGCCTGGTGGAGAATAGAAGGGAGGAGTAATGATCCACCCACGCTTTTTCATCATGTTTTTAAAAGATGAACCATACTTGAATAATTCAACTTGGATTTGGAAGAGCATTTGACAAGCATCATTTCGGATACATACCCCTATGCCTTGTCCAATTAAGGTAATTTCTGCCGCAATCTTAGTAGATACCAAATTAGCTAGTTCCCTATCAGTATATTTCACCCCAAGCGGCACCGAATTTGGGTCTGATTTTGGTTTATCTTCCGAAGCTGCGGGCAGGGGGACGCCCTCCTTGATAAAAAAGTTCCTGAGCCGTTTCGCCACTTCTTTTGCTGATTGCTCGCCATTGGTTAAGGCGTGAATGAGGTCAGGGTCAGTCGTAGTGTTAAGACCTAATTGATAGACAATAATCCCCTCTTCAATTAACGTTAGTAAAAGCCATAGATGGGAAACCTCGCCAATATGGAGAGGATGTTTATCCATGCCGTCAACGATTGGCACGAACAGATCTTTCATGGATTCAAACATATTTGTCATAGAAAGCCTCCTGTTTTTTCGATTGGAAATGGATAGATGACATTACCATAATGCCCCTTTATAGCCTGTACATAATTCGAATTTTTATTTCCAATTATTTTACAAATAATAAAAAGGTTCACGACCCGATCAGCAGTGAACCTTTTGTTCAGTACTATTACTCTTGAGGAGGTTGATTTTCTTCTTTCTTTTGATTCAACAAGAAAAAGGTTAATGGATGGTCGGAGCCTGTCATTAATTTATACACATAGGAAGAGGTTAGTTTATAGCCGTCGTCTATTTTCGTTGCTAAATAGTTGGTCCGTTCAAATATAATCGAGCGGATGTGATTGAGTTGGCGTGATAATTTATCCAATAGGGCGTCTTGTTTGTCGAGCCGTTTTAAGATCCCGCCATGTATTTCCTTTTGTTTTGCCATTTTTACGGCGACTTCTCGTTGTAATTCCAGTTGCTCATTCATTATAGTGGATAATAGGTGGGTGGTTTCCTCCTGTTTTCCCAACTGGCTTGCCATTGTCTCATAATGCTCACTTAACTGAATTATTTTGTCTCCAAGCTCATGTTTCAACATTTGGTTAAGTAATTTATTGATTTCTTGCTGCTCAGTCATAAATGCACTCAGTTCATTCTTTCTTACTAATGATTGATTGGGTTCATTTAGTTTCTCCGTATTTTTATACATTTCCGGATGCACAAGTTTATTGATGAATAATCCCATACCTCACTCCGCCCTTTTGAATTTATTATGATAGTTTATGCCTGATCAATGGGGGAGGGGACATATTTGGGCAGGAAATGACACGTTGATTTCCGCTCCAATCAACATATATACCTTTTTTAATGGAACTATGTAATACTAAAGAGGAGATTCGACATGCCCTGGTAAGGGTGAATTGAATGATAAGGAGTGGGAGATACATGAATAGATGCGGATGGGTTAATCAAGATCCACTATATATCAATTACCATGATCAGGAATGGGGTGTGCCTGTTTATGATGATCGGCTGTTGTTTGAGTATTTAAATCTCGAAGGCGCCCAAGCAGGACTAAGCTGGTATACGATTTTAAAAAAACGGGAGAATTACCGCATTGCCTTTGATCATTTTGATGTAGAGAAAATCATCCACTATAAGGAAGAAAAAATAGAAGAGCTTTTACATAATGAAGGGATTGTCCGCAATAAGTTGAAAGTCAATGCAGTCATTACGAACGCAAAGGCATACTTACGGGTCGTGGAGGAATTTGGTTCTTTTCATACCTATATTTGGTCATTTGTTGGTGGCAAGCCGATTCAAAATCATTTTAAATCAATGAGTGAGGTTCCGGCCACGACGGAAATCAGTGATCAATTAAGTAAAGATTTAAAGAAACGTGGTTTTAAATTTGTCGGCTCGACGATTTGTTACGCCTTTATGCAGGCAGTAGGCATGGTGAATGACCATATTGTCACCTGTGACTGTTATCAAAAAGTAGAATCGAAGGTAAACTAAAAATCTGGTTAGTGCTGAAGCATACTGACAAAATACAACAGGAAAGCCCATCATAAATGTGATGGGCTTTTTTCTGCTGATAATCCATACATTATTTTGTTGGTTTTTCGATCATGAAATCGGAAGCAGGGATCGGAATTATTTTTCCACCTATTTGGACATGAACGGTATCGTTGAATATGGCTTTTACAATTCCCTTTAACGAAATAGTTGAATTAACAGAGATTTTTTTTGAGTCAGATTGATTGGCCAAAAGGATCAACACCCTCCAATGATTTTGTTATTCGTGTATGGCGATGAAAAATAATTCGTAATCAAGATAATATACATTATTCGAATAAAAAATTGAAATTCCTGCTTATTGGATCATACTTTATGAGAAAAATGAAGAAAAAATTGTTCATGCTACTCTCATATAGTTTGCAAGGGGTGTTCAACAATCATATGAGGATAACATGAACCATAGTTCAATTATCAACTAAATTTTGTTGTCTGTCAATAAAAACATGAACTATGGTTCAAATTAAAAAAACATGGTATGATAGGATCGAGGTGATAAATAATGCCAGACGGTGAAGATAAACTGGTTGGTGAATTTCCATTTTTCCCAAAACAGGAACGTGCACAACAAAAAAGAAAAGCGTTGATTGATAGTGGCTATGCTTTGTTTAATTCCAAGGGCTATGATCTGACAACAGCAAAGGAAATCGCCTCGCATGCAGGGGTAGCAACCGGAACCTTTTACCGCTATTTTTCAGATAAACGGCAGCTGTTACTGTCACTACTTGAGGATAAATTAGAAAACTTTCTCCCTCCAGAGCCAAGCTGGATTGCCGGTGATCCAGAAACGGTATTGATTTCATTACTTGAGACCCATTATAAACGGCTGGAAGAAGTGGGACTCCATCGTGTCTTGCCTGAGTTGATCGCAAAAGACCCTGAGCTTGCAGACGTATTAGGAAAGGCAAGACGGAAAATCCATGAAAGTATTACTTCTGGCTTACAACAAGCTCAGGAACAGGGATTAACTTGGTCGGATATGGATGTGGATACGCTCTCCTGGGCCATCATGGTTTTAGTGGAGAATGGACCAGACAAAGAAAACCAATGCGGAAGAAAGATTGATTGTAAGGAAATGGCTAGTTTGATTTGCCGAATGGTTTTTCCACCTGAAGTATTAAAACAATTACGAAAGCAAGAGATAGAAATACAAGAATAAGTTGACACTTGGACAACTTGAGAGGATGTTACTGCTTGAAAATCGATCATGGATTTGATATGAAAGAACTAAAAGCACTTAAAGTTGAACTGACGAGGTTCATGATGGCCTATAAGTTTGCTTTGGACGAGATGAGTACGAAAATAAATATCTTAAAAGATGAGTTTAATTATATTCACGACTACAATCCAATAGAACATATAAAATCACGTTTAAAATCGCCAGAAAGTATTGTCAAGAAAGTGTATCGAAAAGGTTATGATTTTTCTTTAGCAGCCATCAAAGATAATATAAGGGATATTGCTGGAATCAGAATTACCTGTTCGTTTATTTCGGATATATATGAATTGAGTAAGATGATTGCCAATCAAAAAGACGTTCGGGTGGTCGATTATAAGGATTATATTAAGAATCCCAAACCAAACGGTTATCAAAGTCTACACCTCATTTTAGAAATTCCCATCTTTATGTCTGACCGTGAGGAATTAACGTTTGTAGAAGTTCAAATTCGGACAATTGCTATGGATTTTTGGGCGAGTCTAGAACACAAAATTTATTATAAATACAACAAGGAAGTCCCTCAGCATATGATTCAGGAACTAAAAGATGCAGCCACCATGGCAGGACAGCTGGATCGTAAAATGGAACAACTTCACAAGGATATCTCGGCTTTCAAACAAGCAGAGTCTGAAAAAGAACAACTATTATTTCCAAAGGACCAAACTCCCTTTTCATTTTTAGAAACGATTGTCAATAAGCTATAAACCAAAGCCCATCATCTATTGGATAGTGATGGGCTTACTTACGTCGCTTTACGATACGGGGGTATGATATAATGAGGCAAAAAGGAGGCGGTTTAATGCCACTAGAAGGAGAACAGTTGGACAATTCCTGTTGTGGAGTCGAAGGCGGTCAGCGGAAAAGCCATCATTCAGATAAGGTCAAAAATAATTTGGTTACAAGGCTTAACCGGATTGAAGGGCAGATTCGTGGCATTAAAGGATTGATTGAGAAAGATACGTATTGTGATGATGTCATTCATCAGATCTCAGCCACCCAATCGGCTCTCAACAGCGTAGCCAAAATCTTATTGGAAGGCCATATGAAGAGCTGCGTGGTGGAAAGAATCCAAGAAGGGGATTATGAAGTCTTGGATGAGGTCTTGGTGACGATTCAGAAATTAATGAAAAAATAATAGAAAAGAATGAAGGAAAAGGAAGACCTGTCAGCTGAGGTCTTCCTTTTCCTTTTTAAGCTGAGAATGTATTTGTTTTGGCAGAATTGGTATCCTCGGGAACACGCAATAGGAGCAGACCACCAATGATGAATAAAATGATTAAACTAAAAACACCGCTATTGGTATTACCGGTTATCTGGGCCGTTAAACCAACTAAAAAGGGGCCTAAAATAGCCGCAAATTTATAAAAAATGCTGTAAAAGCCAAAAAATTCATTGGCACTATCCTTTGGAACAAGTTTCGCAAAGAATGAGCGGCTTAATGCTTGAATTCCGCCTTGAGATGAACCGACGAGCATAGCAAGAATCCAGAAGTCCAATGTCGTTTTTAAGAAATAGGCATACGTACAAATGATGATATAAACGACAATCCCCACTAACAACATCGTTTTCCCCCTAAATTTATCAGCAAGTTTGCCATAGAGAATTGCAAACGGAGCCGCTACCACCTGAGTCGCGAACAAGATAATCAAAAGGTTGGTAGATGAAATGCCTAAATCCGACCCGTAGGCAGTCGACATGGTGATAATCGTATTCACCCCATCAATGTAAAAGAAATACGCCAGTAAAAATAAGAAAAGCGGGCGATACAGCCGAATTTTTTTTAACGTTGTGAATAGCTGCTTGAACCCATTAACTACAGGGTTTGGCACACGTTCTTTATAATAAACCTGTTTCACATTTTTCAACATTGGGATGGTAAACAAGCCCCACCATAAGGCGGTAATGGCAAATGCCGCCTGACTAGCGACAGTGACTGAAAGAGGGAGGATGCCTTCCTGTGATAAAAGTATGAGAGCAATTCCAAGAATAAACGGTATCGTACTCCCAATATAGCCCATTGCAAACCCTTTTGAAGAAATCTGATTCATGCGCTCCTCTGATGTGACATCCACCAGGAAGGCATCGTAAAAAATATTAGTCCCACCAAATCCTATGACGGTCACCATATAACAGATCAACAGGAGCAGCCATTGGTTGCTTGGGACAACAGCAAGTAATAAGGTGAAAATAATGCCAAGCGCAAAGAAAAAGGTAAAAAAGCGTTTTTTGAAGCCTTTAAAATCGGCAATGCTCCCTAAAATAGGGGCACAAAGTGATATCAGTAGTGTTGCCAGCGAATTGGCATAGCCCCAATAAGCAGTCGACAGCGAACCAGAGAGGCCTGCTTGGTTCGCGGCCGCTTTAAAATATAACGGAAAAATGGCAGTGGTAATGAGGATCGAATAGGCAGAGTTTGCCCAATCATAGAACACCCAGCTTTTCTCTTGCTTTGACATCCGGCGCATGTAATATCCCCTCCATAAAAAGTTATAAATGCAACATTTCTTCGATGACCCTGCCATCTGTGTTTCCTAAAATTACGCCAAGAAGTCCTGCGAATGTCGGGCCTCAGTAATAGTTGAAGTATCGTATTTGTCTTTCATATAAATATATGCAGCCCCATCACAACTTTTACAATAGGCCTTCCAATTAATTAGTTTTCCATTATGAATGGTTGTGATCAGATGCTTCTTATGTAATAAAACATTGGGCTAATGGCCTTCTGTTCATCAACAACCTCCACATAAAATGTTCTAGTTAAGATCATTGTACTATAGGAAGACCGAAATGGAAGAATTGTTACAGAATATTTACAATGTTTTTAAAAAGGGTACGAAAATCAGGATTTCCTCATTGGTTGGGGATATGTATTAATGGTTTTACGAGTATAATGAAATTAGCAACATTTGGATAAAGTGAAACTTCAATCAGTTCAAAATGATGGATAAGGGAGTTAGGGGTCATGCCAAGTCTTCGGAGTCATTTTTTTGAAAGGGCGATTAGGTTATCGGTGCGGAGGGCGGTGAGAAAAGGGGTAAGGAGTAAAGGAATTGTGGAACAGCGGCAAATGTTAGACGCGGCAGCAAGAAAACTCGCGAGGCTCCCAACAAACTGTCGGGTGACATCCGAAAATATTGACGGGTTACATGCAGAGTGGCTATTTTTTGCCGGTGCTAGGGAGGATCAAGTCATTCTCTATTTACACGGCGGCGGCTATGCCTTATGCTCGGCTAATACCCATCGACCGCTTGCCGCCAGAATTGGGAAGGCAGCGGGGGTGAAGGTGCTTTTTCCGGAGTATCGATTGGCTCCGGAACATCCGTTTCCTGCTGCAATAGAAGATGCTGTTAGTGCATATAGGTGGCTTTTGGATCATGGGCATCAGCCTGCACAGATTATTTTTGCCGGAGATTCGGCAGGAGGAGGCTTATGCCTAGCAACGGCTCTCGTGTTACGAGATCAGAATATGCCGCTTCCTGCAGCTCTAGTTTGTCTGTCACCATGGGTCGATTTAACAAGCAGCGGAGAAAGCTATCGAAAAAATAATACGTTAGATCCGTATTTGAACCTGAAGGTTGTCAAACAAGCGGTCCGTATGTATGCTGGAGATCACCCATATGATCATCCACTTATATCACCCATATTTGCTGATTTAACTGGCTTGCCTCCTTTGTTCATTCAAGTAGGAAACCATGAAATTTTGCAAAGTGATGCAGAAGCGCTCGCCGCACGAGCTCGAAGCGTGGATGTGGAGGTGACGATCAAGGTTTGGAAAGGTATGTGGCATGTTTGGCAAATTAGTGGTGATATACTTCCTGAAGCAAGGAGAGCCATTCGGGAGATAGGGGGATTTATTAGGAAGTCTTTAAAATAATAGAAAAGTTGTCATAATATTGCCAACTTTACTACATGCAGGTGTAATAAAAGAACTTATAATGAAATGGAGGATCATGACAGCCCAGCCTTTCCGTTTGTCACTCGGCTGGTTTTTTTATGAAGGAGGAGTTAATAGCATGAAAAGTTTAATTGTGTATTGCTCGTCCCATGGGACTACAGAAAAAGTGGTTGGCATTTTAAGTGAACATCTGGACGGGGAAGTTGTGTCAGTCGATTTAAAAAGGGATAAAACAACTTTTGACCTTAACGATTTTGATGCCGTCATGATCGGTGGTTCGATTCATGCTGGGCAGATTCAACGAAGTATTAAAAAATTCATCCATTCTTATCATGTCGACTTAATGGAGAAACGATTAGGTCTCTTTCTCGTCTGTATGCGCGAAGGTGAAATGGCAGTAGAACAATTTAACAATGCCTTTCCAGTGGAATTGCGAAAGAATTCGGACGCGATGGGATTGTTTGGCGGCGAATTCCTAGTGTCTAAAATGAATTTTTTTGAACGACAAATTGTAAAAAAAGTCGATGGAATTATCTCCGACCAATCCAAGTTAGATGTTGAAGCAATTATCGAGTTTGCTTCAAAAATGAATCCGTTGAAAAGCATGGTTTAGGTATAGTCTGTCTGTTAGAGTTGGACAAGGATTTGAAGAAATCAAGGATGAGAACGTTTCTGGTGTTGGTGCAGAAACGTTTTTTAATGGCATTTCACAGCATACATAGGTAAAATCTCGAGTGGACATAGTGAAATTTGATTATAAAATGGAGCATGTTAGTCCATAATGAAAAAGGTCTTAACTACAACTAGAAAGAGGATTTAGATGAAGATTTGGTTTAATCGTTGGTTTACCACCGTTTCACATTATATTGATATGATTCGAGATAATGAAGATCATCGGGAATTTACGATTTATGGAACACATCCGAATAAAGATGCATTATATCTCCAAAATTGTGATTACGCATTTGTCGAGCCCGACATTTCTGGGGAAGAATATATAAAGTTTTGCCTTGATTTTTGTCATAAACATAAGATTGATCTGTTTATCCCTCGAAAAGAAAATGTTCTTATTTCTAAGCGATTAGGAGAGTTTGAAGCATTGGGAGTCAAGGTGCTTGTTTGTCCCGATGCTAGTCTTATGGAGAAGTTAGATAATAAAGCGGCCGCGTATCAGACCTTATTAATGAGGGAGCCAATTTTTTCTATTCCTGATTATTATGTTGTCAACACGATTGCTGATTTTGAAAAGGCGTATAAATTGCTTAGGGATAAAGGCCATGAAGTTTGTTTCAAACCAGTGATTGGTGAAGGGGCGAATGGTTTTCGAGTGATTAAGGATGAAATTGACTCGATTAGTCAACTGTTTCATCAGGGAATTGGTTATCGGATTTCGTACAACCATGCTTGTGACATATTACGGCAGCAGGAAACCTTCCCCGACTTAATGGTGTTGGAGTATTTAGACGGTCGTGAGTATAGTATTGACTGTGTTTCTTCGCAAGATCAGTTACTCACTGCGATTCCTCGAATGAAAGGAGATGGACGGGTACGCGAGTTGGTGGAGAGTGTTGAGCTGATCCAGCTGGCTCATCGGTTTCATCAAGCCTATAAATTGCCTTATGTGTTTAATATCCAGGTGAAATATAGTAAAGGCGTTCCCAAGCTATTGGAGATCAATCCTCGGATGAGTGGCGGCATGCATGTTAGTTGTCTTTCCGGAATCAACCTCCCCTATACGGCGATTAAGGTTTTATTAGGGGAGCAAGTTGGTCCATTACGGCCACAGTTCGGTATAAGGGCGAGTCATATTGAAAAAGAAATGATTTTAAAGTACGGAGATATTAGTTAGCAACAAAAAGAGCGGTTTCTTGGAAACCCGCTCTTTTGCATATTATTTATAGAAAACTTTGTCGATATTGTATTTGGCGTGCAGAGTATTGATGATGTAGGTTTCATAAATTTCTCTTTCCATGGGTTCTTCGACCGTAATGACGGCAATCTTATATACCTCATCACGATAGTTTTTGATCGGTGATACGGTATCTTCAAAATGGCGCTTCACTCGTGGACGTAACTTACGTGCTTTTCCTACAAAAAGCAAATCGTCATTGGCGTTGAAAAATAAAATGATGCCGCCTTTGTCTCTTGGGATTCTGTTGTAATTCGTAAAACCATATTCACTGCTAAGTGGTGCTTCCACTTTTTCACCAAGTTGTTTACTTTTCGTAATCACGATATCTGGATTTGGTATTTCAATTTTTATCATAAAAAAATCGCTCCCTGCTTAAAATAAACGGCAATTCTAGTTTTGCCAACAGTTCATTATAGCATAACCTTCCATTAGTGGTTTGACTTTCTTAATTTAACCATTTTTCACAATTCAAAACCTTTTATTTATGAGAGGTTTATTTTACTAGAAGGGGATTGCTGTAAATAGGGGGTAGTAAAAAACAGCTTATTTTTGTACACTGAAGGAAGGTATTGGTAGACTAGAGATATAGATGGTTCATATTGAAAGCGTATTATGTACTAAATCACAATGTGAGTGTCCTTCTATCCTTTTTTGAAGGTGACATAAAAAATTTTGAAAGGGTGTTAGTATGGCAATATCATTATCTAAAGGTCAAAAGGTTGATTTAACGAAAACCAATCCAGGGTTATCCAAGGTTGTCGTAGGTCTTGGCTGGGATACGAATCGCTATGATGGCGGGCAGGATTTCGATTTAGATGCAAGTATCTTTCTATTAAATGCCAATGGGAAGTGTGGGTCTGAACGAGATTTTGTATTCTATAATCAGCTCGAAGGCGGAAATGGTTCCGTTGTACATACAGGTGATAACCGTACTGGAGAAGGCGATGGCGACGATGAGCAAGTAAAAGTGAATCTAACAGCTGTTCCAGCCGAGGTCGAAAGAATCTCTTTTGTTATTACCATTCATGATGCAGAAGCACGCGCTCAAAACTTTGGACAAGTGTCAAATGCCTTCTGCCGAATTGTGAACGAAGAGACGAACCAAGAGATTATTCGCTATGACTTAGGGGAAGATTTTTCTATCGAAACAGCTATTATTGTTGGTGAACTCTACCGCCACAATGGTGAGTGGAAATTCTCAGCTGTTGGTTCAGGCTACCAAGGTGGACTAGCTCGCATCGCAACAGACTTCGGTTTAAACGTCGGATAAAAATTATCCAACTATAAAAAAAGGACAAGGAAGGGGCGTTAAAACGTCTCCACCTTGTCCTTTTTTCGATAACGGGAATGTGATTTTTAATGGAGATGATGAGAACTTTATGGTGGTTATTTCTGTTTACCCATAGTCGATTTTGATCATTTTATGGTAAAGTAGGTAGGTTAACAATTGGCTTGAGGTGAATAGAGAGATGAAGGTTTTGATGAAGACACAGCTTCTTTCGATAGGATTGGCCGTATTTTGGCTGCTATTCTTACTTGCTTTGGCATTTTTAGATCAACCTGATCGAGCACTACAATACATAAATTTATTTGTTTATGCATTTGCCCTTGTATTGGGGATGATCTATTTTCTATTAATAAAAAAAATCATTGGACGATACTGGTTAGCCCTTCCATTAATTCTCGTTCCATTTTTACTTATTTATAAACCATTGATGCAACCATTACTGGTTAAGATGGTAAGTGAGTACTATGGGGGCATGATCAACTTTCTAGCACTGTCCACCGGGGTGACATACCTGTTCGCCATCGGTTTTGGTTTGGCCCTAGGCATCTTATTTTCCAGACCGCAATTAAAAACTTAAGCATTGGATGAAAAAAAGGACAAATCCCGCTACTAACAAGGATTTGTCCTTTTTTCAGTTAGAAAGGAGTGTAATCGACGTTCGGTGTATAGACATTGGCCGCATTCCAAAGTAAATATTCCTGAACTCCTTGTTCGTGGAGGGCGCGAATTTGATCCTCAATTTCCTTCTTCCCATAAATCTTGTAATTCCCCTTGCCAAGCCAGGACGCAGTGAAATCCTGAAGCCATGGTCTAGATGTTGGCGGTTTAGGGAGTTGGTTCAACCGATTCTTTTCTACTTTGGCATATTCGCCCACAAGGCGGTATGGTTCTAAATCAGGTTTGGCGATGCCGAAATTTCCATTCCAATGACTGGGATAGATCATCGCCGAGATCACATCAATATGCTGTGCAATTTTTGAGAAATTTTGTCCAATCCCTGGTGCTTCTGGAATAATCGTAGTGTTTCCAAATGTGTCCACCGATACTTTTACCCCATAGGGCCGTAATTTTTCACTCGCATATTTAACGAAGGCTGTGACGGTATCAACACGATCTTTGCCATCTTTTTTCCCTGTGTACTGGAGTGCACCCTCGAAGGTTTCAAATTTTTCAGGAAACCGGACATAGTCAAATTGGATTTCCTTAAAACCAATCTTAACCGCTTCCAGCGCCATCCCAATCGTATAATCCCAAACTTCCTTTTGATATGGATTCGTGAAGGCGTCACCCCGGGAATTCCGCCAAATGCCGCGATTGGTTGTAAATGACCAGTTTGGATGGGTACTTGATAAGACATTATCTTTAAACACAACAATTCTGGCAATTGGGTAAATGTTATTTTCCGCTAGCGTGTTCATTAGGCTGTTGGCGTCTGAAATATAAGGTCGACTTGCTGCAAGATATGGTGAATTTTTTGCTGGAGTAAAAGTGAGATTACCATGGTCATCCTTAATATCAATGACCATCGCGTTCAAATCGGTTTGTTTGACGAGATCGAGCAATCTTTGAAATGGTGCACCCTTTGTGCTCGAGGCCTTTACATAAATCCCGCGAATGGGCACTTGATTAAGTTGAGCATTTGCAATTGGTGGACTAAGGGTGGAAATAGTAAGGAGAGCGATCATAAACATAACCATTTTCTGCAAACGATTCACAACCTTTTCGGTTTATTTAAAAAAAAGAAAGACTTCGAGAATTCTTCAGGGAAAATATTTTTCTTATTATGTTAACCCAGTTATTGAAAATCATTCGTATCGTTGAAATAGTTGTTATTATGTATAATTGAAGGGGAAGGAGTGATCGGTATATGGAGGGAAAGTGGCTGATTGCGGATCGGGATTTGAATGAGCGTGAGGGGTTGAAATGGTTATTAAAGACTTCATCTATACCAGTATCAACCATTTTGTTGGCAGCCAACTATCAGGAATTAATCGGTATGTTTGAAAAAGAAACGCCTGACATCGTTCTGTTAGAGCTCGACATGCTTAGTAAGGAAGAGTGGACGGTGTTTCGTGATCTGTTGTTGATCTATAATCCGGTTCTTCTTTTAACAAGTGCAGAAGCAACGTTTGAAAAGGCGCGAGCAACGATTGATATGCAGGCCTTGGATCTGCTCATCAAACCATTTTCATCAACAAAGGTTAAGTCAGCCTATCAAAAAGCGTCCCGAAGACTAACGACTAAAGTTCAGGTAATTAGTCATCATCACCACCATTCATATAAAGACCTTTCGTACGAGAACTTATTTCTTGCGAAGGCAACTACAGCTGAACAACACATTATTGCTGTGTTTCAAACCGAAATGGATGTGAAAATTGTGGAACTACATACGTTTTTGACTGATTACCCTTTTACAGACCAACAGAGGGTTTTTGTCCTCAGTGATATGGTTGTGCTTCTATTTCATGAAACGTGCCGTAACATCAAGGAGCAATGCCAAAAGGCAATGAGGATGTGGGAGGAAGAATCTTCTGAGCCGCTCGCGATTGTGGTCTATAAAGGAAAGACAATAGGTCTCACTCTTAATCAACAATATTTACAAACTCGAAAAATGATGGAATTCACATACTATCAAGGTTACCGACAAGTGTTTGAGTTTGATGCTTCTCCAGAATGGGCGCATATTGACCCTTTTTTAACTCCACCAGAGCAAAAGCAGTGGGTGGATATGCTGACAAATCTTGAAATGGAAAATATAAAAAAGTGGCTTTATGCTGAATTTCTCCAATTACGGCACCCCTACCCGGATCCTGGTTTAGTCAGAATTAGGTTAACAAGTATTTTGGCACAAATCCGACGCTTTATGAAGACGTATCAATTGAATGAGGAACCGAGCTACGAACTTGCTTATCGAACTATTTTTGATTCAATTTTATATGACACGGTTCTTTACAGAACGGTCCAGAATCTCATCCTGTTTAATCAAAACATCTTTTTAGGAGTGGAGAGATGCCGACAAAATAGGAAACAAGATGTAATCGAACGAAGCATCACGTATTTGGAGGCTAATTTTTCGAATCAGCGCCTTCGCCTCGAGGATGTGGCCCAATTCGTGGAGCGGAATCCTGCTTATTTCAGCCATTTGCTTATAACCAAGACAGGTGCTAGTTTTACTGAGGTACTGCAAAGGATCAGAATGAAGGAAGCCAAGCGTTTATTAACGGAAACGAATAAGCCGATTAAAGAAATTGCCCTGTTAGTTGGCTATCAAAATGCAAATTATTTTAGCAAACTATTTAAGGAGGCAAATCATCTGTCACCAAGAGAATTCCGCACGCAAAAGCATCAGCATTGAATGGTTCGTTGGAGGTCAGAGCTATCACCTATAAAAATTACCCTTTTATAAAAAAAATAGCATTATGCGCTAGCTTGTATAAAAAAATAATGTTTTTATCCATTGATTTTATCCTTTATCGGTTTTAAGAATCGTATTTTTCTGAATGTTTTATTTTTATAATAAACATAGATGATGAATGAAAAGGGAGTGGATTCAATGGAGACCAATACAGATAAAAAGCGTGTCATTAAGAACTACAAAGGAACGGACCTGCATGCAAAGGGTTGGATTCAAGAGGCGGCATTACGGATGTTAATGAACAATCTTGATCGGGAAGTGGCCGAAAGACCAGAGGATCTAGTTGTATACGGTGGAATTGGGAAGGCAGCACGGAACTGGGAATCGTATGATGCAATTGTTAAATCCTTGCTTGAATTAGAGAATGACGAAACCTTGTTAATTCAATCGGGAAAACCGGTCGCTGTTTGGAAATCACATAAAGATGCTCCACGTGTCCTCCTGGCAAACTCTAACCTCGTCCCAGCCTGGGCTAATTGGGAGCATTTCCATGAGCTGGATAAAAAGGGCTTGATGATGTATGGACAAATGACAGCTGGAAGCTGGATCTATATCGGCAGTCAGGGAATTGTGCAAGGTACTTATGAGACCTTCGCAGAACTGGCTCGTCAAGCATACGGTGGTAGCTTAAAACATACGATTACGCTAACAGCTGGACTTGGCGGCATGGGTGGGGCCCAGCCATTGGCAGTGACGATGAATGAAGGGGTTTGTCTAGCGATTGATGTTGATGAAACGAGAATAGACCGTCGGATTGAAACCGGTTACTTGGATATGAAAACAGATGATCTCAATACGGCCTTAAACCTCGCCCAGGAAGCAAAACTTGCTGGAAAGCCGTTATCGATTGGGTTACTAGGAAATGCGGCGGAAGTGTTGCCGTTGATGATCGAAAAAGGATTCAACCCGGACGTGTTAACCGATCAAACCTCGGCACATGATCCATTAAACGGTTATGTCCCTGTTGGGTTTACCTTAGAAAAAGTAGCGGTATTACGCAAGGATAATCCGACAACATATGTGGCCCTTGCTAAACAAAGCATGGCAACGCATGTGAAAGCGATGTTAACCATGCAGGAGAAAGGTGCCGTTACGTTCGATTATGGCAATAATATCCGCCAGGTCGCAAAGGATGTAGGGGTTGAAAATGCCTTTAGTTTTCCAGGTTTTGTCCCAGCCTATATTCGTCCATTATTTTGTGAAGGAAAAGGTCCATTCCGGTGGGCCGCTTTGTCAGGGGATCCTGAAGATATCCGAAAAATTGATAAAGTATTATTACGTGAGTTTGAAGAAGATGAACATTTGTGTAAATGGGTGAAGATGGCACAGGAGAAAATTAGTTTCCAAGGACTACCAGCGCGGATTTGCTGGCTCGGATATGGTGATCGGGCACGGTTTGGAAAGCTCATTAATGATATGGTAGCGTCCGGTGAAGTGTCTGCGCCAATTGTCATTGGCCGTGACCATTTAGATGCCGGCTCTGTCGCCTCACCAAATCGGGAAACGGAAGCGATGCGAGATGGAAGTGACGCGGTTTCCGACTGGCCTATCTTAAATGCAATGATTAATGCTGTTGGCGGTGCAAGTTGGGTATCTCTGCACCACGGTGGAGGCGTTGGCATGGGCTATTCCCAGCATTCAGGTATGGTGATTGTCGCGGATGGGACGAAGGAGGCGGAAGTACGACTGGAACGGGTATTAACAACAGACCCAGGAATGGGTGTCGTCCGTCATGCTGACGCCGGCTATGAGATTGCCATAAAGACCGCTAAAGAAAAGGGCATCAAAATGCCAATGCTACCTCAAGACTAATCAAGTGAAGGATGATATGCGGATGAATAAAGCCATTTTTATCAGAAATGCTTCGCAGCTTGTGACGTTAAAGGGGAGTTCCCATGCTCCTCTTGTAAAAGAAGCGATGTCTGAGCTTGGAATCATAGAAGACGGAAGTATCTGGATTGAGGACGGTGTCATTCAGGCTGTTGGGAAGGATACAGACCTTTTTGAAAAATATTCGACGCGGTTGGCTGAGGCGGTAGTCGTCGATGCAACGGGCAAGCTAGTAACGCCTGGACTCGTCGACCCGCATACACATTTAGTGTTTGCTGGCAGTCGGGAAAATGAACTTAATATGCGGCTTCAAGGGTCTTCTTATATGGAAATCATGAATGCGGGCGGAGGTATTCATGCAACAACAAGGCGCACTCAAGCGGCAACACACGAAGAGCTTTTTCAAGAAAGTGTGGATCGCTTAAATCAATTTTTACGCCATGGTGTGACGACGGTTGAAGCAAAAAGTGGTTACGGGATGGAATGGGAAACCGAGTTGAAACAGCTTGAAGTAGCTAAACAGTTAAATGAAAGACATGTCGTCGATGTCGTCTCCACCTTTATGGGTGCCCATGCGGTTCCAAAGGAATATAAAGACGCACCCGATGCTTTTGTTCGCAAGGTAATGGAAGAAATGATTCCAGAGGTGGCTGAGCGCGGGCTAGCCGAATTTAATGATGTGTTTTGTGAACAGGGGGTCTTTACTCCAGAGCAATCCAGGTTGATTCTTGAAGCTGGGAAGCGCTATGGCTTAAAACCGAAAATCCATGCAGATGAGATTGAGCCGTATGAGGGCGCCGAGCTGGCTGCTGAGGTCGGGGCCATTTCGGCCGATCATTTATTACGAGCGTCTGAAAAAGGGATGAAGGCAATGGCTGAGAAGGGAGTCGTTGGCGTATTGTTACCGGGCACTGCCTACTTCTTAATGGCAGAGTCTGCGAATGGGCGGAAGATGATTGACCTTGGTGTCCCCGTAGCGCTATCGACTGACTGTAATCCAGGCTCGTCACCAACAGTTTCGCTTCCGTTTATCATGAATTTAGGCTGTTTAAAAATGGGGATGACACCTGCAGAGGTACTGACGGCAGCCACCATCAATGCTGCCCATGCCATTCATCGTGGCCATGAGATTGGTAGTTTAGAAGTAGGTAAAAAAGGGGATGTCACCATTTTTAATAGTGAAAATTATATGAAGCTCCAGTATGCATACGGGGTGAATCATACCGATACGGTGGTTAAAAATGGTCAGGTGGTTGTAAGGGGAGGTCAAATTGTTGAAGAGCTTTCTTTATCCTAAAGTGATTCCACCGAGTTTTACATGGGTCAGACCAGATGATTCGACAGCTGTTACCAAGATGCATGAATGGATTCAACCTATATTCACAGCTTCAGAGCCTGAATTGGATAAAGATGCCGATGTTGTCGTGATCGGCATCCCGCTTTCTCGTTCATCCATTAGTGCTTCAGGTGCTTCTGAATTTCCTGATACCTTTCGACGGGCTTGGAAGGGGTTTACGACCTATAATTTGGATGAAGATGTGGATTTGTCAGTACTGAAAGCAGTCGATGCTGGTGATGTTCCCATGCATGTGACGGATATCCAGCGCTGCCATGATAATATCGTCGAAGCATCCGAGTTAATCCATAAGGAATTTACTCGTTCGATCGTGTGTGCCGTGGGTGGCGACCATTCGATCACAGCGATGATGGTTAAGGGAATGCATCGTGCGAAACCAGAGGAGCGGATCGGGATTCTCCAATTTGATACCCATTTTGATTTACGGGATTTGACGGATAATGGACCCTCAAATGGGACGCCGATGCGGAACCTAATTGAAAGTGGTGTTGTCAACGGTTCTGACATGTACAACATCGGCTTGCATGGTTTTTTCAATACAAAGGATCTTAAAGATTATGCCGATGAGCAGGGAGTCAATTATATTACACTTGGCCGGGCCAGAAAACAGGGCATCGCAGAAACCGTTCGTCACTCTTTACAAGCATTGGCGGAAAAGGTCGATACTATCTATGTGACGGTTGATATGGATGTCCTCGATATTGCCTTTGCCCCAGGGGTTCCAGCCTCAACTCCTGGAGGCATGACAACTTCTGAACTTTTAGAGAGCGTGCAAGTCGCTGCGATGCACCCAAAAGTCAAAGCAATGGACATCGTCTGCCTTGATCCCCAAAAAGACACACACGTCCAACCCACAGTGAAACTGGGCACACATGTATTTTTAACGCTTCTTACAGGGGTAATGTTACGGAGGGGGTCAGGCACCCAGAACTAACAGGTAGGGTTATGAATTTGCAATTTAATAGTTTATCAAGTGTTGTCCATTATTTTGTTTTATGGGACGATTGCCTTTACATCTTCTCCTCTCCATGAATTAACTATAGTAATCAATTAAGGTAGGGTCAACGTTATGATCATCATCAAAGACTCCCTGAATAGACAAGCAGAATAAATGGTAGTGGGTAATCAAAAATGTTATTCCTACCATACCGTTAGATTCTAAGACAGGAGGAAAAGTGTGGATACGAATCAATTAGAACTTTGGTTACAAGATATTCAAGTACAAAATATGGTCAATGCGGACGTTGAAGTCATCAACAATTCTCCACTACAAATGTTAGGCAAGGGGCGGCAAGGGGCAGTTTTTCAAGTGACTGAAGATATTTGTGTGAAAGTTTTTGGGAATGAAGAAGATTGTGAACGTGAACACTATGCTTTAAGTTTGGGACAGGGGAGCGGTCTTTTTCCGAACATTCATGCGAAGGGACCGCTCTATATCGCAATGGATATTATCCATGGGGTAGATTTAAGAGAATACCTCCAATCTCAACCCCTGACCCCAGAGCTTTCAGCCAAATTAATTGAAATGCTTGTGATTTTTAAAACAATCGGTTTTGAACGGATTGATCACCATAAAAGACAGATTTTCATTCAACCGGATGGTACGTTAAAGGTCATTGATGTAGCCAGGACAGTGTGGCGTGACCGCGTTTATCCATATCCCCGAAAACTATTAACCTCTTTAGGTGAAGAAAATAAGGATGTCTTTTTAACGCATGTTCAAGAAATGGCCCCTGAATTATACGGGGAATGGATGCACTACATTCGAATGGAAGAACTCTCCCGACAAATTTATCAAGTCTTACTTCCGCAAAAAGAGGATAAAGTAAAACTAAAAAAAATGAGTCAGCAATTAGCAACAACAGAGGACGAAGAACAATATGTCCTTCAGTTAACAGGTTTGGTTCATAAGGTGTTTAAGGAAGAATGGATTAAAACCATGTTAGCCCGCGGTGCAGATCCGGATGCCGTTATGACAAGAATTGATGAGTACTGGAAGTCTCTAGAGCACGGACAGTACCGCCATCTCGATCGATTCCTGATTGAAGGGCGCCGATTTGCAGGTGAAAAACACCATGACTTTGATAAGCACCCTATAAAGAAAAAATATGGTGGAGAAAAAGTTCATAAAGAGGCAAAGGGAAATAAAAAGAAACATAAGGAAAAGAAACGTCATCATAGTTAACATGTCAGTTGATATTCAAGAAAGTAGCTGCCATTGGAACTGAGAAAATGAGGAGGACCCGAATATATAAAAAGGAGAAAGCTGAATGAAAGTACTCGTAATCTGGCGTCTCCTCACCGTAGGCGGAGTGAATGCGGGGTGGCGGAACCGCTCGATTTATTTTAAGCAGCATGGGATTGATACAGAATTTTTGTATACAACCGATCATGGCGGACTCCATATCATGCAGGATATTGCGCCTGTTTATTTAACGAAGGATGAGTCAGAAATTATAAAAATTATTAAACATAACGCGTATGATGCCATTATTGTGGTGGATACGGGTGCAGCTTATAAATGGATTCGAAAGGCAAAATATCAAGGCCCTGTCATCATTGAAGCGAGAACCCCAGAGCTAATCAAGCTTATGCCCCATTTAAATTCCTTTAAGCGAATTGAACCTGAACTAATCATCGTCCCATCAAATTATCAAAAACGGATTGTGTCAATTCTTACAAATGAGATTCCCATTCACGTCGTCTACAATGGGGTAGATACAAGTTTTTTTCGAGAACTACCTTTGGAAGAAATTGATTTTACTAGTGTCCCGATGCTGTCGAATGGAAAAAAGATTATTGGGTGGATTGGCAGATTGGACAAACGAAAGAATTGGCCTATGCTGATCGAGGTGGCCAAAAGGATAAAGACTGAACGAAATGATATCGAAATTTGGATCATTGGTGGTGCGCAGAGTGTGCAGCGCGATGAATTTCGAGAAGCATGGCATAAAGAGGAGCTAACGGATATCATCAAATGGTTTCCGATCATTCCCTATCAGCAAATGCCCCATGTGTATGCGAAAATCCGTCAATCGGGTGGGTGCACGCTCGCAACAACCAAATCCGAGTCATTCGGAAATACCTTTATTGAATCGATGATTTGTGGCGTTCCGGTTGTTGCTTCGAACATGATGCCGATCACGGAATTGGTCGTTGATGGGGTGACTGGTCAGCTTTTTAGAGGGCAAAATGTGGAGGATGCGGTCACGCAAATATATGAAGTCTTAGATCATCCTGAAAAACATCGCCAAATTTCGCTACATGCCATCGATCATGTGAAACGGCATTTTGCGATTCAGAAAGTGGCAGAAGAGTATATCCAATTATTAAAAAAGGTTGCCCTTAATGTGCAAACTGCAGAGGATGAAGGCGATTCACGATGATAACCCCAGTAGCCTATATCAAAACATTAGAAGGGAAATCAAATGCGCACTTAATCCGATTTTCAGATGGATTGGATTATGTAGTGAAATTCTTTCAGACCGGCTTTGAAAAAACCTTACCAAATGAATGGATTGGCTATTGCTTGGCTCGGTATTTAGGGTTGCCTGTCCCATATTCTAAGTTAGTCAAGATTCCCCCGGAATTTGTAGCTCAAATGCCAGAGCATACTGAAGTGCAGCAAACGGAGTATCAATTTGCCTCATTATACATTCCAGATTGCTTTAATGGCCACGAAGTACAGGAAAGCTTTCAGATTACCAATTCACAATCATTGGCTGGGATTATTTTACTAGACTATTGGGTGTGTAATTGTGACCGAACCCGCAAAAATATCCTCCTTCAAACAGAAGAACCCGATGGATTTCGCCTTTGGATGATAGATCAAGCAGAAATTCTGAGTGGCTATAATTGGGATGAATCGGATTTAGAGGTGTTACCAGTTGAGGTATTAAAGAGTGCAACACACCAATTGATGGCTCAATCGATTGAGAGTGAACAAAGCTTTTGGGAGTATCTTGAACTCATTCAGACGATGCCTATCTTTTTTATTGAAGAGATCGTCACAATGATTCCGGATGACTGGATGGTAGGAAAAGAGATGAAGAAGGCAATCGTTAGTACATTGATCGCACGACGGAGAAAAATCCTCCCTGAATTGATCGAAAAATTTATTAAAAAGGTTTATCAACCATTGCATAATTAAAAGGTTTGATTTGAAATTAGAAATTGTAGAATCTCTAATGAAGGGAGGAGAGCAAATGAAAGTTCGGAAGGCTATTATTCCAGCAGCAGGCCTCGGCACTCGGTTTTTACCAGCAACCAAAGCTTTACCGAAGGAAATGCTGCCGATCGTGGATAAACCAACTATACAGTATATAGTAGAAGAAGCAGTTGCATCTGGGATAGAGGAGATCATTATTATTACGGGCAGAGGAAAACGGTCGATTGAGGATCATTTTGATAAATCCTACGAGCTTGAGGATACACTCTTTCGAAAGAACAATCTAGCTGTTTTAGCGGAGGTTCAGCATATATCCTGTTTAGCTAAAATCTATTATGTTCGTCAAAAGGAACCGAATGGTCTTGGCGATGCCATCTTATGTGCGAAGAATATTGTTGGAGATGAGCCGTTTGCTATTATGCTAGGTGATGATATGGTTAGTTCAGAAGTTCCGTGTTTGAAGCAACTCATCAATGTCTTTGAATATTATCATAGTTCGATCGTAGCGATACAGCCTGTTCCTGAACAAGAGGTTAGTAAATATGGAATCATTAAACCAAAAGCGGCGATGATTGATACGAATCTCCTAACCATCGATTCGTTAGTAGAAAAGCCAAATCGTGAGGATGCACCATCACGATTTGCTGTCATGGGACGTTATGTCTTAAAGCCCGAAATATTTTCAATCCTAGAGAATCTTCCACTAGGACGAGGAAATGAATTACAGCTCACTGACGCTATAAACGAACTAAATAAACAACAAGCCGTCCTCGCCTACAACTTTGAAGGCCATCGCTACGACATCGGCGACAAAATCGGCTACATCAAAGCCACCATCGACCTCGCCCTCAAAAGAGAAGACACCCGACAAGAAATTTTTGCTTATTTGGAAAAAATAGTAAAAGAGTGTCAGGCACCATAGAAAGACATTTTGGCAATTTGTCCACCTGAGGTGGACAAATTGCCGTTTTGGTGTGTGAATAAAGGGGCCAGTGGCGGGAAATGTGTTGTGTTTT
>NZ_CCAS010000010.1 GCF_000612625.1 Neobacillus jeddahensis
GATCAAAACTTATAAATTCTTATATTATAAAGAAAACTCGCCGACTGGCGAGCCCAAAGGGCGAAGACAGAGGCGTAGTTGCACTTATGCCTGATAGGAAAGCTATACTTTCCTATCGGCCGATAAAAAGGCAAAAGCCATTAGGTTAGCTTTTGCCTTTGAATGAATTTAATTTTTGTCTTACTATTTACCTGCTAAACGAACAACGTCGCGGGCAATCATAACTTCTTCGTTTGTAGGGATGATTAAGACTTTCACTGGTGAGTGCGGATAATTGATAAATGCTTCTTCACCTTTAACCTTATTAAGAGCAGGATCCCAATACACTCCCATAAATTCAAGGCCTTTTAAGACATTTTCTCTAATCGTATCACTATTTTCACCAATACCCGCAGTGAAAATAATGGCATCCACACCGTTCATACGGGATGCGTATGAACCAATATATTTATGAATACGGTTCGCAAATACATCCAACGCAAGACGTGCACGGTCATTTCCCTTATTAGCTTCAATCTCGATATCTCTTAAGTCACTTGAGAATCCAGAAACAGCTAGCATACCACTCTTTTTATTAAGTACATCTAAAACTTCATCAGCTGTTTTACCCGTTTTCTCCATGATATATGGAATAAGTGCAGGGTCAATATTTCCTGAACGAGTACCCATTGTTACCCCAGCAAGTGGAGTAAAGCCCATGGATGTATCAATGGACATTCCGCCTTCAATTGCCGCGATACTAGCTCCATTGCCTAAATGACAAGAGATTAAGCGCAGTTGTTCAACAGGACGCCCCAATAATTCAGCTGCACGTTGTGAAACATATTTATGGCTTGTCCCATGGAACCCATATTTCCGAATGCCATATTCTTTGTAGTATTCATATGGCAAACTATATAAAAATGAACTTTCAGGCATCGTTTGGTGGAAGGCAGTATCAAACACTGCAATCGCTGGCACATTTGGAAGCACTCCCATAAACGCCTTAATACCTGTAAGATTGGCTGGGTTATGCAACGGAGCTAATTCAGATAATTCATCTATTTTATTTAAAACCTCTTCAGTAATTAAGACTGAATCATTAAAGGCTTCTCCTCCGTGTACGACACGATGACCGATTCCCTCAATCTCATCTAATGATTTAATGATTCCCAAAGTAGTTAATTTATCTAAAAGCATTTTTACAGCGACTTCATGATCTGGAATATCGGTGATTTCTTGAACTTTTTCCCCATTAACTGAAATATTGAAAATGGAATCCTTTAGGCCTATTCTTTCAATCAGTCCTTTTGTGATAACATCTTCACTCGGCATTTCAAATAATTGAAACTTCAAGGATGAACTTCCTGCATTAATTGCAATAATTTTTGCCATTTTGCTACCGCTCCTTTTATATAACAACATCGATTGTTTATGCATTTTGTTTAGTACACCTTATGTTGTGCAAATCGACCTCGTTTATTTCCCTCAATTTTTCATTTAATCATTGAACAAAACACAATTCAAGGAATATTTAACATGGTAGCGATTACAAGGAAAATGTTCATATATTCACATATTTCACACATTTATTTCAATAAAAAATAAAGGATAAAACCGGTAATAATCCAGTTTTATCCTTTATTTTCTTGAAACCAATTTTCCATCTTCGTGAGAATTTTATCCATTTCCACGGCATTGGATAGGCTCGGTAAATTCACTAGTAAAGCCTGTTTAGGTGGCTGAACACCCTCACCTTTTTTTTGTAAGATCAAAATACTCTTGCCTGAATTCTTACTTTTAAACATGCTTGTTGGTAATTGCAGAAGACCTTGAATAAACAGATGCTCCTTGATAAATTCATGTAATTGTGGTGCTTGCTCGCTTTCAAAGAGACCGTTAGGAACAAGGAAGAATAAATACCCGCCAGGTAGTGTGTGTCGAACACTTTGCTCGATAAACAAGTGATGGGAATAGGAATGGCCTTCTGCAGCCACTAATTGATAATCCGCTGCTCTAGTATCATTTGGATAGTACCCGATAGGTAAATCAGCAATAACCGTGTCAACTGGCTCAATAAATAATGACTCTAAACTATCTTGATTAAAAAACTGTATCGGATGTCCTTGTAAATTTGCATTGACATAAGCAAGCTTAATGAGGATATCATCAATCTCTACTCCAACAGATGTCACTTTTTTCTGTGAATGATTTAATACAGTGGTTAATAAATTTCCTGTTCCAACCGCAGGATCGAGAAGACGGAAGGAAGGTTGGGTCATAAATTTTTCAACTAAATAGCCAAAGAGCATCCCCACAGAGTCCGGAGTCATTTGGTGATTAGGCTGAACATTATCCTTCATGCCTTTTAATATCACAAGTTGGAAGGATTTACGGATGTCTTCATTCGAAAAGTTGTCTAAATGAATTTCTTCATATTGCTTCTTCAACCTTTTGACTGTTAACTCACTTAACTCTTTCTGAAGGATTGCTCCCTGAAATAAATTTTCACCTGTTTCAGCAAGTGCCTCTAAATAACTACAAGCTAATTCCTCTTGTAACATAAGTGCTGTTTCATTAAATAATGTAAATAGCTGTTCAACTGGAGAAATTTTCATTGTTCCCCTCCATTTATAAATTTCCTTATTCATTTTATACGAGTATGTATTTTTTAAACAAGTATAAAGGCCCCGCTAAACAGCAGAGGCCCTCTATTTCTTACTTATTTTATATTATTTTGCGTTTCTAGCTGCTTCTAGTGCTGCTTCATAGTTAGGGTGGTTAGTTGCTTCACTTACATATTCTACGTAAACAACAGTGTCACTTGAATCGACTACAAATACGGCACGAGCTAATAGTCTTAATTCCTGGATCGCAACCCCAAATGCTTCTCCAAATGAAAGATCGCGGTGATCCGATAATGTTTGAACATTTTCAATTCCACTCGCAGCACACCAACGCTTTTGCGCAAATGGCAAGTCAACACTTACAGTTAAAATTTTGACGTTCCCTAAGCTGTTCGCTTCTTCGTTGAAACGGCGAGTTTCTGCATCACATACGCCTGTATCTAGGGATGGAACAGAAGTAATTAAACGAACTTGCCCCTTCGTATCGTTTAACGTTACCGCTGATAAATCATTTGCAAGAACGGTGAAATTTGGGGCCTTTTCTCCCACTTTTACTTCATTTCCTAGTAAAGTTACTGCATTTCCTTTAAAAGTAACATTTGCCATTCTAACATCCTCCTTTGTCTTCTTAACGTAAATCAGCAAAAATGCAGGATTTACCTTAAATATGTACAGTGTAACTATATCTTTTCACAACATTTTTTGCAATTATTTGAATCAAAAGAAGCGTAAGACACTTGAGCAGGACAATTCTCAAAGTCAAATGTATACATTATCTCTAAAAAAAAGTTAACCTTCCATAGTAGGGGAAGATTAACCTTTGCCGTTATAATTCGAGATCAACTTTTGATTGGTGCTGTGAATCTTGGCCTTGTTGCTGTTTACTATCGTCTTTCTTTGAAAACATTTGCTGTATTTTATCAACCGCCTGTGGCGCAAGCTCCAAAATCTTCTCGTATAGATGTGTACTTTCATCTAAATGCAACATTTTGACCCCATGCGAGTTAACGATTAAAAATGCAATCGGGGTAATGGAGACGCCACCACCGCTCCCTCCACCAAATGGAAGCTGTGCTTTTCCCTGGCTCTGACCTTGACCTTGACTTTGCCCTTGTGATTGAGAGCTATCCATTTTAAACTCGCTACCACCTGCAGCAAATCCAAAGCCCACCTTTGATACAGTTAAAATGACACTCCCGTCAGGGGTTTCAACCGGATCACCAATGATGGTATTAACATCAATCATTTCTTTCAAGCTTTCCATTGCAGTCGTCATCAAACCTTGAATAGGGTGATCAGACATGGTTATTTCCTCCTCTTTCAAACGGATTTAGTTTTATCACCTGGAAATTCTGCTTTGCTTTTTGGGCGTGGTTTCCCGCCCTTCCAGAATTTAATCAGTTTTAATCCTGCGAGAATAGCATGCCCGATTCGAAATTGAAACATACATGTGATCCTTGTCTGAATTACAGTTGCTTGAAAATGGGGAGTAACGCTTAGATGCGGCATCTCTTTCAGACGAAAATAATGACTGAGCCATCCAACAATACCACCCTTCACGGCCCATAAAGCCCCTGCCAACATTCCGGTATGTGCTGCATCGCCAACCCCCATTAATGAATGCCACTCCAATTTTTTTACAGAGATCTTTTGAAAAAACTTTCTAACTATCACATGCATATGAACTACCTTTTGCAGGACTTCTCTGCCATTTTGTAATTTAGTTAGTAAATCATTGTGGGTAATCTGACTAACAGTAGGTTCTTGGTTGTCCTCTTGTTTCTCCCCAAAATGAGCATGACTTTGGACCACCATACTAGGAGAATTATCATCAATTTTAATTAATGGAACAGTTATCTTGTATTTGATTAATCCAAACCATATCCTAAACTCTACTTTTAAATCGTCATTATCATTATGATGATAATAATTTAGGAGAATCGTTAATTTAGTAAAAATAATAACTATGAATAAGAACACTATGAGCACCAAGGAGAGAATCAGCCAAAACAATTTGTTCACAACCTTTCAGCACATTATTATTCGCTTTTATAGAAAAAATAAACCTTTCAACTTAAAGCTGACACGTCATATTCATTCTTTCATTCGACATAAATTTCTTCCTTGTTTTATATTTTGCAATAAAAATGCTAAACTAAATTCAGAATAACGTAATTTCCGCAAAGATTTATTTTTCTAGAGCATTACATATACCAAATTTTCATCATCTTTTAGGGGGATTTATATGGAAATGAGACGTAATATTTATTTTTATCACAAACGTGATGCTGATATGCTTTCGATTACTGCACCCCTCCTAGAATTGGCCGATCGTTACGGGTTCTCCGTTATTGATGATTATCGGAAGGCTAACATCATTGCCAGTGTGGGAGACGATGGAACCTTTCTCCAAGCTGTCCGAAAAACCGGGTTTCGTGATGATTGCCTTTATATGGGGATTTCCACAAAAAATAGTTTAAGTATGTATTGCGACTTCCGTATCGACGATACCTCTAAAATGATCGAAGCCATGACCACCAATGAACATATTAAAGTTCGTCGCTACCCTACTATCGAAGTGAATGTTGATGGGAAAGGAACATTTTCATGCTTAAATGAATTCAGTATTCGCTCTGCCATTATTAAAACACTCGTCATTGATGTATTTATTGACCAACTTCATCTAGAAACCTTCCGCGGGGATGGGCTTATTGTTGCTACTCCAACAGGCAGTACTGCTTATAATAAATCGGTAAATGGTTCTATTGTGGACCCACTCCTCTCCTGCATGCAGGTAAGTGAGGTCGCCTCGGTAAATACAAATCGGTACCGTACACTTGGCGCTTCCTTTATTGTCGGGAGTGAGCGAACACTCACGCTCAAGGTAAGATCAGAAGGTAATGACCATCCGACCATGGGCATGGACAATGAGGCCTTAAGTATCCGCCATGTCGATAAAATACTAGTTACCATAAGCGATAAAAAAATAAAAACGTTAAAATTAAAAGACAACTCCTTCTGGAATAAAGTAAAGAGAACATTCCTCTAAAAAACACCTAGAACGAAAATCAGCAGCAAAGTTAATAGAGACTAAAAAAACCTTATCCGCGATTGGATAAGGTTTTTTTCTTATAGAGTTACTTTTTTTCCCTTTTGAATTTTTATGCCTTTTGGTGCCAACAGTTTCGTTTTGGAAAGGGAATAAATCGTTAGTCCTAACCAGATAAATATAAAGGATAGGAGTTGGATTTTTGAAAAATGCTCCTGATAGACAAAAACGCCTAACATTAACGTCAATGTCGGGGCAATATACTGCAAAAATCCGAGTAAGGAGAGGGGAATCTTTTGCGCCCCCTTTGCAAAATACAACAGCGGTACTGCCGTTACGACACCTGCTCCGATTAATAGCAAATCCGTTCCCGTATTTACTGATAAAAAAGAATTCGAACCTGTAAAAAATAAGAAAATCATATAGATGGCAGCGATCGGCGCAACTACTAACGTTTCCAATGTTAAGCCAACCGCAGAATCGACATTTATTAGTTTTTTAGCTAACCCATAAAGACCAAAGGTTAAGGCTAAGGAAACGGCAATCCAAGGAAATGCCCCATGAGAAACGGTGACAATTAATACTCCAATTGCTGCTAATAGAAATGAAATATATTGGTATATGTTTAACTTTTCCTTTAATACAAGCATCCCGAGTACAATGCTAATCAGTGGGTTTATATAATAACCTAGGCTTGCTTCAATCATATGACCGTTGTTAACCGCCCAAATATAAATAAACCAATTTCCACTTATTAGGACAGAGGCAATCGCAAGTGCCACCATTTGCTTTTTATTTTTGGCAAAGCCCTTAATGGTTTGAATAAATAATCCCCATTTTTTCGTGAAGAAAAGAACTACTACCATAAAAACAAATGACCAAAATACGCGGTTTCCAAGTATCTCCATTGCGTTCACACGATCTAATAATTTCCAATAAATTGGCAATAGCCCCCAAATTAAATAGGAAAAGCCTGCCTGAATGGCCCCCGTTTGTGTTTCTGTCTTCCCCATATTGTTTCCCAAGCCCCTTTTCTTTCAGTTTTCGAAATAATCTTCATTATAACGCGAAACGGAAAAAAGAGAAGCCTTTTTTGCTCAAAAATCCTGAAAGCAAGAAAAGCGCAAGGCGCCCGCCTATCGGCGACAAGCACAAGACGAGCCGGCGGGAAGGTTGTTCTTTAACCTTCTCGACGGATTGGCTTGTGACCTCGAGCCGATGGCGCCTGGAGCTGGACAATTCTCAAAGTCGAAACATATAAATTCTGGTAATACAAGAAAAGCGCAAGGCGCCCGCCTATCGGCGACAAGCACAAGACGAGCCGGCGGGGAGGTTGCTCTCTTTAACCTTCTCGACGGATTGGCTTGTGACCTCGAGCCGATGGCTTCTTGAGCTGGACAATTCTCAAAGTCAAAATTTCTTTCTTATCTTTTAAACAAGCAGGCGGTCAATGCCCGCCTGCCCTTTGATTCTTCTTTATTGTTTGATTGACTGCATTTCTTTTTGACGTAACTCAATCCGACGAATTTTCCCCGAAGTTGTTTTTGGAAGCTCGGATAAATACTCAATTTTTCTTGGATACTTATACGGTGCTGTAAGCGCTTTAACATGCTCCTGCAAGTTTTGTGTCAGGTCTGGATCTGCTGGATCAACATCCTCTTTTAAGACAACAAAGGCTTTCACAATGAAGCCACGAATCTCATCTGGGCTTGCCACGACTGCACACTCTTTAACAGACGGATGTTTGACGAGAGCATCTTCTACTTCAAACGGTCCAATTGTATAACCTGAACTAATGATAATATCATCACCACGGCCCTCAAACCAGAAATAGCCTTCTTCATCCATTTTAGCTTTATCACCGGTCACATAGTAATCACCGCGGAACTGCATGGCTGTTCTTTCAGGATCTTTATAGTAGTTTTTAAATAAGGCTGGTGTTTCAATATGGACAGCAATATCGCCTACCTCACCCACACGGCAAACTTGACCGTCATCATTAATGATATCAACCCTATTTCCAGGTGTTGGCTTGCCCATTGAACCTGGCTTCAATTCCATTCCCTTTGTTACTCCTACAAGCAAGGTGTTTTCTGTCTGCCCGTAGCCATCACGGACATCAATAGTAAAATATTTTCTAAACGTATCAATTACTTCTCTATTTAAGGGTTCCCCGGCTGAAACAGCACTATGAAGATTTGGCAATTGGTAGTCCGCCAAATTGTCCACCTTCGCCATTAAGCGATATTCAGTCGGTGTGCAACAGAGGACATTGACATCATATTTTTGTAAAAGACTCAAATATTTCTTTGGATCAAATTTTCCGTTGTAAACAAGTCCTGTTCCGCCGGAGCCAAGCACAGATAAAAAGGGGCTCCAGATCCATTTCTGCCAACCTGGTCCAGCCGTAGCCCAGACAGTATCGCCGTCTTCAATACAAAGCCATTTAGGGGCTGCTGTTTTTAAATGAGCAAAAGCCCAGCCATGGGTGTGTACCACACCTTTTGGATTGCCCGTCGTTCCTGATGTATAAGATAAAAAAGCCATATCATCTCTTAGTGTTTCAGCAATTGCCATTTCTTCACTCGCTTTTTGCATAGCGGCATCAAGATGAATCCAACCTGCTTCTGCTCCACCAATTGCAAATTTAACCAACGGCTGTGTCTCAGTAATATGTTTAAACTGATCAACATAAGGATAATAACTAACCACAGCTTTGACATCACCATGAGAAATACGATACTGCAAATCTTTCTCCTTTAACATTTCTGAACTTGGTATAACCACCATGCCGGCTTTTAATGCTGCCAAGTAAATAACATATGCTTCAATAAGACGAGGTACAATGACGAGAACAACATCACCCTTTGTTAATCCATTTTCCATAAGGACATTTCCTGCTTGGTTTACTAGCTTTAATAATTGCTCATATGTAACTTGCTTTGTCTCTCCTGCCTCACTTTCCCATTTCAAGGCAATTTTTGATGAATCCTCCGCAAAACGCTCCATTTCAGAAATAAGATTATACTTTTCTGGCGCGATTAAATCTTCCCGTTTCATCTTTCTCCCCCTCATTATTTACTAAATATCCTCAAAATCATTATACATAATTATTGAAAGATTTTAAATTATTATTCAATTAATCCTATTTTTCAAGCATAAGAAAGAGAGTGAAGGAAAACCTCCACTCTCTGTAGCCATCATATTTTTTTATTAACGAGAGAATCCGCCGCCTAATTGTTGTTCGGCCATTGAAACTAAACGCTTAGTGATTTCACCACCAACTGACCCGTTAGCACGTGAAGTAGTATCTGCACCAAGGTTTACGCCAAATTCTTGAGCAATTTCGTATTTCATTTGATCTAGAGCTTGTTCAACACCAGGAACTAATAATTGATTTGAATTGTTGCTTGCCATGTGATATCACCTCCTTGTGAGTATAGAATGTGTAGAATCCATAAGGTTCATTCTATAATCCAATTGGTAATTGTTCACAAAAAATTCAAATCTTGTCGTTAAAATAAGGATTCAAATTCTGAATGCTGTTCATCAACTTGTTTAATAACAAGGGTTTCAACCTTTTCAACCGCTTCTTGGATCATTGGTTCAAAATCAAAATAACTTTCATAGCGGTTGACTTTTTCTCTTTTTGGCTTTGTTTTTGGTGAGGATGGGACAAAGATTGTGCAGCAATCCTCAAATGGTCGATTCGAAATTTCAAGTGTATCGATTTCTTGAGCAATTTTGATTATATCCGTTTTATCCATCGTAATCAAAGGTCGTAAAATAGGAGTGTTCGTCACTTCATTTATGGCATACATACTTTCTAATGTCTGACTAGCTACCTGACCAAGACTTTCTCCGGTAACAATAGCTAAGCCATCCTGTTTTTTCCGTATTTCATCAGTAATGCGAAGCATCATTCTTCTAGTTGTCGTCATCGAATAATTCTCCGGAATTTGCTCGCGAATCGCCTGTTGAATATTTGTAAAAGGCACAATATGAAGTTTAATTGATCCATATATCCCCGCTAGTTTTCTTGACAAATCAACGACCTTTTCCTTTGATCGTTCACTTGTAAAAGGAGGACTGAAAAAGTGGACAGCTTCAATTTCTAATCCCCTTTTCATGGCCATATAACCTGCCACTGGACTATCAATACCACCGGAAAGCATGAGCATAGCCTTGCCACTCGAGCCAACTGGAAGACCACCAGCCCCCTGTATGATCTCACACGATAAATATATGGCTTCTTTTCGGACCTCAATCCGTAAATTAATATCAGGATTTTTTACATCCACTTTGAGTCCTGGAATATTCTGGAGTAGATGACCACCAATGGCGTGATTGATTCCATCTGTATTCAATTCAAAGGCTTTATCCGATCGTTTTGGAGTAATCTTGAAAGTTTCCCCTTCATTGTATAGGCTGGTAACTAATTCAAGCGAGGTTTGTTTTAACACCTCAACGTCCCTGTCCACCTTTATCGCAGGACTAAAAGACTGAATCCCAAAGACATTCTTTAATTTTCCAATTACATCTTTGCCATTTTCACCATTTAATAACACATACATCCGATCACGGCTTGCCTCAACCTTAACATTCGGAAAGGGAGCAAGGGCGATTCTAACACTTTTCCTCAGTTTTTCGACAAATTTATTACGATTTCTACCTTTTGTTGATATTTCTCCATAGCGTATTAAGATTCGATCATATTTCATTTAATTCATTACCTTTCTTAATTGGTTTGCAGCTTTTTTCATCGCCGCGATTACCATTAAAGCCTCTTCTTTTGTATTAGCAAATGACAAACTGATCCTAAAAGCACTATCAGCTATAGTCTCAGGAACGCCCATTGCTAGCAAGGTTTTACTTGATGTTTTCTTTTTGGACGAACAGGCACTGGTTGTTGAAACAAAGATCCCATCCTGTTCTAGTGCATGGATAAACACTTCCGCTTTCAATCCATTAAGTGAAAAATTGAAAATATGGGGTGCTGACCCATTTATAGGTGTATGGATCTGAACACCTTCAAATGAAGATAATTCACCTCTAAGCAGGGTTTGAATCTCTCTCATATTATTTATACCCGCTTTGCTATTATCCATGGTCATTCTTAATGCCTTCGCCATCGAAACAGCACCTGCGACATTTTCGGTTCCGCTTCGCATCTGCCGCTCTTGGTTCCCACCAGAAAATAACGGAGCCAGCCTTGCCCCCTCACGAATAAAGAGAGCTCCCGTTCCTTTTAACCCATGAAATTTATGGGCAGACAATGAACAAAGGTCGACTCTATTTTCATATAAATTCATAGGGACTTTTCCAATACCCTGGACTGTATCCACATGGAATAAAATCGATGGATATTTTTTTAACAGATCACCAATTTCCTTAATAGGTTGAATAGTACCAACTTCGTTATTCACCTGCATAATGGAAATCACCGTCGTATCTGGTCGGATGGCATTCTTCACATCATCCACACTGACTCTTCCATATTCATCAACAGGCAAATAGGTGATCTCGAACCCCACCTGCTCCAATTGTTCCATGGCAGCCATTACTGAGGCATGCTCAACACTGGATGTTATCAGATGACGCCCTCTACTTCGATTTAGTAAAGCCGCACCTTTAATGGCAATATTATTGCTTTCAGTACCGCCTGACGTGAAATAAATTTCTGATGGTCTTACACTTAATAACTTAGCTACCTGTTCCCGTGCCTGTGACAAGAGCTTTTCGGCCTGCCCTCCCATGCTATGCAGTGATGATGGATTACCGAAATATTTACTTGAAACGGTAACAAAGGAATCTAATACTTCATTATAAGGTTTAGTCGTTGCACTATTATCAAAATAAATCATTCTAATCTCCTCCGTACCAAGACAGTTACCAAAGATAAATCTTAACATAAATAGCTACATTTGAAAAAGGATAGAAAAAACCGATTCAAACCATAGATTGAATCGGTTTTTTCTATCTATTCTGTTTCAATGGTAGCTTTAATTTTTTTCAATGCTTCTGGGTCAAATCTCTCAAGCGTTGCTGCGACCTGCTCTAATGCCTGTTGATACTCGTAATGTCTAAAGGAATCTTCTGCATCAGCTAACCCTTTGGCAACGGATGGATTTTGACTACGATAACGATTGCCATATTGAATCGCTCTCTCTGCCAACGTAACATTTTCAATTAACTCAATCGTAGTACTTACTAGTTTTTCAACTGTTAGTACAGCCATTTCAAGATATTCATTAAGCGCAGAAATATTTAGTGGTTTTTCTTCGAGTTGGTAGCGGACATTTTGAATGCTCTCATTCGTATCCTCGAATAAATATTGATAATCGGCAGGAACTCCTGGAATATTATTCTTTTTGACAAGTCGAACCGTTTCCCCAACTTTTTTCGTCAGTTCTTTGACCTTTTCCCTTGCTTCAAACTCATCCTTTCTGAGGTCTTGCAGCTTAAGGGTAAAAGATTCTTGACCCTCACGGATGATATCTAACTGGTCTTTCAATTCACTTAATTCCTCACATAATGCCGTTTGTGCCGTTTCGTTCATTTTTAATTTTTCTACCAATATTTCATAATGTTTGTAAACAGTTGAAAGTTCCTTTTCTAAATGTCTTAGTGTTTCAAAATCACTATCCGTTAATTGGTAACTTTGTTGGACCTGTAAGATTTCATTCGAAAGATTTTTACTTTCTTTTTGAGCAGCAGCCAGGAGTTCATATGCAACTTTTTCATTTTTCATCAAAAAGTGCTTTGCATGAACTTCTTTTTCCAAGAGGTCAAATAGGATATCAATTCGATCCTTAACCTCCTTAATACCCTCTTCGGCTTTTTCGATTTCAATAGCTTCGATTAACACGAGATTTTCCGTAAGTTTTTCTTCTAGTCGCTTTATTTCTTCTACCACATTTATATGGTCCAAATAATATTCTTGCTCCGTCATTTCGCGAAGCCCTTCGAGACAATCGGAAAATTGATTTGGCAGTAATGATTGACATTCAATTAATAGTTGAGGAATAACATCCATATGTTTTTTTATTGTTCCAAGTTGTTTGGCAATCATTAGAACAATCTCACGGGCTTCAAGATAATTACCCAGGTCTGTCTTTTCATCAAATTCCTGAAATTTCTGCACTACCTCTTTTAATTGCTCTTCTAAATGTCTTTCGGCATTTCCAAAACTATAGCGATGGGCAAGTAACATTTTTTTAGCTTCTCGATAAAGTTCTTTTTGCTCTTCTACTTCAACCCTATTTTTTTCTTCGCTTCCAACAAGTTCATGTAATTCTTCTAATATTTTTTTTATCTGATCCTCAGTTTCTTGCAGTTTCATATCAATCTCTTGTTGAACATTTTTAGCTTTTTTGAACCGATATCGATCGATGTACTCTTCCGCATCAAAAAGCAAATCTTCTAAATTAGGGAGCTTTACTGTTACCACATCATCCCATTGGTTCCGCCAACGTTCAAAAAGTTCTTCCGTTTGGCCTGTCATATTTAACTGCTTAACCTTTGACATTTCATCCAGTATTGGTCTATTTAATAAATCGATTTTCCATGCTTCCAATCGATCCATTTCTTTAAAATATTTTTTCTTTATTAAATATCCCAATACAAATACAGCCAGTATTAGGATGAAAAATCCAATGAAATATTTCACAAGTAAGCCCCCTAGTTCAAACAACATTGATTCGATAAATTCAGACACACATCTATGTTAATGATTCACGTAAAGTTCCATTAATGCTTTTATGATACCATGTAAACGACATTTTTTGACTATAATTTTCAATTTTTTTGTAAAATAAACGAAAACTCTTTTAATGGGGAGTCCGTTTGGACGAAGACAGTGGCGAAGTTGAATCCATGAGACAAAACCAGATATAAATCTGGTTATCATTTCATCCACCCTTTTCAGCAAAAAAAAATAGCGATTCCCGCTATTTAATAATCGCACTCTTTTGTATTGGTAAATCAGTACACAATGTAAAATCAATCCATGAATAGATATCTTTTAAATACTTTTGCTCAAAAAATCGCTCATTTGGAAAAATGTATAAAACTTCCCTCATATATTGACTATTCATGAATGGCATCATTAATAAACTTTTTAATTGAATAATGAGATATGGAATCGAATGCGGACGAAATTCCTGCCATTCAAAACCTCTTTCGAATATTTTCTGAAGATAATATTTTTCTTTAAGCGAATAGGTTGACATAATTTCCCTTACGATTTGTGAATCCATTGACATTTCCCGATACACAAAACTGGTCAATTCACTATTTTCACATTGATAATGAAATACATCCGCTACAATCTGCTTTAAACATGCCTTTGCTCCCTGATCAATGGAAGTGTATGCTTCTTCAATCCTACTCAAGTACTGTTCAAAAAAATGCAAAAAGCAATATTCTAAGAGACCCGGTTTATTATTGAAATGGTAGGCAATAGTTGCTGAATTAACTTTTGCTAACTTGGCAATATCCCTAATTGACGTACCAGAATACCCATTTGAATTAAACAACGATATTGCGGCCTTAACAATTGCTTCCTTTGCATCTTTTTTCATTCCTTCTCCCCCTTCAGGAATCCCCATACATAATGATTCTTTGTCATATCCCTGATTCCTTTATGAAAATATCGACAAAGTATGCTCATTTTCTTCTAATTTTGATAAAATATAAACTAAATCCTAGAAGAAAAAGGTGAAATAGCATGTTTAACGTCGAAATGTACACGGGAAGCCGTGAAGAAAATTTTGAACTCGCAAAAAAACAATTGAAAGCTCTCCTACTTGATGAACCTAATCAAATAGCTAACCTCAGTAATACATCTGCCCTATTGAACCAATTTCTTGACCGGATTAATTGGGTTGGATTTTATTTAGTAGATACTAATGGGGAACTCGTCCTTGGTCCATTTCAAGGACTACCTGCATGTGTTCGCATTCCCATTGGGAAGGGAGTCTGTGGCACTGCTGCCCTTAAAAAGGAAACAATTCTTGTGGATGACGTTCATCAATTCCCAGGCCATATCGCTTGTGATGCGGCATCTCAATCCGAAATAGTTATCCCGCTTCTAAAGGGTGAGAAATTAATTGGGGTATTAGATATTGATTCCCCGGAGAAAAATCGCTTTGATGACACTGATCAACAAATGCTCGAAGAAATTGTAGCCATCCTACTAAACCATTTATAGAACGGTTATAACAATTCTCATAGTCGATGGAAGCGGAAATCTTTAACACAATTTATAGAAAAAGGGCACAGGAGATTTTCCTTGTGCCCTTTTTTCTATAATTATCGATTACCAAACTTACCGCCCTGAACAACAACCATGTTTTTACCCGTCTCTTTAGCAATGTATAAGGCATCATCGGCCCTTTTAAATAAGTATTGATAAGAATCGAGTCTATTTATACTCCAATAAGAAACACCACATGACACTGTCACATGAGGATCGCTAGACTCTGAAACCCTTTTTACGATAGTTTCAGCAATTGTTACTCCCGATTGTAATGAGGTCCTTGGCAGATAAATCGCTAGCTCCTCTCCACCCCATCGAGAACCAATATCACTCTCGCGCATAATTTCTCTAATAAGATCTGCTACCTGTATCAGCACTTCGTCTCCGATTTGATGTCCAAAGGTATCATTAATTTTTTTGAAATTATCAATATCAACAAGAATAAATGTACCTTCTTCATCCTCCTTCATCGATTGCTGGATCTTTTCATCCAAAAACTTTCGTGAATAGAGATTTGTCAAATGGTCGATAATCACCATTTTCTTTAATTCCTCCCGGAGTAAGGAATTCGTTAGTGCTAATGATGAATGGTGGACAAGCGCTTGTAGTAGTTTAAATGTATCAAAAGAGAAAAAATAGGGACTTTCATGCATGATAATAAAAAAGCCGGTCAATTTCTTCTCCACTACCAGTGGCACAGCCATTATAGAGTGAAAGGCTGCTATTTGTTGATTGGTTGGCAACGTAAGATCCCCTATAAATAGAGGTTCGTTACCTTCCTGGATTTTTTCCTTTATGTAGTTAATATAAGTTTGTGATTTCTGGGTGAAAAAGTAAGGAGTCGAGCCTGGAAGTGCTTTGGCATCGGACTTGGCATGATCTGTTGAAAACAGAAAAAAGCCCACTTCCTGTGCCTCAAAATAGTCTTTGATTTGTTCTGACATGAATGTCAGCGTCTCAGCTAAAGGCTGATTTGAATTTAATTGGTACGATGTATCGTTAATTAATTGCAGTTCAGAGATGGTTCTTTTTGTCTGCTGAAAAAGCTGAGCATTTTCCAAGGCCCCGCCCGCACATGCTGACATTAACGTAATAAACTCTATTTCATTAGTAGGAATTTCAGAACAATCTGGTGCGATTATCTGTAATACTCCATACACCCCCTGCTTTCCTTTTAATGGCACATATAGAACGGCATGTTTATCAATAAATGATGTTTCAAAATGAACCTGCCCCGATACATAGGTATTTATGGCCATAATATTTTCTCCGTCGTATTCAAGGTCAATAATCGGAAGATCACTGTGACTATGGGTATCCAAGGAAAGAAGTAAGTAATAGGAATAGTTAGGGTACACTTCTTTCAGGATCACAAATATCTCCCCTAATACAAAATCCACATCCATCGACGAATGGAGTTTTTCAGCTATTTGAAATAATTTTTTATATTTCACAACATCCAATAATAGATCTCCTTCAATAGCATTCATTCATATTCACCTGTTTTATAATTCCAAATAAATACATCGTATCCTAATTATAGTTAATTTTATGATACTTTTGGAATGTTTTTTTAATAATTTATTAATTTTTTTATAGTTATTTTTGCAGTCAGCTTTATTCCGAAAATTAACTTGACTTTATAGGAATAAAAATTATATAATACTCTTTGTGTAAAATATTGCAGCCTCTTATGTTACTTTATTAGATTCATTTTATTCCTCATAAAGGTATATTCCCTTTAAATGATGGTGTATCTTGTAACCCTTAGCTGCTAGGGCGAAGGTGCATGAAAATAAAATGACTATTAAGGATTCTCATAACGGTTTTTATTTTACCAAAATAAAAACACAAGGAGGAGTCATTCATGGCTCGTTATACTGGCTCTAGCTGGAAAATCTCTCGTCGTCTTGGTATCTCTCTAAGCGGCACAGGTAAAGAATTAGAAAAGCGTCCTTACGCTCCTGGACAACATGGTCCAAACCAACGCAAAAAGCTTTCTGAATACGGATTGCAATTACAAGAAAAGCAAAAACTTCGTCATATGTATGGAGTTACTGAGCGTCAATTCCGTAATCTTTTTGATAAAGCTGGCAAATTAGGCGGCGTTCACGGTGAAAACTTCATGATTCTTCTTGAATCACGTCTTGATAACGTAGTATACCGTTTAGGTCTTGCTCGTACTCGTCGTGCTGCTCGTCAATTAGTAAACCATGGCCACATCATGGTTGATGGTGCTCGTGTAGATATCCCATCATACCGTTTAAAAGCTGGTCAAACAATCAGCCTTCGTGAAAAATCTCGTAACCTTGATGTTGTGAAAGAAGCGATCGAAGTAAATAACTTCGTTCCTGATTATTTAACATTCGATGCTGACAAATTAGAAGGTACTTTCACTCGCTTACCTGAGCGTTCTGAATTACCTGCTGAAATCAACGAAACTCTTATCGTCGAGTTCTACTCACGTTAATAAGGTTAAACCTCCGATTCCTATTGGTATCGGGGGTTTTCTTTTTTTATTCTATATAAATAATGCCCGTTGATTTCCGCTCTAATTAACACAAAAAGCAAGTGGAGAAAAACGAGCTGTCTTTCTTCACTTGCCTTTTTGTTTAATATTTTATTAACGTATATTTCTTTTTTCCACGTCTAATAATGGTAAACTGTCCATCGATTCGATCATTTTCTGTTAGGGCATAAGCAGTGTCCATGATTTTATCACCATTAACGCTCACAGCACCGTTAGCAATATCTTCACGCGCTTGCCGTTTTGATGGGGATATTTTCGCAGCCACCAAAAGATCAACCAAATTCTCCTCATTTTGCGAAGTATAAGCTGGTACATCTTTAAAGCCCTGCTTAATTTCCTCAGCTGAAAGACTACTTACATCTCCACTAAATAAAGCCTGAGAAATCTTGATAGCTTGCTGCAGTGACTCTTCTCCATGGATAAGACGAGTCAGCTCTTCTGCCAGTGCCTTTTGGGCTTTGCGAAGATGCGGTTCATCTTGAACACTCTGCTCTAATTGCTCAATTTCTTCACGAGTGAGGAAGGTAAAATACTTCAAATATTTCAAAACATCCGCATCTGCAGTGTTAATCCAGAACTGGTAGAATTCATATGGAGTTGTTTTTTCCGGATCCAACCAAACAGATCCACCCTCTGATTTACCAAACTTTGTACCATCCGCTTTGGTAACAAGAGGAATTGTCAGGCCGTACGCTTTTGACTCTTCGTCCGCATGCATTTTGCGAATTAACTCCAATCCAGAGGTAATGTTCCCCCACTGGTCACTCCCACCAATCTGCAATTTACAATTATGATGGTCATACAGGTGATTAAAGTCTAACGCCTGCAAAATGGTATAGGTAAATTCAGTAAAAGAAATGCCTGTTTCGAGACGGGAAGCAATCGTATCCTTAGCAAGCATGTAATTAACCCCAATATGTTTACCAATGTCCCTTAAAAAGGTAACAATATCCATTGAACCGGCCCAATCATAGTTATTCACCATAATTGCACCATTATCCCCATCAAATTCAAAAATAGATTCTAGTTGTTTCTTGATACCCGCGACATTTTCTTGAACGGTTTCTAATGTCAAAAGTTTACGTTCTTCACTTTTTCCACTTGGATCGCCAATGAGTCCTGTCGCTCCGCCAACTAAAACGATGGGACGGTGACCATGTTGTTGAAATCTCCTGAGTGTTAAAAATGGTACTAAATGACCAATATGCAAGCTATCTGCCGTTGGGTCTGCCCCACAATATAAGGAGATACTTTCCTTGCTTAATAGATCCTTTAACCCCTCTTCATCCGTTTGTTGATAGATAATCCCCCGCCAAGTTAAATCCTGTAATAAATCCATATTTATCCCTCCAAAATCAAAATAAAAACGCCCCTGCAAAAATGCAGGGACGTAAATTATACGCGGTACCACCCAGCTTGAGGAAAGCTTCCTCCAACTCAAAAAAATTAACGGTTTAGACCGTTTCCCGCTACTAGCCGACAAGTTTTCACAGAAAAAGCTCCAGGATGTATTTCATTCTTCTATATGTACCAGCTTTCAGCACCGCTGGCTCTCTACAAACAGGGATAGAAGAACTACAGTTGGTTCCCTTCACAGCTTATCAATATAAAATTTTCTATAGCTCTTTTTACCATATTTCGTTTCACATGTCAAACCTCAACTGGAAATTTCAGAAAATGTAGAAGCTTGTCAGTTTTTATCCTTACTATATGCTATAATGTAAGGGATTTTATATTGAGGTGATGCTCTGAATGAATGAAAAAATCCAGGCATGGATGGAAAAAGGAAAATCCATACTAAACTTATTTACCCATAAGAAAACGGTAAAAAGTGCTCGAATTACCTATCAAGTCGTTTGGAACCTCTTTCTTCTTGTAGTAACAGTGCTTATAATCGGAGGATCGTTTGCTACAGGTGTTGGTGCAGGTTATTTCGCCTCCCTTGTAAAGGATGAACCCGTCCGCTCTTACGAAAGTATGAAAAAGGATATTTATAATTACACAGAAACATCGGATTTATATTTTGCCGATGATGTCTATCTTGGCAGGCTAAGATCTGACCTTGTGCGAGATGAGGTCAAGGTTGAAAATGTCTCCAAGGATTTAGTCAATGCTGTTGTTGCCACCGAAGATGAGTACTTTTATCAGCATAAAGGGGTCGTCCCGAAAGCGGTTTTCCGTGCAGTCTTCCAGGAGGTAACCAATTCTTCTGTGCAGTCGGGTGGAAGTACCTTAACCCAACAATTGATAAAAAATCAAATCTTAACAAACGAAGTTTCCTTCCAACGGAAAGCAAATGAGATATTACTTGCACTGAGATTAGAGAAATTCTTTGATAAAAAAGAAATTCTTGAAGCCTATCTTAACGTTTCAACCTTCGGAAGAAATTCTTCAGGACAAAACATTGCAGGTGTTCAAGCGGCTGCCAAAGGTATTTTTGGGAAAGAGGCAAGTGAACTAACTTTACCTCAAGCAGCGTTTATTGCGGGACTGCCGCAAAGTCCGTTTGGATATACCCCCTTTACACGGGAAGGTACTGTTAAAAACAATCTTGAACCAGGTCTCACCCGGATGAAAACAGTTCTAAAAAGAATGTTTGATGGTGGATATATTAACCAGCAACAATATGCTGAAGCTTCCGGGTACGACATTACAAAGGACTTTATTACTCCAGTTAGTAACCCGCTTGAAAAATATCCATGGCTTACGTTTGAGATTGAAAAGCGTTCAATCGAAGTTCTGACTACGGTACTAGCCCAAAAAGACGGCTATACTGATAAAGATTTAAAAAATGATGACAATCTTTATTACAAATACAAAACATTAGCAGACCATGATTTACATCAAAATGGCTATAAAATTCATACCACGATTGACAAGGGCATTTACGATGCCATGCAAGTGGTAAAAGACAATTATAAAAATTATGGACCTGATAAACCGCAGGAAAAGAAGGATCCAGAAACTGGTGAAACAATTACTGTGACTGAACCCGTTGAAGTGGGAGCAGAATTAATTGAGAATAAGACAGGAAAGATCATCAGTTTTGTCGCTGGAAGAAATTATGACAACCAACAGCTCAATCACGCAACGAGTGCCATTAGACAAAATGGCTCCACGATGAAGCCGCTTCTTGTCTATGGTCCGGCAATTGAGTTAGGAAAAGTGTCTCCCGGAACACCATTACCAGATGTAGCACTGAGTCTCGCTTTCGGTCGAAGTACTCCGTGGCCGCGCAACTATGATTTAAGATACAGCGGATTGGTTTCTGCCCGTTATGCACTGGCAAAATCGTATAACGTCCCTGCCGTTAAATTATATAAAGACATTGTTGATCAAAGTCCAGCTAAGTATCTTGAAAAAATGGGATTTACTTCTTTAAAAAAACCTGACTATACCAATCTTTCTACAGCCATCGGCTCCATGGAGACAGGCGTGACAATAGAAGAAAATACAAATGCATTCAGCACATTTGCAAATGGTGGGAAATTTATTGACGCCTATTTGATTGATAAAATTGTCGATAAAAATGGCAAGATTATTTATCAACACGAGGTGAAACCGGTTGATGTCTTTAAACCACAAACAGCCTATTTAACACTAGATATGATGCGTGATGTGGTCAAAATGGGGACGGCATCAGGTGTGAAAAGCAAATTGAAATTTAATGCGGATTGGGCTGGGAAAACAGGGACAGGGAATGAATATATTGATTCTTGGTTTGTCGCTACAAATCCAAGCGTTACCTTTGGAATTTGGACAGGGTACGATACGCCAAAATCTCTCAATACCTCTGGCATGTCCTATAGCCAACGGACAAATAATCTTTGGGCTGAATTAATAAATGCAGCCTATAGTATTAAACCAGATTTAGTTGATCCAAAAGAAACATTTGAAATGCCTGATGGAATTGTAAAACGTTCTTATTGCGCCGTTTCAGGTATGTTACCTTCTGAAGCCTGTTCAAAAGCAGGATTAATTGAAAGTGATTACTTTAATATCAATAATGTTCCAACAAAAGTAGATGATAGTTTGCTTGAAAGCAAATTTGTCACAGTAGGTTCTAAAAAATATTTGGCCTTAGATTCTACACCAGAAGAGTTTGCCCAGTTTGGTCTTATCCTAAACCCAGACTTTATCACTCGAATGGTAGGAAAGAACTTTAAAAATACTAGTCAGTTAATTCCTAAGAAAGACCGTTGGGGAAAAATCCTTGTTCCAGATGCTAAAATGGTCGATAACGGGAAGAAGCCTGATAGTGTAAGCTTATCTGGATCAGGCAATAAATTAGCATGGTCCGCCTCACCTGATAATGATGTCGTTGGATACCGTGTCTACCAAGCTGGCTTACTTTCATCGAAAGTAGCAAGCATAAAAAGTGATTCTGATCTTTCCTTTACTGCCAACAATGGAGATTATTATGTAACGGCAGTCGATATCGCTGGAAATGAATCGGCACCATCTAATATAGTGACCCTAGGTTCATCTGAAACACCTGCTCCTTAAGAAATAAAAATCGCACCGAATTCGGTGCGATTTTTTGTTTCTAATTTTAGTCTTCCATTGTTGAAAGGTCACCGGTTGGTAAGTTAAGTTCCCAGGCCTTTAACACTCGTCTCATTATCTTACCGCTTCTTGTTTTTGGTAATTTATCGCGGAAATCAATTTCACGTGGTGCCGCATGGGCTGCTAACCCTTGTTTCACAAATTGTCTAATCTCTTCTTTCAATTCGTCAGTAGCTTCATAACCATCTCGAAGGGCTACAAAGGCCTTAATAATCTCTCCGCGGATAGGGTCTGGTTTTCCAATAACCCCTGCTTCTGCGACTGCTGGATGCTCGACAAGTTTACTTTCCACTTCAAATGGTCCAACACGCTCACCCGAAGTCATAATGACATCATCAACTCTGCCTTGGAACCAGAAATAACCATCCTCATCCATGTAGGCAGAATCCCCTGAAACATACCAACCGCCGGGCATAAAGTAGGATTCAAATTTTTCAGGATTATTCCAGATTGTATTCATCATCGACGGCCAGCCCTTTTTAATCGCCAGATTGCCCATACGGTATGGCGGCAGCTCATTCCCTTGATGATCGACAATCGCTGCTTCCACTCCTGGTATTGGTTTCCCCATCGATCCAGGCTTAATCATCATACAAGGATAGTTACTGATAAGCTGTGCACCTGTTTCCGTCATCCACCAGTTATCATGGATTCGTTTATTGAATACCTTTGCCCCCCATTTCACGACTTCTGGGTTTAAGGGTTCCCCAACACTTAGGACGTGGCGAAGACTGCTTAGATCGAATTTCTTCACAAGCTCATCTCCTGCACCCATTAACATCCGGAAGGCAGTAGGAGCACTATACCAAACGGTCACACCAAAATCTTCAATCATTTGATACCAAGATTCAGGACTAAAACGGCCACCAATAATGACGTTTGATGATCCCGTTAGCCATGGTCCAAAAATACCATAGGATGTCCCTGTCACCCAACCTGGGTCGGCTGTGCACCAGTATACATCTTCTTCTTTTAAGTCGAGAACCCATTTTGCCGTTTGATAATGCTGAATCATCGCATTATGTACATGCAATACCCCTTTAGGTTTACCTGTTGAACCAGATGTATAATGGAGAATTAGGCCATCTTTTCGATCCACCCATTCAATCTTAAGTTGTTTACTAGCTGAATCAAACTTTTTCAGAAAGTTAATATATGGCCCTTGTTCCTCGACGTTGCCACCAACTAGGAATATATGCTTCAATGCAGGTAGATCCTGAACTGGTACTCTGTCTAATAACTCTGGAGTTGTAACTAAAACCTTCGCTTCACTGTCTTGAAGGCGATCTCGTACAGCCCCTTCCATAAATGCTTCGAAAAGTGGCCCGACAATAGCACCTAGTTTAATGGCACCTAGAACCGTAAAATAAAGTTCTGGAGAGCGCGGCATAAAAATAAAGACGCGGTCCCCTTTTTCTACATCTCCATAATTTTTTAACACATTCCCTGCCTTATTAGACAATTCCTTCATTTCTTTAAATGTATATTTTTCATTTCTCGAACCATCACGATAGTATAGAGCAATTTTATTTTTTCGGAAGCCTTCCACATGGCGGTCAATTGCTTCATAGGCCATATTAACAAGCCCTGTTTCACTCCAAGAGAATGTCTTTTCAGTTTCTTTCCAGTCAAAGTGTTGGTATCTCTCCTCATAATTCCCCATATTATGATCCCCTTGGACCACTGGCAGCGCTTCCACTTTCATTATTAATCTCCCCCTCTTCGTTATTATGAGATTATTATAGTACAAATAGGGACTATTCACAATTTTAAAAATACTATTCATGAAATCTTATCCACGGATCGGAACTTTTGACTTTACAATACAGAAAATTTCGTAAAATCACTTTTAATTGATAGATATTATGTATAATAGAATTGATACACAACGATCTCTCAGGTAGGTGACCGTATGGAACATAAAAAGACATATAATGCAAAACAATTAAAGACACCCCAGGGGAGTCTAATTATTGAAGGCCCTATTTCAGCTGAGCAACTAGCTAGCTATGAATTTCATGAACACCTAGTCGCATTCCGACCACCTGAGCAGCAGCATAAGGCATTAATTGGAATAGCTGAACTCCCAGAAGGAAGAATCATTATTGCAAGAAATCAGCAGACGATTGTGGGATATGTTACCTATCTTTACCCCGATCCCCTTGAGCGATGGTCTGAAGGTAAAATGGATAATTTAATCGAGCTTGGTGCAATTGAAGTGATTCCACAATTTAGAGGATGTTCAGTCGGTAAAAGCCTCCTCATTGTTTCGATGATGGATGATGCGATGGAGGATTATATCACCATTACGACTGAATATTATTGGCATTGGGATTTAAAAGGGACAAAATTAAATGTATGGGATTATCGGAAGGTCATGGAGAAAATGATGAATGCTGGTGGGCTTGAGTGGTATGCTACAGACGACCCGGAGATTTGTTCTCACCCTGCAAACTGTTTGATGGCACGGATGGGAAAGCGAGTAGATGTTGAATCCATTCAGAAGTTTGACCGTTTACGATTTATGAATCGATTTATGTATTAACATTTATCCTGTTATTTGCTAAAGATAGAGGGTGATTTAGGAATGATTGTAGAAGAAATTATGCAAACAGATGTTGCCACACTATTACCGACCAATACGATCTCAGATGCAATAAATTTAATGGAATCAAGAAAAATCCGCCATATCCCCATTGTGGATCAGGAAGGACTTTTAGTTGGTCTAGTGACCGTTGCAAAAATACGGGAAGCCACTCCATCCATTTTTCACGCAAATGAGCATCCTGAAGATTTAAAAAAACACCTTGAAACTATTATGGAGAAAAATGTTATCACTGGACATCCACTCGATTTTGTTGAAGAAGTAGCCGGTCTTTTCTATGAACATAAGATTAGTTGTCTGCCAATCATTCATGATCGGAAACTAGTAGGAATTGTAACCGAAACAGATTTACTGCGCACAATGGTGGAATTAACTGGCGCGCATCAGCCAGGTTCACAAATTGAAATAAAGGTGCCCAACCTCGCCGGAAAGCTTAGTGATATTACAGAAGTAATAAAGAAGCGCAAAGCAAACATCCTCAGTGTTCTTGTTTATTCTGATAAAATGGATGAACATTATAAAATACTTGTCATTAGGTTACAAACCATGAACCCCACTGCACTTATTCAAGATTTAAAAGAAGCAGGACATCAAGTACTATGGCCTAATCTTCCGGGGATGTCTATATGAGTGATTTGTGCTCCTTTGTTTTTTCAGAAGAATTGTTGAAATATAAATTCGGTCATAACCATCCCTTTGACCAATTCCGACTTAAACTAACCGTAGACCTCTTATATAAACTCAACGCATTAGATTATAAGCAGGTAATTCCGCCAAAAATGGCTTCAGAAGACGAATTAGCCCTTATACACGATCGAAGTTACATAGAAGCCGTTAAAAAAGCAGGACAAGGCCAGCTTCCAAAAGAAATAGCAGAAAACTACGGCTTAGGTACAGAGGATACACCTGTCTTCCCAAATATGCACGAGGCCAGTTCTTTATTGGTAGGTGGTACATTAACTGCTGTCGATCAAGTCATGACTGGCAAGGCTCTTCACGCGCTCCACCTTGGGGGTGGATTACATCATGGTTTTCGTGGGAAAGCGTCTGGCTTTTGCATTTATAATGATAGCTCAGTCGCCATTAAATATCTGCAAGAAAAATACAATGCGCGGGTCTTATACGTTGATACAGATGCACATCATGGGGACGGCGTCCAATGGTCATTCTATGATGATCCAAATGTGTGTACTCTTTCCATTCATGAAACAGGACGTTATCTGTTCCCAGGGACAGGAAATATTAATGAGCGTGGTCAAGGTGCAGGCTATGGTTATTCTTTTAATATCCCAATCGATGCCTTTACAGAGGATGAATCATGGCTGGATGCCTACAGACAATCATTAAAAGCTGTTGCGAAGTTTTTTAAACCAGACGTCATCTTAACCCAAAATGGAGCAGACTCGCATTATTATGACCCATTAACGCATTTATCAGCCACTATGAAGATCTATCGAGAAATACCAAAACTTGCTCATGAGATTGCCCATCAATATTGTAATGGAAAGTGGATTGCAGTCGGTGGCGGTGGCTATGACATCTGGAGAGTAGTTCCAAGGGCATGGGCCCTTATTTGGCTAGAAATGACAGAAAACTCTAATTGTTACGGTAATTTACCAAATGAGTGGCTAATACAGTGGCAGAAGGAATCCCCTGTTACCCTGCCACATGAATGGGATGATCCCGATCATTTATATACCCCAATCCCAAGAAAAGCAGAGATTACTGAGAAAAATTCACTTACGCTTGAAAAGGCCCTCTATCCCATTCTGAATCAGCAAAATAGTAAAATGTGGTAAAAAAAACAGATTGGCTTGACGGCCAACCTGCTTTTTTTATTTTGTCGATTGTCGGTATTCAATTCGATGTGGCAATACAACAATATTTTCATCAGTTTTTTCTTTATTCATCAATTTAGTTAATAGTCGCATGGCAACTGCACCAATATCATATAAAGGTTGTACAATGGTTGTTAGCTGCGGACGAACCATGAGAGAAAGTCTCGTATTATCTGAAGTAATAACCTCAAAATCCTCCGGTATTTTAAAACCTTTATCCTCAGCTCCATGAACTACGCCTAATGCCATTTCATCTGCACCAACTATGATTGCAGTTGGTCGTTCCCCTCCTTCTAAAAGCTTTTCAAATGCTTCAATTCCGGAGTCATACGTATAATCACCTTCAACGATCAGCTCTTCATTATAAGGAAGACCTCCATCTTGAAGGGCTCTTTGGTAACCCTTAAGTTTCTTCTGAGCATTTTTTGGCTCATGAAGTGGACCAACAACAAAAGCAATTTTTTTATGACCTTTATCAATAAATTCCTTAACAGAATCATAAACCGCTGCTTCATAATCAATATTTACAGAAGGTATTTGGTTTGACTCTTCAATTGACCCCGCAAGGACAATTGGGACAGGGGATTTGCTGAATTCCTCTACATGATCAGCCGTGATATTACCTCCCATGAACACAAGTCCATCCACTTGTTTACCTAACATCGTATTAAGCAAATGTAATTCCTTATCCTTATTTTGGTCGGAATTACTTAAAATAATATTGTATTTATACATTGTCGCAATATCTTCAATTCCTCGTGCTAATTCAGCAAAAAAGATATTGGAAATATCCGGGATAATCACTCCAACTGTTGTCGTTTTCTTACTTGCCAATCCTCGTGCGACAGCATTTGGACGGTACCCTAATCTTTCAATAACTTCTAAAACCTTTTTCCTGGTAACCGGTTTTACATTGGGATTCCCATTGACTACGCGGGAAACAGTCGCCATTGAAACATTAGCTTCCCTTGCGACATCATAAATTGTGATATTCACGTTTAACACTCTCCTAAAACGTACGTTGTTTTCTTTATTTTACATCTGTTATGAAAAAACTAGTCATGTTTATTGTATTCCAAACCGAAACTTCCACTTTTCTGATTGTGAGATAATAAACAATCTTTGTATGTATTTAATGATACGATAAGAATATTAAAGCCGCAATTGCATTTGTCAATATTCTTTATAAAATTTCTATTTCCATTCAAAAACCTTCTGCAAGATATGCAGAAGGCATTTAAATTACCATTTTTTTGATAATTAAATACGAACAAAGTTTGATGCAAGTAAATCACTAAAGAATTTATCAAACTGATTAAGATCCATTTGCTGTTGAGCATCTGAAAGAGCAACAGCAGGATCCGGATGAACTTCAGCCATAACCCCATCAGCACCGATAGCAAGTGCAGCTTTCGCACAAGGGAGTAATAAATCTCTTCTACCTGTTGAGTGAGTAACGTCTACCATTACTGGTAAATGTGTTTCTTGTTTTAATATTGGAACCGCTGAGATATCAAGTGTATTTCGTGTTGCCCGTTCATACGTTCTAATACCGCGTTCACAGAGAATGATTTGTCCATTCCCTTGTGCCATAATGTATTCAGCTGCATTAATAAATTCTTCGATTGTAGCTGAAATCCCTCGCTTTAATAGAACAGGCTTATTGACAGCTCCAGCTGCTTTTAACAATTCGAAATTCTGCATATTTCGAGCACCGATTTGAATGACATCAATATAATCAACAGCCATTTCAATATCAGCAGGATTTACGATTTCGCTAATGACCGCCATATCGAATTCGTCTGCCACTCGTTTTAGAATTTTTAATCCTTCTACCCCAAGACCTTGGAAATCATATGGAGATGTACGTGGTTTGTAAGCCCCGCCACGAAGGAGTTTCAGGCCTTTTTCTTTCATAGCTTTTGCCACCGTCGCTACCTGCTCATATGATTCAACTGCACATGGTCCAAAGACAAAATGCTGCTTACCATCCCCAATATTCTCACCTTTAAGCGAAACAATTGTATCCTCAGGCTTCTTCTTTCTGGACACTAATAATGCTTTTTCATGATCATCCTTTTGCAAGTCCAAACCTGCTTTAAAAATTTCCTTAAAAATATGATCAATCGTGGAACTCTCAAATGGTCCGTCATTATGTTCTTTAATCACTTCAAGCATTTTTCTTTCACGAACTGGATCGTAGCGGTATACACCTTGATTTCCTTTAACTCGTCCAATCTCTTGAACAAGCTGTGCCCTTTCATTAATTAGCTTCAACAATTCCAAGTTAAGCTCATCAACACGTGTTCTCAACTGATCTAATTCATTATTGACCATTGTCGTTCCCGTCCTTCCTTTTGCCAATCATTTACTTTTCAAAGTCTACAAGTGTATTGTTTGAGATAAGTAAAAAATTCACAAGTATTAAATGCTAAGTTTTTAATTTTCAATAATTAGGCTTTATTATAGCTGAAATAAATTCGATTGTCACCTATTTTCTCTTTATTAATTAAACGCTTTTAAGCACTAAAGTATTTGTTATTTTATTAGAGTAATATATGTTTTCCATCTCACAATGTGTATTGTTCATAAAAAAAATTTTCCTTATAAAGGAAGAGGATGAACCAATTCACCCTCTTTCTCTCATAGCTAACTATAGATTTTCACTACTTGCACTTACGAGTGAACGATTTGTAATTTTCCAATGAGAGGCATTCCACATCGGTTTTCCATTATGAAAAAGGAGCGCCTGTGGAGACTCATGCTTGATTTGAAACCTTTCAGCAATCTCCGTAGACAACGGTCGTGAATCCTGAACAGCTAGATAGTAGGTAGGAATCACTTGGTTTTCACTAGAAAATTTCTCATATTCCTTGTAAGCAGCATGGCTAATTGGACATGTCAAACTATGCTTTAGAAGATAAAAGCTGTCCTCATTTTTGATTAAATGATCAAATTGTTCAATGGATTCAATTTTTTCAACCATTTTTACATTCCTCCAATTTGAAAAGCATAGCGCATCTGATGTTGCGCTAAAGCTAGACATCAATAAATAAACGGTGAAGTAATTTTAACACTTCACCGTTTTTATCACAAATAATTAAAACTACTGTTAAAACTTAACCTTGCTTTCTTCTTCGTCAAAAGCCTTTTCCGCTTCCTCTAACTTCTTTCTTATCTCCGTACTATCTAAGGATTTAATTTCAACTGTTTTTTTGGAAGGTTGATTTTCCTTCTTAGGTTGATCAATTGGAATATAGGTTATATCTGATTCTTCTACGACTTCATGTTGATTTCCGGCTTTTCTTTTAACTTTATTTAATATTTGTGAGGATTGCTGAACCAAGTCCTGTGATAGTGAGGACGTTTTAGCGATGAAACCACCGCTTTTATTTAAACTACTTTCCCGTAACTGACCCGCTTGATTACTTAATGTTATACGCAGTTCCTTACCTGATTTAGGAGCTAAAAGAAGAGCAGCCGCGGCGCCAACGACCCCACCGATTAATGCACCAAGAATAAAGGTACCGGAGGAATCCTCCGTACGAGCTTGATTCGATTCTCTTGATTCATATTCTCTACTAGACATTTTTTAACTTCTCCTTTCTTAGTGTGATCTTATCCCTTGTCTCTCTTTTGTGCTCACTTCATCTTTTATTTGCTTTCTAGCCTGCCACTTATCTTTTAATTCAAGAAGAATATTTCCCCATTGAACGATTTGTGAGATTTTTTCTTTACTTTCCTCTACTTGCAAATCTACTGAATTTGTTATTTTCTGCAGTGTTCCATTAAATTTAACAACCGTTGTCCCCACATCTTTGACAGCATCGACAACACTATTTAACCCTTCTGATTTCTGCTGAATGTCTACTGCAAGCGCATTCGTCTTTTGTAAAAGCAATGTTGTCTCGGATGTAACGCCGTCTAATTGTTTTTCTAATCCATCTAATGTTTTAGAAACGCTGGTCAATGTAACTTGAAGTGATTTGAGCGTTTTTGATAAATAAATAACTAATACTAAAAACGCGATCGCTATTAATGCTACACTTAAATATAAAATAATTTGCATCGTGCACCTCCGCCTTCATCCTATCCATATGTATTGTATTTCCTATCCAAACTATATATAAACCTTGTAAATAATCTTATACTACTTCCATAAATTTGTCTTGTTTTCCTGCCTTTAAAAGAAAATTCCCCCAGAGCGAATGTTGGAATTTCAACATTCCTGCAGGATTCGGGTACAATAAGATAGTATATAATTTTATTTTGGAGGCGTTTGTGTGAAGGATCTTCGTATCGAGAAATTGGCTGCAAATTTAATTAACTATTCAGTGCAGCTTCAAAAGGGTGAAAAAGTATTAATTGAAAACTTTGGTCTGCAAAAGGAACTTGTGACTGCACTTGTCAAAGAAGCTTATGCTGCAGGTGGATACCCCTTCGTGCTTCTTAAAGACCATCAGGTCGATCGCTCTCTTCTCTTAGGTGCACAGGAAGAACAGTATTCCATGATGGCCGAATTTGAAGCAAATGTTATGAAAAATATGGATGCATACATAGGGCTACGTTCTGGTAATAACATTAGTGAACAAGCCGATGTCCCCGATGAAAAAATGAAAATCCATGGCAAAACAATTGGGAAAAAAGTTCATCGAGACATTCGAGTTCCCCATACAAAATGGGTCGTTCTACGCTATCCTACCTCCTCCATGGCTCAATTAGCAAAAATGAGTACGGAAGCATTCGAAGACTTCTATTTTGATGTCTGTAATCTAGATTACGGAAAGATGGATAAGGCGATGGATAGTCTCAAAGATTTAATGGATCGGACAGATAAAGTCCGCCTCACTGGTCCGGGAACAGACTTAACCTTCTCTATTAAAGATATTCCGGCTATCAAGTGTGCCGGTCACTTAAATATCCCAGATGGAGAAGTTTACACGGCACCTGTTAGAGATTCGGTTAACGGGGTTATTACCTATAATACTCCATCCCCCTATCAAGGCTTTACATTTGAAAATGTTAAACTAACCTTCAAGGAAGGAAAAATTGTTGAGGCAGTCTCTAATGATACAAGCCGAATTAATAAAATCTTTGATACCGATGAAGGGGCACGTTATGTTGGGGAGTTTGCGATTGGAGTAAATCCATTTATCCTCCATCCGATGCAGGATATCTTGTTTGATGAAAAAATTGCTGGCAGCTTCCACTTCACTCCTGGCCAATGTTACGACGACGCTTTTAATGGAAACCATTCCAATATTCATTGGGATATGGTCAATATCCAGCGTCCTGAGTACGGTGGCGGGGAAATATACTTTGATGAAGTCCTAATTCGTAAAGACGGCCTTTTCGTTGTCCCTGAATTAGAAGGGTTAAACCCTGACCAATTGAAATAATACAAAAGGATGCCAGCAATCGCTGGCATCCTTTTATGTTTCACAGACTTCATAATATGAGAGGATAAAGGTCAGACCCTAGTCTCATTTGACCTGCTTATATTAATTGCTTTTCATAGGATTCTTGAAACTTTTGAATATCTCCAGCGCCCATAAAAATAATGACACTATTATCATACGCATTTAATACGGACGTATTTTCTTCTGAAAGAATTTCAGACCCTGCAATTTTATCCTGTAAATCCTTAATCGTTAGTTTCCCGTGATTCTCCCTTGCAGAACCAAAAATTTCACATAAAAAGGCTTTATCTGCTTCGCGCAGGCTTGCAGCAAAATCCTCTAAAAAAGCTTGAGTTCTAGTAAAGGTATGTGGTTGGAAGACAGCAATAATCTCTCTGTCAGGATATTTCTGTTTGGCTGCCTCAATTGTTGCTTTTATTTCAGTTGGATGATGGGCATAATCATCAATTAATATTTGAGAGCCGATGCTTTTTTCAGAGAACCGCCTTTTTACGCCCTGGAACGTTTGTAAAAGTTCCTTAACCACATCAACATTAATTTCTTCATAGTGGCATACGCCAATGACAGATAGTGCATTTAACACACTGTGATCGCCAAAAGTCGGGATAGAAAAGGTATCAAAGAATGTATTTCGAATAAATACATCGAAGCTCGTTCCACTTGTTGTTTTCACAAGGTTTTTAGCCTGATAGTCGTTTTCCTCACCAAATCCATAAAACAATACTGGAACCTTTGCTTGGATTTTTTGCAATTGCTCATCATCACCATAGGCAAATATTCCCTTCTTCACCTGTACCGCCATTTCTTGAAAGGCAGAAAAAACATCATCAATATTAGCAAAATAATCAGGATGATCAAAATCAATATTTGTCATGATGGCATAGTCAGGAAAATACGATAAGAAGTGCCTTCTGTATTCACAAGCTTCAAATACAAAATACTCAGCACCCTCCTCACCCTTGCCTGTTCCGTCGCCAATTAGAAAGGATGTTGGTTTTGCCCCAGCAATTACATGTGCAAGCAATCCTGTAGTGGATGTTTTCCCGTGCGCACCTGTAATAGCGATGCTTGTAAAGTTTTGCATAAAGTCGCCTAAAAAGCGATGGTACCGAATAATAGGAAGACCAAGCTTCATAGCTTCTTGAATTTCCTCATGAGTATCAGGAAAGGCATTTCCTGCAATAATCGTCATACCCGGCTTGATGTTTTCCTTTTGAAAAGGAAGAATTTTAATCCCAGATTGTTCTAGGGCTAGTTGAGTAAAAAAGCGCTTTTCGACATCGGAGCCTTGCACTTGAAATTTCATATCGTGTAGCACTTGTGCGAGTGCACTCATTCCAGACCCCTTTATACCTACAAAATGGTAAATAGTCATAGAAGAACCTCCAACCAACGTAATACTGTTAAACAGTATATGACATCTGACTGTATTTGCTAATAAGAAAAGCAAGAGCGCCTTGTCCGGACGCTGTTTTTGGACAGTCATAAGAAAACACGTTGTTTAATAAATATCTTAGAAAATCATTTCATAATTATATCACTGTTTGTTTATAAAAACTATTTGCGATTTGTATAATTACATTTATCTTGGTCAGTATACAACTTAGTATTTGTCCACGTCTACAAAGAATACAATAGTTCATGTCATATTGCTAGTCTTGAATGGATTGTAAATCCGCTTCGGTAATTAATACTTCCCTTGGTTTGCTTCCATTTGCACTTGAAATATAACCGTTTTGCTCTAACATATCCATCAATCTCGCTGCCCGATTATAGCCAATTTTGAAGCGGCGCTGCAGACTGGAAGTTGAGGCACCACCGTGGTCAATGATAAATTCACAAGCCTCATAAAAGAGTTCATCCTCATCTTCAATAACCTGTGCTTTTTTCAACAACTCTTCTTGTTCAAATAAATATTCAGGTTCTCTCTGTTGTCTGACATGGTCTACAACTAGATCAATTTCTTCATCAGACACAAATGTCCCTTGAAGACGAACTGGTTTCGATGAGCCATTTTCTAAAAATAGCATATCACCGCGCCCTAGTAATTTTTCGGCTCCACTTATATCGATGATGGTTCGTGAATCCACTTGTGATGAAACAGAAAAGGCTACCCTTGTTGGGATATTTGCCTTAATTAACCCTGTAATCACGTCTACGGATGGCCGTTGTGTCGCGACAATGAGATGAATACCACAAGCCCTTGCTTTTTGAGCAATACGACAGATTGCCTCTTCGACATCTGCAGGCGACATCATCATCAAATCAGCTAACTCATCAATGATGATGACAATAAACGGTAGTTTATCTGAGTAACGCTTATGCTGCATCGCTAAATCATTAAAGCGATTAATATCACGAACGCCTGCATGCGCAAACAGCTCATAGCGTCGTTCCATTTCATCCACGGCCCATTTTAATGCAGCAGTAGCCGCTTTTACATCAGTGATGACTGGGCTGACTAAATGTGGAATTCGATTATAAGGTGCCAGTTCCACCATTTTAGGATCAATCAGCAATAATTTTAAATCTTCTGGACGAGCCTTATATAACAAACTAATCAAAATGGAGTTAATACATACACTCTTTCCTGATCCTGTCGCACCTGCAATTAAGCCATGTGGCATTTTTTTCAGGTCCGTAACAATTGGTTTGCCTGCAATATCAAGACCGAGCACCGCTGTTAACGGGGACTCAGATTCTGTAAATATAGGACTCCCTATAATTTCATTGATTAGAACGGGCCTTGATTTTTGATTTGGTACCTCAATTCCAATTGTATGCTTGCCAGGGATAGGTGCTTCAATCCTTATATCTCGTGCCGCAAGACTTAACTTTATATCATCACTTAAATTCGTGATTTTATTAACTTTCACTCCTGGTTCTGGCTGCACTTCGAATCTAGTTACCGATGGGCCTTGTGTCACATTGACAACACTTGCGCCGACATTAAAGTTTTGCAGGGTCACATTTAATAGCTCTTTTTGCCCATCTATCCATTCAGTGTCGAGAATTTCTGTTACGGGAGGACTTAGCAAATTGGATTTAGGGAGGATATAGGTTCCTTCAACTTCAACTTCAACTTCTTCCACAATGGGGTTCTGTTCTAAAGCGACATTCACTTTCATGATTTCTTCCTGTTTATTCTCGGCCTGTAAACCTAATTGCTGTCCAAACTCACTTTTCCGCTTTTTTTCTTCCCACTTTTGTTTATCCTGCTTTAACATCATCACATTGAAAGGTAAGCGTGACCGTGTTGGTACAGGTTGCTCCGTTTCCTGAACTGGGACAGATTCTATTTCTCGGTCTGGTTCTAAGCTTGATTCAGACATCAGTGTTTCTTCTTGCTCTTGTTCCTCTATCTCTTCTACTTCCAACTCAAATTGAATTTCAGATTCATTCTCTCCCACTATTTCTAAGGAGAGTGGTTCCACTTGAATTTCTTCTACCGCCATCGATGTGGCGGTTTCCAAAATGGTTTCCAACGCTTGAGTGGCTAGGCTCACTTCTAGATCAATATCCTCTGACCCAATTACGGTGGTATTACCTTCAGCATTCAACACCAAGTTTTCATTATCAGTTGGAACTTCGGCTGTTGAACGTGTTAGCGTTTTTTCAATGGAAATAGATTCATTTAACTTCTGATCTAATTCCTCCGATAAGAAATGACTTAATTCATGTTCCACGATTGTATCAGACCTTCTTGGTCTGTTAAAACCATAAACAGGTGAAGGAATTTCAGTTGGTTGAAACGGTCCACGTGGTCGTGAGGATGTTTCCGCTTTGATCTTAGGTACTTCTTTTTTTACTTCAGGTTTTGCTTGTCTTGTTGATATTGTCCGTTTTTCTAGAAGTTTCTCAGATCTTTTAGGTCGTCCTAATTCTTCCTGAATTGACTTTTGAATGCTCTTTTGGGGACGAGACGAAGGATTACTACCCTTTGGATATTGATAAGAAATTCTCGCATCTAAATCCTTTAAGCTTTCATATTGATTTAGAGGCGCGAGTTTATCCTGCTGTTGACTTTGAAAGGGGTAGTCATTAACATCTCCTTCCTCTTCTTTTTTTAACTTTTGAAAAAAGTTTTGGATCCAGCTCAAAACTATCACTCTTTCTTCTTCATCTATCATTCTATTTTATCAGTAATTAATATTTTATCGACATAATTCTTTAGAATGAGTCGAAATATGTTTCAATTGGATACATAAGGAAGGATATCACGAAAAAAGACCACTTTTTCATGTGATCATCTTTTCTAGTGTTATTTATTTTTCCCTAAGATAAAAATTGGTTCCAATTCCCCTGCTTCATATAAAAATGACAAAGCCGTGATTGGCACCCTTCCGTTCGCAAAAAAGCTCATGGCCATCTGAGCAAGAACGTCATAGCCCTTGTCGTTACGAATATCAGCAATAATTAACACATCTTGATGTGGAACAGCAAGCACCATTGTCCCCGTAATGCGCTTCTCGATCTCATTTAGGAACCCCTTATTTACTATTCTACTCGCATCATATCCATCATTCGTGTTCAAAAAATAAAAGATATTCCCGGCCACCTGGTCTTCCTTTAATGGAGTAGAAAGCGATCGTGCATTAAATAAGGCAATCTCCTTAATCCTGCTTGCTTCCCATCCCTCTTTTTCCATGATTTGTTTGTCAATAAGCCGGTAGGTGTTACCCATATCATACGCATAATAAATCTTGGTTTCAGCGGTATGTTCATCAATTAAGAATGGGTTCCCCTCTGCCGCTTCAGTCGGGAATGACCCAGAACGAATGACAGGAAAAATCTTTTTTTCATGATCTTTTAACTGTACAGGATCTGTCATAGCCCGAAGACCTTCTTCAACATAATAAACAATCTCATCTATCGCCTTCTCCTGCTCAATCTGCCATTTTGCAATGACTCCTGGGATAGATACCGTAATCCCTTTGCCTAGCAATGTGCTTTCGATCCGAAGTTGATCCTTTTCCCGATCATAAGTAATCAGTTTGTCTTTTCCAGTCAAGCGGGCTTCTAATTCACGCCGCATTTTTTTACTATCCATTTTCATGTTAAACCCACCATTTCACGAAGCTTTGTATTCTATTGTACATGAAAAAAACCCCCATCTCAAAGAAGAGAGAGGGGGCAGCGGAAATTTAATTTAATCCAGAAATGAAAGCTTCGATTTCTTCTTGCGTTTTTCGATCTTTACTGACAAATCGACCAAGCTCTTTTCCATTTCCATAGGCGATAAAGCTTGGAATTCCGTAAACATCCACCTGTTGGCATAAATCAATAAATTGATCGCGGTCAATATGAATAAATGTATATTCATTAAATTTTGCTTCTATTTCCGGTAACACAGGTTCGATGAAGCGACAATCTCCGCACCAATTCGCTGAAAACATGAAAATTGTTTTTCCCTGATCGCGAAGTTGTTCAAATTGCTCGATTGATTCTAAGTTTTTCAAATAAAACCCCTCCGTTTGAAATAAATCTTCATCTCGAATCATAACAGGATTGCATTTTACCATCCACTGATATGCATTGCTCATTTAACCCAACTTGACCTTTTTATCATGCCCATAGGACACAGATAGAAGCCAGAGGAAACCGTATTTTATTGGTTATAGTTTACTGAATTCACCATCTGCATCATGACTTTAGATTCCTCTACCAATTTACTTGTTTTGACTTGGGTCGTGATTTTTGCTCCGCCCACACCAATGGTCATTTCATTCTTATCATTATCCAATTGTTTAATCGTCAAAAATCCAAATTTATGATCTTGCTTATAGGTTTTGTTTATATCTAGGTTTTTGTATTGATCAATCGTCGCTTTATACACGACATCACTGGACGGTTCTTCTTGTGGATTTATAAAAAGTATATAAGTATTGGAACCACCTTTTAAAATAATATTCGTAGGAGATTCCTCTTTTACTTCATACCCCTTTGGTAAGAAGAATTCAACCTTACCACTCTTTTCATTTGTTTTTTTCTCTTTTTCATGGAAGGTAGTATCAACCGTTTTCATTATTGCGGTACTTTCTTCTTTCAGCGATGAACTGTTACACGCTGTTAATATAAAAATGGAAAGTAAGAACACCATAATGGTTTTGAAAAAATCCAGATTGCTCTCCTCCTTTTCTGTGAGTAAAGTCCTATTCCTATCATACCTTCCAAAATATTTGGATGACAAGACATTTGTCCGATAATCGTGTCGAAAAGTGAGTTATTTTCTTACCTATTTAGTAAAATAGTCATATTGCCCGACTAACAGCTTTGTAACATGCGTAAACATATCTACTCGATTAATCATTCCATTCGTAAAGATTCCAACTGCTCCCTCATGTTTTCTTACATTTTTCATTTTTGCATACTCATCCATCACAGGTCCTAGTTCTTCACCTGCCCTAAGTCTGGCTGCTACTTCGGCGGGCAGGAGGAACCTTGCCCCACCGGCAATGAAAGGCTCCACAGTGGGTGTAGCTAGTGCCCCCCAGTTACAAAGCAACAATCCATAACTGGTTTCCTGAACGCCGCCCTCAAGACCAATCCCAATATCCCCATTCCCCATCCTCAAAGCCTCTTTAGCGCGATTGATTGCACCCCTGATTGTTTCATCATCAGAAAACGGCTGATCATTGACACCGCTTGGGACATCGAGAGGAATAAATTCTAGTTCATCTTGATCAAAACTATTTTTTACTGCCGCAATTTTAGCAGGATTTTTAGATCCAATAACAATTCTCATTTTACATATATCTCCTTCTCTACAGCAAAAAGGAGGCATGCTGGATGCCTCCTGAATGATTAGCTGTTTGCTTTGATGGTATCCACTGTGGTTTGGTCACAGGTTTTAACTAATTTAACTAATAATTCTTTCGCGGCTGCATAATCATCAATGTGAATAATTGAAGCATGGGTATGAATATACCGTGAGCAAATACCTATTACAGCACTAGGTACCCCTTCATTGGATAAATGAACACGACCAGCATCCGTTCCACCCTGTGAGACGAAATATTGGTATGGAATTTTATGGGTTTCTGCGGTATCGAGGATAAATTCCCGCATTCCTCGATGCGTCACCATGGAGCGATCAAGGATACGAAGTAATGTCCCTTTCCCTAATTGGCCAAACTCTTGTTTATCCCCAGTCATATCATTGGCTGGACTTGCATCAAGGGCAAAAAAGATATCAGGATTGATCATATTTGCAGCGGTTTGTGCGCCACGTAAGCCAACCTCCTCTTGGACTGTTGCCCCAGAATAAAGGATATTTGGTAAAGTCTCATCTTTCACTTCCTGCAAGAGCTCGATTGCCAATCCACAGCCATAACGATTATCCCATGCCTTTGCTAAAATCTTCTTGTCATTGGCCATGGGGGTAAAGGGGCAAATTGGCAAGATGGCCTGACCTGGTTTAATGCCAATACGTTCTGCATCCTCACGGTCATCTGCTCCGATATCAATTAACATGTTTTTTATTTCCATCGGCTTGTTTTTCTTTGCATCATCTAAAAGATGTGGTGGAATCGATCCTACGACCCCAATAACTGGGCCATTCTTAGTCATCACTTGGACACGTTGAGCAAGGAGAACTTGGCTCCACCAGCCCCCAAGCGTTTGAAACCGCAGCATTCCATTATCAGTAATGGATGTAACCATGAAACCAACTTCATCCATATGACCAGCGACCATGATAGTTGGACCCTGTCCCGTTCCTTTTTTCACCCCAAAAATACTACCTAATTTATCTTGAACAATCTCATCTGAATATAATGACAATTGTTCTCTCATGAAATTTCTTACTAAATGTTCATTACCTGGGGCCCCTGGAAGTTCCGTCAATGTTTGAAAAAGCGTTAATGTTTGTTCATTCATGTTAATACTCCTTTTATAATTTTTCATATATTATGTATATTGCTTATTGTACAGAAACTCAATTGCGGTTACCAACAATTCAATTCAATATTTGTAATAATACCTTCCCTCCCTCAAATACGATATACTGAGAGAGAGAATATTTATAGTGATTTTTCTAAATTTGGAGGTGAAAAGATGAACTGGAAATCTTTTTTCATTGGTGCAGCAGTTGGTCTTGTTGGTGGATATGTCACAAAGGAAATCCTTGCCCAAAACACAAATGTTTCACCTGAAAGGGTTTTAGAAAATGTAAAAAAGAAATTTAAACAGAGCGGTCCGATCAGCGGCTCATGGATACATATGGTGGCAGAGCCTTACGAAAAACAGGATATTACCTACAATGTATATAAGGGGGGTATCTCCAAGAATAATAATGGGACACATGAACAATTTGAGTTTATTGCCGATGCCCATACAGGAACATTAATAGATATTACCTTATCGAGCGACGCTGTTTAAGCAAAAATAGCCGCATCTTAGCTCGTGATACGGCTATTTTTTGCTTATCTTTTCCTTTTAATGCTTTCCACTATTTGTTTTCCGTCACTATCCCATTTTATGGCTCGATAGTAGGCATCATGATAAAATGTGAACCATGCATTATTTTCTAACCCATAAGGCAGCCATTTTTCCTTTGCCGCAATCGATGTCATTGGATAGTCGTCATATGCCATTACCCATAATACATTTTGATGTGCATGCGTGGCCATCAAGTCAGCCATATGGATAGACATTTCACCACCATCCTCAATAATGAGAATCGAATGACCATCACTATGCCCTCCTGTATGAATCATCGTGATGGCTTTTAAACTCCATTTTTCCTCAAAAGGAACTACCTGACTTTCAATCGCTTCCCAATTTTCTTTCCAGTATGTATTTTTCGAGCGAATATTAGGATGACGCATTTCATCCCATTCCACTTGTGAGGTGATGATTTTCGCCTTCGGGAAGGTAGATACGAACTTACCGTCTACAAGTTTCGTCAACCCGCCAACATGGTCGAAATGCAAATGTGTCATCAGAACATAGTCGATATCCTCCGCTTGGATCCCTAATCGTTCCAAGGATTCCTCCAGCTCTGATTCCGTTGTGACCCCATAATTTCTCAGTTGTTTTTCAGATAATTTTCCTTTACCAAGTCCAGCTTCCACTAGAAAGTTCTTACCATCCATTTGGATTAACATAGGATCTGTTGGTAATTCAATTTGATTTTTTTCATTGGCCGGATACTTTTTTGACCATAGCCCTTTTGGAACCACGCCAAACATTGCTCCTCCGTCTAAATTTGTGACGCCCCCTGATAACCAGGTTAGCTTAACATTTCCTATTTTTAACGATTCCATCTGCCCTCTCCTCCTTGACACCTTTTCTTAATAGTATCATTATCTGAACATTTGGAGAACAAAAAAGAACAGCTTACATTAAGAACAGTCTGGTTAGATTTGCGCTCCGGGTGGACGCTTTCCGCGGGCGGGGCCGAGCCGCTTCCCTCGCTACGCTCAGTCCAGGGTCTCGACTTTCCCGCTTTTCCCGCAGGAGTCGCCACCCTCCGCTCCAATCAATTAAAAATTATTCTATTATCTTAGAATTTAAACACTTCGAGATGACATGTGATGATGAAAAATCAATTTGATGAACACGAAAAAATAGAAATACTAACGATAGATCATTAGTTCCTAAAGATCATTTAGTATCTAGCTTAGAGTATCCAATATGATGGAAAAGTGTTGAACGAGACGGACAATCTTACTAGATATAGAAAAAATTGTATGAAAAGTCAATGATTACGTTTGCTTCCATCTGGAAACTTGGTCATGGTAAGCTGCTTGGGGAGGACTCAAAAAGCTTAATGAACAGTCTTTAGAATCGTATAATAAAGTATACTTGTTGATTGGAGCGGAAGGCGCTTGACTCCTGGGGGATTAGCGTTTCAGGCGAGACCCCACAGGAGCTTGCGACGAGGAGGCTCGGCGAACGCCCCCCGGAAAGCAAGCGCCTGGAGCGGAAATCAACCTTTTCTCATACCATCCATAAATAATGACAAAAGGCACCAAGAGTGTACTCTCGATACCTTTTTTGAAAGTCTGACCACAGCTTTTTTAAGAACTGTTCTTCCTATTAATTTTGATACTTCACTTCACAACGATAAATACGATTTCCCATTTCTGAGAATTTCTGTTCATACTCTGTCATGATATTTCCTTCATAATCACTTTTATGAAAATCAAGACTTACATATTTCAACAATAGCCCATAAGCGGAAAAGCTCATCAAAGAATATTCGAATAAACCTTGATTATCTGTTTTAAAATGAATTTCGCCGCCATCTACCAAGATGTCTTCATATAACTTTAAAAAATCTTTATACGTTAATCTTCTTTTTTCATGACGGGTCTTTGGCCATGGGTCTGAAAAATTCAAATAAACTCGGTCAATGTCATTTTTCGTAAAGTACTTCGCTAAATCCGCTGCATTAACATTCAATAGCCGCAAATTAGGTAAATCCGCTTCAATTAAGCGATCTAATGCTGCGACAATAACACTGTCATAAATTTCAATTCCCATATAATTAATGTCAGGATTGGCCTTTGCCATTTCGGTAATGAATTGACCTTTTCCCGTCCCAACTTCAATATGAATGGGGTGATTATTATCAAAAACCTCTGCCCAATTTCCTTTGTGTTGTTCAGGGTTTGCGACAATATATTGTGGATGCTGCTCTATTCTTTCTTTTGCCCAAGGCTTATTTCTAAGTCTCATTGTGACACTCCTATTAACAAATATAGTTCAAAACATAACATGTTGCCTTTTTACTTGCAAGTAAAACAAAATGGAAAAATATGAGTTGGAAAAAAGGTTCGCGCATAAACAGAAAAAGAATTCACAACCTAAGGTGAATTCTTTTTTACATTTCCACTCAGAAAGGGTGATCTTCTATGCCATTAAGTCACGGTGACCAAGTAACATTACTCAAAGATATCTTAAACAATCATCAAACAGATTGTTGTGGATCCGTATCAGAATGTGAGCAACTAGAACGCCTAGTGAAATCGCTGATGGTCAACACAGAAATCGATCAGAATGTTAAAAACATCTTACAAGAAGTTTATCAATACAGCCAGTACGGTTCGCAAACGGCTGATTTAGATCAGCATATTTCATCTAACCAAGAAAACTTATCCCAATGGGTAAGTGATATTGGACAATTCTCTTAATTAAAGGATTTCATTTAAAAACGGAATCCATTTATTCATTTCTTCCAATCGGTTTTTATTTTTATACCATTGAATGGAAGAAAGGGTTTGAATCGTCACATACCATTTCATTCTTAATTTCAGATGCACAGTTAACTCTTTACCGTACATGCCCAACCAGTCTTGCCAGTTTTCTTCGGGTATGTACCAATAAAGAAGTAATCCTAGGTCAATGGCAGGGTCAGCGATCATTGCACCATCCCAATCGATTAAGTACAACTGGTTGTCTTCTGCAAGCAGCCAGTTGTTATGATTAACATCACCATGACAAACTACTTTTTCATCACAATAGACATTTAGGGCTTCCTGCTTAAGAAAACGCAATGATTTTTGCGTTTCAGGCAGTGCAAGTACCTGTTCATCTAATTCGCTTATCACTAATTGCAATCTTGTCTCTGGATTTAAGGGCGAATTCTCTATCCGACTCAACATTCCAAGCATTGGCTCTGAACAGTGAATTTTCTTAAGCAATCTTGCAACATCCTCTTGGTTCATTTCAGATGGCTTTAACTCTCGGCCAGGAAGCCATTGTTGCGCTGTGATCACATCTCCATTTTCCAATCGTTTTGTCCAAACAAGCTTTGGGACAATCCCTTCAGCTGATAATACTGCAAGGAATGGAGAGGAATTCCGCTTTAAAAAAAGCCTTTGATCTTTATATTTTGCATAAAAGGCTTCTCCTGTTTTGCCTCCAGCAGGGGTTATTTCCCACTCTTGTCCTAGTAAATGTTCCAAAATTGCTCACCTTCAATTTATGCCGTTCTAATGCGCTTATTCCTCTAATAGAGGTAACACCTGTGCTGCCGGAAGGTTTTAAAACCCATAATTATATCGATAGCTTTTTTTGAATAAAAAAAAAAGCTATTGAAACCATAGCACACAATAGCCATCTTAATAAATTTTATCTCCATTTGCCTTTTTTCGTCAAGTAATCTTGGAAAACTATTTTTTCAGCAAAACATTTAGTGAAATAGGTTCGATCAATAATGGTCCTATTTTCACGTCCTTTTTTGAGGATATCCCTGCATACTCATGGTCAGCCAAAAGCAACCATCGTCCCGTTGGAAGGGTAATCATTTCTCCCTTTGAAGATGGGTTAATCAAGATGATGACCTCCTCTTTCGGCGCTTTAATGCTGTAAGCTAAAATCGGAGCAGCATAGGCCAATGGGTGAACCTGGTTGCGAATTTCCTCTGCGGTTTTCATTCGAAAACAGGAAAATTCTTTTCGAATGTGAATAAGCCCCTTGATTAAGTCGACATTTTCTTGAAACAGACTTTTCCTTTCCCAATCAAGCTGGTTAATAGCGTCTGGAGAGCGGTAACTATTACCGTCTCCCTGCTTTGTACGGAAGAACTCCTGTCCGCTATGAAGAAATGGAATTCCCTGTGACAGCAGCACCATACTGGTAGCAAGGCGGTGGTACTTCCTTCGCGTTATGTCATCAGCATCTGGGAAACAGGCTTGCAGCTTATCCCAAAGGGTATGGTTATCATGGCATTCAACATAATTAACAGATTGACTAGGTTGATTAAAAAGACTGGCACCTTTTTTTGACAGGCCGATACTTCCCGCCATCACCTCAAGAGCATCAGCCAAGAAATGGGCATTCCCTAATGCGTAGCCTTTATCAAATAAATTAAATGTATTACCCTTAATGACGTCTCGGAATTTGTCATTAAACTGGGCAATTTCTGGGAGTTTTGCTTGATTAAGAATAATCGCTTTTTGTTCCAGTGGCAGCGGGGTATTTAGGTTCCATCCTTCACCAATGATGAGGGTCCCCTTTGAAATGCTGTCACATGTTTTTCTTACCTCAAGCATCGTTTCTATATCTAAAATCCCCATTAAATCAAACCGGAATCCATCGACATGATACTCCTCCATCCAATAGCGAATGGAATCAATAATAAATTTCCTAACCATTTTTCGTTCCGATGCAAGATCATTCCCTACTCCGGTGCCATTCGAAGGCAGCCCCATTTCGTTATGTCGAAAATAGTAGCCTGGGACAACTTTTTCAAAAGAGGAGTCTTCGCGAATATACACATGATTATAAACCACATCTAGGATCACCCTAAGACCGACACTGTGAACCTGATCGATTAGTTTCTTTAATTCAATAATTCGCGAATAAGGATTCGTGGGGTCCGTCGCATAACTTCCCTCTGGTGCATTAAAATGGAGAGGATTATACCCCCAGTTATAGTCTTTAGTTGGATTTAATTCATCGACGCCAGCAAAATCATGTATGGGGAGAAATTCAATATGGGTTACTCCTAAATCTTTCACATACGATAATCCTGTTAACTCCCCATCTTTCCCTTTTGTGTTTAGCTCTCCTGCACCTAGATACAGACCCTTTTCCTTGCAACCACTATCCTTATGAATGGTAAAATCTCTTATATGTGTTTCGTAAATAATCGCATCCACGGGGTTATCCAATAATGGTAAGTCCTGTCTAGGCCGAAAAGTTTTCTCTAGCTTGACGACCACGCCTTTCTCTCCACCTGTTGTTAAGGCCTTTGCATACGGATCCACTGCTTCTCGCCATTCTTGATTAACAAGGACAAGAAAGCTATAGTGAAAGAATTCCAAATCACGAGCTACACCTACAGACCAGACTCCTCGTTCCTCTCGCCTCATCTTGATGATTTCAGCATACTCAATGTTTGGCGGACGTATCTTTACTTTCACCCCTGTTGCTGTCGGGGCCCATAGCTTAAAAAGGGTGTGGCTGCCATCAACAGTCACGCCCAAGTCCAGCCCACCATAATAAAATTTCTCATCAAAGGCATCCGTTCGAATCACAGCACCTATTTGTAAATCAGTTTTTCCACCATGCTCATCGAGAATCCAATATTGCTTTCCAAATAAAAGATCCCCTTCAAACTGACAGACATATTTATGATTATCTTCAATCTCCGTCTCCTTTAAGATGTGGAGCGGAGTCATCACTGTATCTGTAGTCAAATTGAATGTTGATGACCTGCCATGATGATATGAAAGGGGAAGCAGAATCGTAATGATATTCATTTCATCTAAGTAGGCAAAAAATTTCCTGTCAGTAGAAATCATTCGAATCCCTCTCCTTTAGCTCCACTTCTTCCGTCTTTCGTCTTCTTGTTAACACCTTCAAATTTTTTGCTTGAAGGTCAATGTTGAGGGGAGTATATCCGATCTGTTCTCCATCAGCGTGGACATGTAAGCTTGTTGGAGAGTGAACTGACACAACTCTTCCCTTAAAGCTTTTTACTTCTTTAAAATGGATATGTTTCCCCCAAAATACGCTGATAAAAACAAGGAGTAATTTCAACCGTGATAACTGATGAACCACCGTAATATCAAAAAGACCATCATCTGGTTCGGCGGCAGGGGCAATTTTCATTCCCCCTCCATAATATGGTTGGTTGGAAACGGTAACAAACCATGTTTTATCAAATATATGCTTTTTCCCGTCAATTGATATATCAATTGTTGATGTTTTATAGGTAAACAACTTTTTTATTAAAAAATAAACATAAACGAGCCTACCAAGTGATAATTTATTGAAAAGTGCCTTCATCTTTGATTGATTGACTTCATAGGAGATAATAGCATCAAAGCCTGCACCCATATTATTAATAAAATAGTGCTTAGAAGCATCCTGAAGAGTGATTTTTCCAATATCAATCGCCGATGCCTTCTGCTTCATTAAGCGCAGAATACAGCTTAATGCTTCCACAGGATCAGCAGGAATATGATACCCTCTTGAAAAGTCGTTTCCCGAACCACCAGGAATAAATCCGAGCGTAATATGTTTATCATGGACGACTCCATTCATCACTTCATGCATCGTTCCATCTCCGCCAACAGCAATAATTAGCGTGTTTTCCTGTGACTTCGCGGCAATTTGGCTTGAGAGGACCTGCGCGTGTCCAGGATAATCAGTAAAGAAGGCAAGATAGGTAAGATTTTCACCCTTCAAATGGTCCTCTATTTTTTTCCACGTTTTCATACAGTATCCATTTCTTGCTTTGGGGTTAACAATAAAATAAATATGATTCATATAACCAACCTTTGACGATAAATTTCTAATTGTGTAACGGAAAGACAGCGATTGCCTCATATTTAGGTGTCTTAGTCAAATGGGTTTGATATAACACAACCTCATTCGCTTGAAACGATAGTGGTTCAGGCTGGAGTTTCGTCCAAACGCCAAGTTCTTCTTTTTGAAAATGATCTTCACCTTTCCACTTTCGTGCAAGCGTAATATGGGGTCGAAATGGTCTTTTTTCAAGTTGAAACCCCGCCCTCTCGCATGTCGTAAACACTTTTCCTCTGATCGCCTGTAATGGTGGGCTTTCCTCGGTATCAGCCCAAAATACACGTGGTGAGTCTTCGTGACCAAAAAAGCCGAGCGCATTTATTTTTAATGAAAATGCCTTCGTATCAAGTAAGACCTCTTTTACATGACGCAATAATGCCGCCAATTTTTCAGGAGGAACAGCTCCTAAAAATACTAAGGTAATGTGTAAGTCTTGATGGTGAACCCAACGTCTAAAAGGGATGGTTTCCTTCATTCTTTCAATATGTTTTTTCAAAACCAACTTTGTTTCTTCGGGTAGTCTAAGCGCAAAGAAAAAATGCGGCTGCTGTTCCATTGTCCTCATCCGTCCTTTTTTATCATTTTAGTCTATTTTCCCCCATTTGTATCTACCATCAACCATATCTATAAGCGATATTTTTTACAAACAGTCTTATTTTCATTATGATTAAACTAGTACTGTTAGTGGCAGGTAGAAAGGGTGGTTCCTATTGAAAGTTGTTAATAATATAGCAGAATTAATTGGCGAAACACCATTGGTAAAATTAAATCGTGTTGCACCCAAAGATGGGGCCACGGTCTATTTAAAGCTAGAATATTACAATCCTAGCAAAAGTGTAAAAGATCGTGCCGCCTTTAATATGATCTTGGCGGCTGAAAAGGCTGGAAAATTGACAGAGGGCTCCACGATTATTGAACCGACAAGTGGTAATACCGGAATTGGCATTGCCATGAATGCGGCTGCACGTGGCTATAAATCCATTATCGTGATGCCTGACACGATGACACAAGAACGGATAAATATTTTACGAGCCTATGGAGCAAAGGTCGTGCTAACTCCGGGCAATGAAAAGATGCCCGGTGCGATAAAAAAAGCGCAGCAATTAGCAGCGGAAATTCCCAATAGTTTTTTACCAATGCAATTTGAAAATCAAGCAAACCCTGATGCACACCGTTATTCAACGGCTGTTGAGATCATCGAAGCAGTCAAGGAAATCGGAAAACCGCTTGCCGCTTTTGTAGCAACAGCTGGGACCGGGGGAACGATAACAGGAACAGGAGAAGTCTTGAAAGAGCATTTTTCAAACTTATTGATCCATGTTGTGGAACCAAAGGGGTCACCTGTTTTATCGGGTGGAAAACCAGGCAAACACAAACTCGTTGGAACAAGTCCGGGCTTTATCCCGGAAATCTTAAACCAGGCAGTTTACAATAAAATCCAGCAAATCTCAGATGAAGATGCTTATGATATAACTAGAAGATTGGCGAAAGAGGAAGGAATACTCGTAGGTCCCTCTTCTGGTGCCGCCTGTTACGCAGCATTACAGGTTGCTAAACAATTTTCTCCAAACGAGGTGATTGTTTGTATTGCCTGTGATACAGGTGAAAGATATTTATCGAGCGATTTATTTCAGTAAAATGAGTAAGTGCAACAGCTAGACCATTCAAAAAGACGTGCTACAGATGATCTGTATCCACGTCTTTTTCTTAAACGATCACTTTGTCAGGTAAGGCACCGCACTGTTTTTCAATTTCCTTTTCAAATAGTGCTTGTAACTTCCTCGTGATTGGACCAGGAGTTCCATTCTTCACTCGATTCCTATCAATTTCAACAATCGGCATAACCTCTGACGTTGTACTAGATAAGAATACCTCATCAGCCTGTTGAAGCTCCTCAATACTAAACGGCCTTTCCTCAACTTGAATAGTACTTGCCAAGCACTGTTGTATAATAACATCTTTTGTTATCCCTTTTAATATAAACGGATCTGAAGGATGGGTTATTACCACGCCATTCTTTACGATAAAGATATTGGATGAACTTCCTTCTGTGACGGTTTCCGACCGGTGCTGGATAGCTTCATAACAAGCTTGCTCAGCAGCTTTTTGTTTTGCCAATAAGTTCCCAAGTAAATTTAAGCTTTTTATATCACATCTCAGCCAACGAATATCGTCTAACAAAATAGTTTTAACACCCGTTTGCAAACTATCTACTGGTCTAGGAAATTCCTTTGTATAGGCGACAAGGGTAGGCGTAATTCCTTTGGCGGGGTAGGCATGATTACGTGGAGCGGCCCCTCTTGTCATTTGCATATAAACAATCCCCATTTGAAGATCATTTTTCAAGACGAGCTCTTCTAGTAAATTAGCTAATTCTGTAACAGAATAAGGGAGCGAAATATCGATACTCTCCGAGCTTTTACCAAATCGAGCTAAATGTTCGTTTTCAGTGAAGAGTTTACCATTGTAGACACGGATTACTTCATACACCCCATCGCCAAATTGGTAACCTCGATCCTCAATATCTACCTTAGCTTCTGAACGATTAATAATTGAGCCATTTAAGATTGCAAATTCCATTATTCCACTCCCTCTGGTTTACTTACTCCCATATAAAAGAATTATATTCTTCATTAACAATATCATTATTGCAAATAAGTTCACACTTTAGCTAAAAAGGACGATATTTTTTGTAGAAAAGAGGCAGAACGTTTTAAGATAAACTTAGCATAAAATAATTTAACTAAAAATTCAATTAATTAGTCATAATCCAGGCGTAATCGCCCATAACCTATAGTATGAGGAGAATGAAGGCGGCAAATCCCCGTACATTTTATCCTTATTTTATATGTTTATTTTGTAAAAATTTCGTATATTGGTGGAAATTTTCAGATTTTATGGGTACAATAAGGTTAGATGTATGACATCTAGGTATCCACAGTAACATTCCATAAAAAGGAGTTGTCTGCGCGGAAAAGAAACTACATATTCTTGAAGAGTAATCTTCAAACAGGCGTCGGTAGAGGGATTAAGCCATAGGTTTGAAATTAGGATAGGGAGTGGTTCTTTGAAACCTTCAACTAACCGGATGTTAAACCGCATCAAATGTATCTACATGTTTATTCGCAATAACGGCACTGTCACTACGCAAGAACTTGTAGAGGAATTTGGTATCACTCCTCGCACCATACAACGAGATTTAAATGTCTTAGCCTATAATGACTTGGTTATAAGCCCAAGCCGCGGAAAATGGACGACTACACAGAAGAAAGTGAAGATGTCATCTTAACAACCAAATTAAAACATTGAATGATAAGCATATAAAAGCATGCGAGTATTTTAGCGCATGCTTTTTACTTACCCGAGAACTTGATTAGCATTTCTTGAAGTGAGAAACCGCACTCGTAAATCTTCAAGTATATTTGACAGTTTTCATAAATATGATATATTAGTATAAAAATACTTTAGTGCTTAAAAGCGTCTAAGCAAAACAGAGAAGTGAGTTGGGACAGCATGGAGAAAAATCAACAAGATTTACAAAAGGGACTTTTGCCGAGACATGTCCAATTTATTGCCTTGGCTGGTATGATTGGGACAGGCATTTTTAAGGGGAGCTCCGATACATTAAGTATTGCAGGGCCAAGTGTGATCATCGCCTATCTCATTGGAGGTCTGCTGCTCTTTATTATTATGGCTGCATTAGGAGAAATGGCGCTTGCTTTTCCAAACTTAAATGTTCAGCATTTAGTTAACAAAGCATTTGGGTTTCAAATATCTTATTTGGTTGGCTGGCTTTACTGGATCAATTGGATTATAGTAACGGTGGTAGAATTATTAGCGGCAGGTAGTTTCTTACAATTTTGGTTTCCGGCTATACCATTATGGCTGCTAAGCTTTTTATGTGCAGTGGTGATCGTAGCAATTAATCTATTTCAAGTGAAATATTATGGGGAACTGGAGTTTTGGTTTGCTGGAATTAAAATTATTGCTTTAATAGCATTTATACTCTTAGGCTTCTTACTCCTTTTTGGTCTAATTCCAAGTAGTATCAATGACCCGTTTTCAAATTATACTGCACATGGCGGATTTTTCCCACACGGTATCAGTGGAACCTTCAGTGCCTTTTTAGTTGTCATGTTTTCTTATGGTGGTGCTGAATTAATTGGAGTGGCCGTAACGGAAACGAAGGATGCAGAACGAGTATTACCAAAAATTATTAAAGGTGCCGTCTGGCGTGTCATTATCTTTTATGTATTACCCATTCTCATTATTTGTGGAATGATGCCTTGGGATAAAGTCACGGGTGCAGATAGTCCATTCGTTCAAGTTTTCAGTATAACTGGTTTACCTGGAGCAGCTCACATCATGAACTTTGTTCTATTAACAGCCGTTTTATCGGCAGCCAATTCTGGAATTTATGCTACGTCTAGAACACTGTTTTCGATGTCACAAAGTGGGGTAGCACCTACAAGGCTTGGAAAACTATCAAAAAATGGAATTCCTATCATTGGTATCCTGATTACAAGTGTTTGTATTTTAGTAGGTGTTTACTTGGCCTACCTAACACCAAGTCAAGTCATCGGCTATCTCATGACCATCCCTGGATTTACCGTCATGATCATCTGGATTAGTATTTGTGCCGCCCAATTAAAATTAAGGCCACTTTATAAAAAACAACCAGCGTTTCAGGTGAAATACTTTCCATATACAACCATTTTTGCCATTACGTTATTAACGGTTATCTTTGTTGGATTTCTGCTTAACGTAAATAATTTAATCGGTTCAACTGTTTCCATTGTGATCATTGCCCTTCTCATTATGCTTTCTTTTAATGCGAGAAAAAAAGGGTTCAAATAAAGATAATAAGAGGACAAGCCAGCAAATTTCTGCTGGCTTATTTTTATAAAATGAACAATACATACTTGATTAAGTATCCCCTTTAGCAGCTCTTCCCTTAATGAATAGCAATCTTCGAAAAATAATCGAGAACATACTTACGAAATTGTTGCGAGGGATTAGATAAGAACCGCCGTTTGGACCACCCTAATCCAATTGTCCGTTGACAGTTTGGTTCCATGATATGCAGTTTATTGGGAAACGGATTTTCTTTATTCATCCAAGAGATTTCCGGAATAAAGGCTACTCCTAATCCTTGCCTCACTAAATCACCAATCACTCCGGGTTCATCTCCTTCAAAGGCAATGTTCGGAACAAATCCAGCCTTACGGCAAAATTCATCTGTCACATTTCTAAACCCGAAGCCCGTATTCATACTAATAAATGATTCATCCTTAACTTCCTCAAGCCTAATTTTTTCTCTACCAGCTAAACGATGTCCTGGAGGTACCACTAGGTAAATTTCTTCGGTAACAAGCGGTTCCCAGATAATATCATCACCCTCTAGTGGCACTGATGAGATACAAAAATCAATCTTCGCCTTTTCAAGCAAATTCCGCATCGATGAAGTCGATTCAAGAACTTGTTGAAATTTAATATCTGGAAACTGCCTTAAAAAGGAACTTAATAATTCTGGAAGAACTCTTGGGATACTTACTGCTAATGTAATTTGCGTTTGCCCCTGATCAGCCAGTTCAACCAGTTCTCTTTTCCCCTCATTTAATTCTAAAATGATCCTGTTAACCCTCTGTAAAAACAGCTTTCCAAATTCATTTAGCTGCAGTTGCCTGTTTTTTCTATCAAACAATGGCACACCGAGGTCTTCTTCTAATCTTGTGATCGTTTTACTTAACGATGGTTGGGCTATTTGAAGTTCAGCAGCCGCCTTGGTCATATGCTCAAGTCTGGCAACCGTTTGAAAATACTGCAGTTGTAATAATTCCATTGTACCCCTCCCTTCTTTATAAATAGATTAGAAGCTATTAATTGATAACTAATTATATATTATACATTATATCCAAAAGTATTTATTATAGTGTTTATGTTAAAAATTCATTAAACAAAGGGGTAGTTTATGAAAGGAATTCAATTAGTTTTCAGTGATTTAAAAGCGATGTGGCTACATAAACATGGGAGAATTGCTTTAATCTTTCTTTTGATTGTGCCATTAATTTATTCGAGCTTTTTCCTAGCGGGATATTGGAATCCATATGGGCGCTTGGACAAGCTCCCTGTTGCGATTGTTAATTTAGATCAAGGCTCGATGATGGAAGATAAGGAGATTGATGCAGGTCAAGAATTTGTTAAAAACCTGAAAGAGACAAAAGATCTTAACTTCCATTTCACCTCCGAAAAGAAGGCTGAACAAGGACTTAAGGATGGGGACTATTACATGGTTCTTACGATTCCAAAGGATTTCTCGCAGAAGGTCAGCACCTTAATGGATGCACATCCGGTACCTGCAATGCTAAGTTATAAAATCAATCCTGGTAAAAACTACGTAGCTTCGCAGATTAGCACGACAGCCATTGAAAAGATGAAAACAAAAATCTCTGCTAGCATTACAAAGTCATATGCAGAGGGCGTATTTTCTAAGTTCCAGGAGTTAGCCACTGGATTACATGATGCTAGTGATGGTGCGACGCAACTAAACCAAGGAACAAATGACGCTAAAACTGGAGTACTTCAGTTAGCTGATGGAATCAATCGCTTAAATGATGGGACTGGTAAGCTCCAGGATGGAAGTCATCAGCTTTCAAGTGGTCAACAAGCTTTAACTACTGGGATTAACACCCTTCAGGATGGATCCCTGTCGCTCTATAACGGGATGGCAAAATTATCAGAAGGACACGGAAGTCTTGAAGCAGGTATGGTCCAGGTAACAGAAGGCATGAAAGCATTGGCTACGAGCAATGAAACGTTGGCTCAAGGTCAAGCTAGCTTGAAAAATGGTGCGGATAAACTAACGGAATCCATTGAGCAATTCATACAAAGTCATCCTGAAATGCAAGCTGATGATTCCCTCAAGGAAATCGTTACACTGTCAGCTGGTTTAGCGAAGTCTGCTGACTCATTGAGTAGCGGGCAAGCAAAGTTAGTTCAAGGCACAAACCAATTAATTCAGGGTCAGAGCCAAGTTCTAGCTGGCATGAAGCAATTTGGGACAAAATTGACTGAAGCTACCGCAGGTGCCCAACAATTGTCTGAAGGAACAGTTCAAGTTTCCAACGGATTCACCCAATGGCAAACAGGATTTTCCTCTCTCAACAATGGCATTAATGAGTTAGCTGATGGTGAGAAACAGCTGCAAACTGGAGGCACTCAATTAGCCGAGGGCTTAGGTCAACTGACAGTGGGCTCTAATGAGCTTGCGACTAAATTAAACGATGCAGCGGACAAAACATCCAGTATCCATAACAATGATCAACTTACGACGATGTTCGCTGAACCGGTGAAATTGGTAGAAACAGATTTATCTGATGTTCCAAACTATGGTACAGGAATTACGCCTTATTTTCTATCTCTAGCCTTATACGTTGGTGGAATTATGGCAGCAAATATCCTTCCACTTAGCAGAAGACAAAACATGAAAGTGAATGGGACAGAACATTTTATCAATAAACTTGGGCTTAAATATATGATTGCCTTAGTTCAGGTCCTTTTTGTTGATTTAATCGTCCTATTAGGATTTAAAGTTCACGTTGCCAGCGTTCCACTGTTTATCTTATCTAGCGTGATTATTTCCTTTACTTTTATGACTTTTATCCTGATGCTCGTTACCTTATTTGGTCTTGCAGGCAAGTTTATGGCGGTCACGCTATTAGTCCTTCAATTAGCCACATGTGGCGGAACCTTCCCAGGAGAATTAAGTAACCCAATCCTTGCGAAGATTGGGCAACTGCTGCCAATGGCTCATTCCCTACAAGGATTCCAGGATGTTATTTCATTAGGAGACTTGTCAATGCTACAAGATCAAATCTATATCTTACTCTTCTATCTACTAATTGCTGGTGCAATTGGCTGGATTACAAGTCATCTTCAACATGCCAAAACATCTGTTGAAGTATAAATTAAATAAAGAAAGTGATATCCGCATACTGGATATCACTTTCTTTGCTTATCTTCTCCACTAAGGTTTATGGATAGATCAACTTCTGACTCGTCCGATTCAACAAAACGCTTAAGCGCATTAAGTTTATTTTCCCAAAATAATTCGAAATATTGGAGCCAATCCTTTAATTCAACTAGTGGGTCCGGTTCAAGCTTGTAGCGTGTTTCTCGACCAACTTTACGCTCCTTTACCAAGCCTGCTTCAGATAATACCTTCAAATGTTTAGAAACAGCTGTACGACTAATGGGAAAATGCTCACTGATCGCTGTAACAGGCATTTCTTGATTGCTAAGGAGTTTTAATAGCCTTCTCCGGGTTGGGTCAGCAATGGCTTGGAAGACATCATGCTTTGCTGAAGCGGCAGCCATTATGCCTCGACATATGCTTGTAATTTTTGTACAAGTCCTGCCCAGCCCTGGTTCATATTGTCACGAATTGGTGTATGTGGTGCACCAAATTCTGTCACTTTATTTGCATCCCAACCACCATGGATTAATGTTACTTCTGTTTTTCCTTCCAGTTCTTTTAATTCAAAAGTTAACGTCCAATCTTTCCCCCAATTAAATGAAAGACGGTTAGGTCGATCAACCTCTGTTACCTTACAAGGTGACATGCCAAATTGGCCTGCATTTAGATGAAATTCATGACCTTCTACAGGTTCTAGATCATTCGGCATAAACCATGCGCTAAGTCCTTCTGCTGTCGCTACTGCATCCCATACTTTCGCAATTGGCGCATTATATACCACCGTATATTTTATATCTTCTAATGTTACTTGTGTCTCGTTTCCCATTGAAATACCTCCTGATAATCAATTTTTCGCTTCATTACGAAACCATTTGGTTTCATATAAACAATATATAACACCATTTGGTTTCACGTCAAGTGTTTCCTTAGTTCTTCACCCATTTGGCAGTATTTTCAGTTGCAAAAAGAGCGCAATCCCTGCGCTCTTTTATTGAACTATATTTTTTCCATAAAAAATTTCATCCATTTCTAGCTTTAATCTCTCCGTTATTTCAATATGTTCATCTGGAGTTAATTTCTCCTTTGTATAACCAAACAAGTAGTTATTTAAATCAAATTCCCTTAGTTTACATTTTGTGTGAAAAATATGTTCCTGATAGACATTCACATCAATCATATCAAACAACTCGCCCACATCTTCAGGAATATAATTTTGTATGGAGTTAATTTCATGATCAATAAAAAGCTTATGCCCCGTTTTATCCCTTGTAAAGCCGCGGACCCGATAATCAATCGTCATCACGTCAGTCTCAAACGAGCGGATTAAATAATGAAGGGCCTTAAGAGGCGAAATTTCTCCACAGGTTGAGACATCAATATCCGCTCTAAATGTGCTGATTCCTTCATCAGGATGAAATTCCGGATATGTATGGACAGTAATATGACTCTTATCTAGCTGCATAACCACCGATTCTGGCAGCGGTCCCGGCGATTCCTCGAAAGATTCAGATGGCGCATTGGCAACAGGCCCCTCTGAAACCAACAAGGTCACACTTGCCCCCGCTGGCTCAAAATCTTGACTTGCGACATTTAAGACATGCGCCCCAATAATATCCGATACATGGGTTAAAATCTTTTGCAGTCTATCTGCACTGTATTGCTCATCAATATAGTTTAAATAGGCTTCCCGCTCGTCCTTCGTCCTCGTAAAACAAATATCATACATATTGAAGCTTAAGGATTTAGTTAAATTATTAAAGCCGTGCAGTTCAATCGCCTGCTCGTGAGTCAGTTTCAAGACTAGTTCCCCTTTCATATCGTCTTTTTCTATATACTACCCATAGTGCAACCTCATTAGTTATTTTTTCAAAAAGTTATATTTCACTCAGTTCTTGAGGATAAGTAAAACTATTTTTCTTATTTATAATTATTATAATTTGATATTTACTTTTAATTAATATGTGTTATAATAAAAACAGATAAGAAATTTAGGAGGAATGCTACATGACAATTGAACAAGTTCTCAATCAACAAATCGCAAACTGGAATGTATTATACATGAAATTACATCATTTTCATTGGTATGTGAAAGGACCTCACTTCTTTACCTTACATGCAAAATTTGAGGAATTATATGGGGAAGCAGCAGCGACAATAGATGAATTTGCAGAACAATTACTATCGATTGGCGGCAACCCCATTTCAACTTTAAAAGAGTCCCTTCAACTTGCAACGATTGAAGAAGCTAGTGAAAAATTAACGGCGGAAGAAATGGTTCAAGTAGTGGTAAAAGACTTTTCTTTGATCATTGATGAGTTAAAAACCGGTATGGAAGTAGCAGAACAAAACAATGACGATGTGACAAGCGATATGTTTCTTGCCCTAGTTGGTAAACTTTCGAAACATAATTGGATGTTACAATCTTTTCTAAATGCATAACTTTCAGAGGACAAGGCTTCATGCTTTGTCCTTTTTTTTGTTAGAATGTCATACATTATCATTCATAAGCCAAATTTGTTATGATTAAATGAACATAGTTTAAAGTCGCGGGGTGATCATAATTCGATGAAAATACAGAAGATTTTACTGCTCCTCATTTTATCAACTGCAACCATCCTCTCAGCTTGTGAACATTCTATCCCCTCTGACAAGGATGATAAGCCACAGCAAAATAGCGTGCAAAAACCGGAAATGGAGCATTCTCAACAAATACTTGAGGACCTCTTTGCCCAAGCTCAAAAGGGTATGGTGAAGAATTGCCCATTTACCGCACTAGATAGCACAATTAATCAAGTGAAAACTGAATGGGGTGAGCCTGACCAAGTTGATCAAGCAGGATTGGGGTACTATGCAACCTATTCAAGTAAACATATCGTTTTTGGTTACAACGAGGCTGGAGAAATTTTCGATGTCCGTTCATTTGCGATTGAACTTCACAAGCTGACTTATGATCAAATGATGAAGACATTGGGACCACCAAACCATTTTTCCGAAGTTGATGGTGATTCTATTTATGTTTATCAGCCAACTCCTGAAATACAACTAAAAATCATTATTCCTAAAAGTGAAACTACTATTGATCATATTAATGTTTTTAGCACTAAAAGAGGTATTGTCGCAACAAAGAACGATTACATTCTTGAAATAAAGGGTGTATCCAATCAATTAACGAAAAATGCCTGGGAGTCCATGCAAGCCTGGCGGAACCAAATCATCTCTTTTTCAAGAAGTCAGGAAAACGTCTACATTAATGGTCCCAATCAACAGAAGGTTGCCCTCACCTTTGATGATGGCCCTGATATGGACATCACCCCAGACATTATCAATATTCTTGCCCGCTACCATGTAAAAGGAAATTTCTTCTTTATTGGAAGTAAGGTAAAGGAACACCCAGATGTCGTCAAGAATGCCTTTGACCATGGTAACCTTGTTCTTAGTCATAGCTACAATCATGTGGAATTAACAAAATTATCAAACGAGTCTATTCGAAATGAACTTGAAAAAGCGGGCGAAGCAATCAGCTCCATAACCGGTAAAGAGCCTGCTATCGTTCGGACCCCATATGGTGATACAGACACTCATGTTGCAGTGGAGGCGAAGCAAGCTGGCTATTCGATTGTGCTGTGGTCGATCGATACATTAGATTGGTCACAAAAGGAATCCCAGAATATCCTTAACAATGTATTAGACAATGTCCGAAACGGAGATATCATCTTAATGCACTCTGATACTGATAAGAGTGAGACTAAAAAAGCTCTCCCGCAATTAATTGAGGAATTACAAAAAAGGGATTTTGCTATAGTCGGGTTAGACGAATTACTAAATATAAAAGCGTATCAATAATTTAGCAAAACACATGAAAAAGCAGCTATACGATTAGCTGCTTTTTCGATAAAATCCTCTATTTCACTTGATATTCTCTCAATAATGTCAATTCTTCATCAGTCAGTTCACGATATTCGCCTAATTCGAGGGTTTCATCCAATCCGAGTGGTCCCATCGTCATCCGTTTAAGATAGACAACTTTTTTTCCAACAGCTTCAAACATCCGTTTCACTTGATGAAATTTTCCTTCGGTGATGGTTAACTCAATCTCCGAACGAATCCCTGCTTTCAAGATCTTTAAAAAGCCAGGCTTCGTTTCGTAACCATCATCCAAGGTTACCCCTTGTGCAAAGGCTTCAACATCTTTTTCCGTTACTTCCCCGTCGATGCTGGCAAAGTACATCTTCGGCACATGCTTTTTTGGTGAAAGTAAGCGATGAGCCAATTGACCATCATTGGTAATGAGGAGCAGTCCCTCTGTATCCTTGTCCAATCTTCCGACAGGGAATGGTTCATACACCTGATCCTCCATCTCCAATAAATCAATGACTGTTTCACAAGAGTTATCCTCCGTTGCTGATAGGACTCCTGGAGGCTTATTCATCATAAGATAAATGTATTCTTTATATTCAATGATTTCCCCATTAAGGGTGATGGTTTGCTCCGCCGTATCCACATGCTGCTTTGCATCTTTAATGAGTACGTCATCCACTTTAACGGCACCACTTTTTAGGAGCTGTTTCACTTCCTTACGGCTGCCATAGCCAAGGTTCGCTAGCATTTTGTCAATTCTCAACGCGTTTTCTCCTCCCTGGTAATTTTGTCATTAACCGATCAAGTTTATCTCCAAATAAACGGCTGGCAAGTCCTGATTTTAAGCCAAGATAAAAATAAATTCCAGCTCCCACTGCAGCGCAAATGACGATCATTAATACAGATTGAAACTTTAACGCAGGCGATAGGAATAATGATAATAGTTTGTACATTAATTCTGTGCCCACCCACATACATCCAGCAAAGATGACTATTAATAAACTTCTTCTCCAAACAAGACGGTAAGGATAACGCGCATATACCTTAATCACAATCAAATTGATGAGAATAGCTGCAACATATCCAAGAGTAGTTGCTAATACCGCCCCTCTTGTTTCCATCATTTTGATTAACGGTATATTGAGGGATAATTTTATTAATAATCCCACTAGTAAACTTAATACCGTAAACCGCTGTTCATTAATCCCTTGTAATATGGCCGCGGTAACAGAATAGAGAGAAAAGAGAATGGCAACTGGTGCATATGCCCTTAATACTTCCGTACCAATGACATCATGCTGATAAAATGCCGTATAAACGGGTTCTGCCAATAAGGAAAGACCAATGGCTGCAGGTAACGTTAAAAATAGCAGTACTTGAAATGTCTGATTTAATTGGCGATTTAAACTTGCACCTTCACCATCAATAAAGGCCTTCGTTATACTTGGTACGAGCGTTAATGAAAAGCCCGTTGCCAGTGATACAGGGATAATAACAATCTTATGTGATTCAAAATTTAAAATAGAGAAGAAGGATTCCGCAAACTTCTTTTTCCCGATTTCCGCCATTGCCTGGCTAAAGGTGAATTGATCAATCGCTTGAAATAATGGGTTGGCAATCCCGACTAACACAAACGGAAAGGCATAGATAAGAATTTCCTTATAAATGTCCTTTAATGAAATATTTATTGTGCCCTTATCATGCGTAAGCAGTTCATCTAAATACGGTTTTCGTTTATACCAATACCAAAATAAAACGATCAAACCGCCAATGGCGCCAATAAAGGCTGCAAACGTGGCGACACTTACGGCGGTAACCATTTTTCCATTAAACATATGTAAGACTGCAAACGCCCCTAAAAGGGTAAACGCAATCCTGACAATTTGTTCCACGACTTGTGAGAGAGCTGACGGGCCCATCGATTGGTGCCCTTGAAAGAATCCTCTGATGAGACTCATAAATGGAACAACAATTAGCGCAAAACTAACCGCACGCATGACGGTGGTGACATTTTCTAAATTAGCCTTTTTATCGCCAACACTCATTTCTGCTAATGTAGGCGCTGCGAGATACATCACCAAAAAAGCCATAACCCCGGTAGCCAGCATGATAACTAATCCCGACTTAAACAGCTTCCTGCCAACTGCATACTCCTCAAGTGCATTATATTTTGAAATAAACTTTGATACAGCGAGCGGAACACCCGCCGTCGCGATACTTATAAAAATGGTATAAGGAACATAAGAGAATTGATAAAGCGTTGTTCCTTCCCTGCCGACAATTTGAAAGAATGGAATAACATAAATTAAACCGATTACCTTTGAAAGGATAGTTCCTAATGTTAATATAAAAGTTCCTCTTAATAGTTTAGACTGCATAGAATCCCTTCCTATTTCCAAAAGCGCAAGCGCCTTATCAAGTAAAATTCGACGTTTTTTGCATACTATTGTAGTTTACAACTCTTTTTCCTATGATGCTACTAACAACCATAGAAAAATTATTAAAAATTGTTGACTATTTATTTTGTTTTCAGTTATTACGGATATGGTTATAATGGTGTAATTGTAATAAATATTACTAGCATACCCATAGAATGAAAAAAGTTGGTGCAAATATGGACTACGACGTAATTGTCATTGGCGGAGGCCCTTCAGGGTTGATGGCTGCCATCGCCGCTGGTGAGAAAGGCGCAAAAGTATTATTAATTGATAAAGGAGATAAGTTGGGACGAAAGCTTGCTATTTCCGGCGGTGGACGTTGCAATGTTACGAACCGCTTGCCAGTCCAGGAAATCATCAAGCACTTGCCAGGTAACGGCAAGTTTTTATATAGTGCATTTTCTATTTTTAGTAATGAAGATATCATCAAATTCTTTGAAAAGCTCGGAATTGCTTTAAAGGAAGAAGACCATGGACGAATGTTCCCTGTTTCCAATAAGTCTCAATCCGTAGTAGATGCACTCCTAACACAATTAGAAAAATTGCATGTTAAAGTCTATAAAAATAGTCCAGTTAAAAATGTAATTTATGAAAATGGTCATGTTTCGGGGGTATTATTGAAGGATGGCCAACCAATCAGCACATCCGCAGTAATTATTGCAGTTGGTGGAAAATCCGTCCCCCACACAGGTTCTACCGGTGATGGATATGCATGGGCGGAAAAGGCTGGACACACGATTACGGAATTATTTCCAACCGAAGTCCCTGTTACATCAAATGAACCATTTATTAGGCACAAGTCTCTCCAAGGCCTAGCTCTTAGAGACATTAATGTAAGTGTGCTCAGTCCAAAGGGAAAGGCCATCATCACGCATCGAATGGATATGCTGTTTACCCATTTTGGCCTCAGTGGTCCTGCTGTCCTTCGTTGCAGTCAGTTTGTCGTCAAGGCAATGAAGAAGTGGAAATTATCAGAAGTAATGATGAGCCTAGATGCACTGCCAGATCAAACAGAAGAGCAAGTTTTTCAAGAAATCGTTAAGCTTGTCAAAAGCGAACCTAAAAAAAGTATAAAGAATACGTTAAAAGGGTTTATACCTGAAAGATATCTTCTTTTTCTCTTAGAAAATAACGGAATAGAACCAACTGAACAGGGTGGGACCATCTCAAATGAGAAGGTTCGCAGTTTTGCAAAAAGCTGTAAGCAATTCATCATCAATGTAAATGGCACCCTGCCACTCGAAAAGGCCTTTGTCACCGGCGGCGGTGTATCTGTCAAAGAAATTGAACCACAAACAATGGCCTCTAAATTAATGAATGGTCTTTTCTTCTGTGGTGAAATCCTTGATATACATGGCTATACAGGCGGCTATAATATTACATCCGCTCTGATAACGGGAAGACTTGCTGGTACAAATGCTGCTATAGCAGCAAAAAAAAATAGGGCTTGACAACTTTGTCAAGCCTTATAAATTATCATCGCTGTAAAACAATATATTTGCTCTTCCTCTTCTTCCTCTGCCATGGCTGCCACATTGTACTTAATATCTAGCAGACTCTTTTCTTCTATCCCGCGTAAAAAACGGTTCATTTCCTTTTCTAAATCCTTTTCATGCTCACGATCAAACAACTTAACCTGTATCACGATACTCTCCCTTTCATTTTATTTATCATTATTGACTATTTATCTGAATTTTAAAAATTAATTCCTTTTAAAATTAGGATTTTTACTGTTTTTTGTACAAAAAAACCGATTCCAAAGTGGAATCGGTTATTCAACGTATTCGGTTTCTCCTGTCCATGCTAGCATGCCGCCCACCATATTGCGAACCTTGTATCCTTGCTCATGCAAGTAATGACAAACATTTCCACTGCGGTGGCTGGAACGGCAGATAAAAATATACTCTTTTTCTTTGTCAAAATAGTCCAGACTGTTTGGAATGTCGCCCATCCGAATATGCTTTGCGCCTGGGATCATTCCATAGACGACCTCATCATCTTCCCTCACGTCGACAAGCTCCAGCTTCTCTCCTGCCTCAAGCTTCCTTTCCAATTCTTCTGGTGTAATTGTGTTGATTTCTTCCATTCAATCCATCCCCTTTTAGAAAAGCATCCCCCCGCATAGGGGGAGCTTTATGACCTCATTAATTTGCAACAATATTGACTAGTTTACCCGGAACAGTAATAACTTTGCGAACTGTTTTTCCTTCAATTTGCTCTTTGATGTGATCATCTTCCATAGCAATCCCTTCTAATGCTTCTTTCGTAGCATCAGTTGGAACCATCAGCTTTGTCTTTACCTTTCCGTTCACTTGAATCACAATTTCAACTTCCTCATCGACAAGTTTTGCTTCATCATATGCTGGCCACGCTTCATAAGAAATGGTTCCCCTATGCCCTAACTTTTCCCATAACTCTTCTGCGAAATGCGGACAAACAGGGGCAAGCATTTTGACGAAACCTTCCATGTAATCCAGCGAAAGTTCGGTTGCTTTATAAGCTTCATTAATAAACACCATCATTTGAGAAATCGCTGTGTTAAAACGGAGACCTTCATAATCTTCCGTCACCTTTTTCACCGTTTGGTGATAAATTTTCTCCAAGCTAGAACCATTGTCTACAACTTTGATTTTCGGACTTAATGACCCGTTCTCTTCCACTAATAGACGCCAAATCCGGTCTAAGAACCGACGCGAACCATCCAAACCATTTGTCGACCAAGCAATCGAAGCATCGAGTGGTCCCATGAACATTTCATATAAGCGTAATGTATCGGCGCCATGGCTATCGACAATATCATCAGGATTGACAACATTTCCTTTAGATTTACTCATCTTTTCATTACCTTCGCCTAAAATCATTCCTTGGTTGAAAAGCTTTTGGAATGGCTCTTTTGTTGGCACAACACCAATATCATACAAGAACTTATGCCAGAAGCGAGCGTATAGCAAGTGGAGAACAGCATGCTCCGCACCACCAATGTAAATATCAACAGGTAACCAATGGTTTAATTTTTCCTGTGAGGCAAGGGCCTGATCATTTTTTGGATCAATATAACGTAAATAATACCAACAGCTACCTGCCCATTGTGGCATGGTATTGGTTTCGCGACGTCCTTTTTTCCCCGTTTCAGGATCGACGACATTTACCCAATCAGCAATATTAGCAAGTGGTGATTCTCCAGTTCCTGATGGTTTAATATCGGTTGTCTTTGGTAATGTCAATGGAAGCTGATCTTCCGGAACGGCTGTTGATGTGCCATCTTCCCAATGGATAATCGGAATCGGCTCACCCCAATAACGTTGACGGCTAAATAACCAATCGCGTAAGCGGAAGGTTACCTTTTTGCTTCCAATTCCCTTCCCTTCTAACCAAGAAATCATTTGGGAAATAGCCACTTCTTTATTCAACCCATTTAAGAATTCAGAGTTAATGTGTTCTCCGTCACCTGTATAGGCTTCCTTCTCAACATCCCCACCGGCCACAACTGGCTTAATTGGTAAATTGAATTCCTTGGCAAATTCGTAGTCACGTTCATCGTGAGCTGGTACTGCCATGATTGCACCCGTTCCATAACTGACGAGTACATAATCGGCGATCCAGATTGGCATTTTTTCACCATTGGCTGGGTTAATCGCAAAGGCACCGGTAAATACGCCTGTTTTCTCTTTAGCTAAGTCTGTACGCTCTAAGTCGCTCTTCAATTTAACCTTATCTAAGTATGCCTTAACAGCAGTACGCTGCTCTTCAGTTGTAATCTTTTCAACAAAGGCGTGCTCAGGAGCCAATACGGCATACGTTGCACCGAATAATGTGTCTGGACGGGTGGTGAAAACTGTAAATGTTTCTTCGTGTCCTTCGATTTGAAAAGTGACTTCTGCTCCTTCAGAACGGCCAATCCAATTACGCTGCATTTCTTTTAAACTTTCTGGCCAATCAAGCTCTTCAAGGTCTTCAAGTAAACGATCGCCATAGGCCGTAATCTTTAACATCCATTGCTTCATTGGGCGGCGCTCAACCGGATGTCCACCGCGTTCACTTTTCCCATCGATTACTTCTTCGTTAGCCAGAACGGTTCCCAATGCCGGACACCAGTTCACGGCAACTTCATCAATGTAAGCAAGCCCTTTTTCCCATAACTTTAAGAAAATCCATTGTGTCCACTTATAGTATTCAGGATCCGTTGTGTTAACCTCTCGATCCCAATCATACGAGAATCCAAGTGACTTAATTTGTCGACGGAATGTATCAATATTTTTCGCTGTAAATTCAGCTGGATCGTTCCCTGTATCCAATGCATATTGTTCTGCTGGTAATCCAAAGGCATCCCAGCCCATTGGGTGAAGGACATTATATCCCTGCATCCTTTTTAGACGGGAGAGGATATCGGTCGCCGTATACCCTTCTGGGTGTCCGACATGGAGTCCAGCTCCCGATGGGTATGGAAACATATCTAAAGCATAAAATTTCCGCTTATCATATTCTTCGCTCGTTTTGAATGTTTTTTCTTCTTCCCATTTCTTTTGCCACTTTTTCTCAATCTTTTGATGATCGAAACTCATATTTGTTTCCTCCTTAAAATAAAAAAACCCCTCATCCCATAAAAGGGACGAGAGGATTGTATGTATCTTCCCGCGGTACCACCCACATTAGTGCTTAACTGCACTCGCTTCATTCATCCTTAACGCGGAATACGGCAGGCATTACTATCCTTCATACCTGCAACTCATAGGCGAGTTCATGACCTACCCGGTTGACTTTCACCAGCCGTCAACTCTCTTTTGTTTCGGTTAGGCACCACTACTACTCCTGATCACTGTTTTTTCAATATAAAGTATTACGGTTATTGTATTAAATTTTTGCACGGGTTGCAAGCAATCAAACGCCTAAATTAAGGATGGACCAAATTTATTTAGATTAAACATCTGTACTGATTTAATAAGATCGAAACCATTGGCCGGCTATACACAGGTGGCACTTCTCATTTTTATTATTCACTCTTGTCCATTGACCACCATTGTTGTATGATTTTAATAACATAATGAAGCTGGGCAATTCTCAACATTTATACATTCTTATCAATAATCAATGGATTCATTTTTTTATGAATAGATTATGACGTGGAAGTGCATTTAATGATGAATAGGATTATGAATAAATTAAAAAGGCGATTCCTACTTAAGGTAAAATCCCACTTAAAGTCTTTGGGAGTAGATAAAGGAAAAGCGGAAGCACTTTCTGAACTTCAGGATTCTGTTGAAAACATGATGTGGTTAAATCAACATTATAAAATCCTTCATAATTTTGCTCAAATTTGCAGCAAGACATTAAATGAAGAGATCCTGCTAAAAAAAACATATGAAATGGTTGCAGAGGTCATGGCGGCTGATTCATTTTACTTGGCCTCCTATACTGAGGGAGAAGACCAAATTAAAATACTTCTAATGGTCGATGAAGGAGTATATTTCCCCCCCTTCACAATCGAATTTGGCGAAAATAATGCCTCAATTGCCATTCAATCCAGGCAAATTATTCATCACAAAGTCGAAAGTGATGATAAAGGAAAAAGGTACATTGTCGGATCAAATGAGACGAAGTCTCATATCTATGTCCCCATCATTTTCGATGATCAGGTTAAAGGAGTCATCTCCGCCCAAAGTTTTAAAGAATTCGCCTACCGGAAAGAACATGAAGAATTATTACAAATTATTGGCGCACAAGTCCTGACCTCCATTGAAACTGCTAGACTTTATGAAAAAATTTATTTAATGTCTTTTACAGATGATTTAACAGGTTTATATAATCGTGGATATTTTGAAAAAAAGCTCGAAAAATACATGCAGGAAATGAATTCAGAAATTGCTATCGTGATTTGTGATTTGGATGAGCTGAAGTATGTAAATGATCGTTACGGACATAAAGCGGGCGATCTTTTAATCCAAACAACTGCAGCCATCTTAAAAAAGTTTTCCTCAGAGAAAGTCATAACCGCAAGATTAGGCGGCGATGAATTTGCCCTCCTCATTGTCGACTCTTCCCTAGAAGAAGTAGAGAGAATGGTTGATTCGATTGATAAAAAGGTTAATTCATATAAAATTGAATCGATCGCGCAAACCATTAACATGTCTATTGGATTTGCGTACAGCCCGGAATCCATTAATCATGTAGATAAGTTATTTACTGTGGCAGATAAAAATATGTATCAAATGAAGCGACAAAAAAAACTGGAACTGATTAAGGATGTGGATAGGGAGCAATCATAAGGGATAATAAAAGGCAGAGGATCAATGAAGACGTCTTCATTAATCCTCTGCCTTTTAAAATTTATGCAACTCTTGAGCCAAATTGGAAACGAGGTGAATTCCACATTGTCGTCCATTTCTTAATAGCGGTCACCATAATGATCAGACCAAGTACTAACATGATGATCGATAATACCCCATTCAAGACGCTATAGCCTGCTGCTGCTTGATTGAGATAAACATTTTTCACCATCCAATAGCCAGCATAATTAACGGTTACAAACAAGTATGCAAGTGGTACTAAACAGGTTAACATATACCAACGTTTGTCGGCCACTTTCAATATAACTGTTGCCCCAATGATGAGACCGATCGAGGCCATTAGTTGATTGGAAACTCCAAATAATGCCCAAACAGAACCGATATCTCCTGAGAATAGTAAGTATCCCCACATAAAACAGGCGAGAGCACTTGCAAAAATGGAGCCTGGCAGCCAATCTGTCTTTTTCAAAGGTTTATAAAACTCACCGAAAAAATCTTGAATTAAATAACGGGCCACACGTGTTCCAGAATCAATCGCTGTTAAAATAAACACCGCTTCGAACATGATCACAAATTGGAAGAAATAAGACGATAATTTCGCAAACCAAGGAATTTCAGTGAAAACATAGGTCATCCCAACCGCTAATGTCACTGCCCCGCCAGTTCGACCCTCAAGGTCAATGCCAATTTCTTGGGCAAGCTTTGGTAATTGATCGACATGCATCCCTAACGTTTTGAAAACTTCTGGCGTCGAGTTAATCGCAAAGTAATCGGCAGGATGCAGTGCTGTCGCCGCAATTAAGGCCATAATCCCAACGACACATTCTACTAACATTGCGCCAAAGCCTACTACCTTAATATCTGACCAGCGATCGAGCATTTTAGGCGTGGTCCCCGATCCGACAAAGGCATGGAAACCAGAAATGGCACCACAGGCAATTGTAATCGAGATAAACGGCCATACAGGACCACCGATAACAGGGCCTCCACCATGGGTGAATTTTGTAAAGGCTGGCATTTGAATCGATGGATTGATAATGAATACCCCAATGATAAGGGCGATAAATACCCCAATTTTCATAAAGCTACTTAAGTAATCACGTGGAGCAAGCAAGAGCCATACTGGCAAAGCAGCTGCAAAGAAAGCATAAATTGGTAGAATAATAGCCAACGTTTTTGTATCTAAAGTGAGCCAATCACCCAAGATGGTCTCTTGTATAGATGGACCCACAAACACGCCAACCATGACAAGAATAAAGCCGATCGTTGAAGTTAATTTCAGATTACCTGTCTTTTTATAAAATATCCCTACCCCCATCGCAATTGGAATCGTAATACCTACTGAGAACGTACCCCATGGATTATTTTCCAGTGCATGAAGAACTACCATTGAAAGTCCTGCCATCGTAATGGTAATAATGAATAACATGGCAAGTCCCGTACAGAAACCGGCTACAGGGCCCAATTCATCTTTTGCCACTTCAGATAAGGATTTCCCCTTTTTTCGCATCGATGCATATAGAACCACTGCATCATGAACAGCACCCCCAATTACCGCACCAATCAATAACCAGAGTAACCCTGGTAAATATCCAAATTGAGCTGCCAGTATGGGACCTACCAATGGACCAGCAGCGGCAATCGCAGCAAAGTGGTGACCAAATGTTACCCACTTATTTGTTGGGACATAATCCTTTCCATCATTCAATTCGTGTGCCGGTGTTGGCTTTGAATCGTCTAATTTTAAGACTTTTGCTGCCATGAATGTTCCATATAAACGGTAGGCAATCATTAAAATACAAATAGAGCCAATGACAACTGAAACCGCATTCATAATATTTCAACCTCCCCAACTCTTTGTCCTTTATCCCTATCATAATAAATGAAAGCGATAACATGTGGTTTTCAGCCTAAAACGCAAGAATCAGAGGGTGAAAAACATCAATAATCAATTGAAATACAAAAATAGCTATTTAAAAACCTAGTAACTGTTTTAAAACTTTAGTGTAGGTTCTACTTACTGGCACCTTTTCACCCGTCTTTAAAATCAAATTGTAGGTAGAATTAAACCATGGTTCAATCTCTAAGATGGCATCAATGTTTACTAAAAAGGCTCGGTGGACACGCATAATGGGGGTACGATGAAGTTTCCGTTCAAATATGACCAAAGGATCACTCACCCAAAACCTTTGTTTCTCGGTGGATATGAGTGTTTTCCCTTCTTGTGCTGCAACATAAAGGATTTCATTTATGTTCATTAACACGATTTTGTCATCGACCGAAACAGCTAATTTTTCTGCTCGTTCACCAGGAATTGATTGCTGCCTTGTAGGTAGCGCTATGTTTTGTTCTTTATTACTGACACGCTTATACAGCTTTTCAATGGTTTGTTGGACCCTTTTTTCATCAAACGGTTTTAAAATATAGTCCACTGCGTTTAACTCAAATGCCTTTAGCGCATATTCATCAAAAGCAGTCGCAAACACAATCAACGGTGGATATTCAAGTTGATTTAGTTTACTGGCAATTTCTATTCCATTCTCGTCCGCTAACTGGATATCTAAAAAAATGACATCAATCTCAAGATACTCTAGTTTTTCCATGGCCGTTTCGACACAATGGGCTTCTCCTGTTATTTCCACCTGTTTGCTGCGTTTGAGCAAATAGGAAAGCTCATCCCTTGCAAGTGGTTCATCATCCACGATAAAGGCTTTCAACACTTTCTTCACCCCACTTTTGCGATGTTTTTGGTAGTTTAATGAACACTTTTGTCCCATGATCTAGTTTACTATCAATTTGAAAAGTTGCCTGCTGCCCATAAATTTCTTCAATCCGCTTTTTTATATTCCATAAGGCTGTTCCTGTTCCTTCCGCTGATTCGACGGTTTCGTTTCCAAGTGTTCGAAGCAAATCAGATGAGATCCCTTTTCCATTATCCTCTGTTAGCAGGATCATTTGCCCTTCTTCTTCAAAGGCACGGACTTTAACCATTCCCGTTTGCACTTTTGGAAAAGCATAGCGAATCGCATTTTCCACAAGCGGCTGCAAGGTAAATGGTGGAATTAATACTTTTTCTAACGATGGATCGATCTCCAATTCTACTTCATACCTGTTAGGAAATCGTGCCTGTTCAATTGTCAGATAGGCTTCGACATGCTCCAGCTCTTTCTCAAGTGGAATTACCATTTGCCGCGCCCCCTGAAGATTACTGCGAAAGAAGATACTTAACTGAATGAGCAACTTTCTTGCTTGATCCGCATCTGTTCGCACAAGAGTTGAAATGGTATTGATCGCATTAAATAAAAAATGTGGATGTACTTGGGCCTGAAGTGCCTTTATCTCCGCATCCTTTAATAATTTTCTTTGCATCTCCAATTCTGCCATTTCCAGCTGACCAGAGAACAGTTTCCCCAAGCCTTCAGCAAGCTCTTGCTCAACGCGATCTAGTTTACTAGAACTTGTAAAATATAATTTTAATGTTCCAAGAGTCTTCTCATGGACCTTGAGTGGTAAGACAATGGCCGCCTCTAACGGACAGTGCGGATCAAAACATTGAATTTCCTTAGCTGACTTTGCAATAATAATATGGCCTTGCTCCAATACCTTTTTCGTTAACTCCGTTGCCATGGATCCGGATGGAAGATGATGATCGGCACCGGCCCCAACGTGGGCTAATACTTGGTATTGATTTGTGATGGCGATAGCATCTGCATTCGTCCATTTTAATATGATTTCTGCTGCCTTTGTACACGAACCGATATTCAAGCCTAGTCGAAAAAATGGCAGCGTCTGATTGGCGATATACAACGCCTTATGTGTTTGCAGCGCCTTTGTTCTTTCCTGCTCGTGGAAAATATCCTGAATGATTAATAAAAATAATAGTGTGCCAAAGCCATTGATGGCGATCATAGGGAACGCAATTAGTTCTACTAGATGAAGTGCTTCATTAAAGGGCTTTGCCAAGAGAAGGATAATCCCCATTTGTACACATTCCATCAAGATCCCCATCATAACAGCCTTTGATGGCGAGCTTTTCTCACGAATTTTAAAACGCTTACTTAGAAGACCTGTGACAACACCAGCAAAAATAGTCGACACCGCACAAGCTACAGCTGTAAATCCCCCAAGTGATAATCTGTGTAGCCCAGCAATAAGACCCACGCCAATTCCAATCATGGGACCGCCCAGCAGACCGCCAATAGCTACCCCCATGATTCTTGTATTCGCAATAGCACCAGAGCTATCTACGTTTGTTAGCCAATCCTGAGACGTGATCGTTCCATGCCCGATCTCTACCCCTGTATAATTACTGATCACCCCGAAGGCTCCAAAAATTGCAATGATGGTTACTTTAGCAAGAATTCCTCGTTCATTATGAATAACCTGACGAAAGGATTTCATCCTCGAGAGAATGAATGCTACGATGATGAGGATCCCAACACGCTCAAGCATAAGAGGTAGTAAAGCAAGCATGGCCTCTCCTTCTTTCCTTTTCCATCTCGAATCTCATTTCTATAAATGAAACGATAATTCTGTCTATAGTTACTATACCAAAAAATAAGACGACTGTTCGCCTGAATTATTAACATGGTCACCTTTCTTTGCGATTCATTTATGTACGAAAAAAATCCCACCATCTATTTGACAGCGGGTTGTGGAAATAAATGTTTTATCATAATTCTAGCATGCTTTTACAGTGACTTTCTTAACCGATTTCAAATGGCGATCGTAGAAGACTGTCGTTACAACAGCGATAAGGAATAAGCCAATTAATACTGTAAATAAGGCCCTCATACTATATAAATCTACCAACATTCCACCAAGTAACGGACCAACCATTCTACCGCCAGTGGCTGTGCTGTTGACGATACCTTGATAAAATCCTGCACGACCTTCTGGCGCTAAATCAAATGCGATGGTCGGAACTGCAGGCCAGATGAACATTTCACCCATAGTTAGGATAATCATTGCAACAAGAAATCCTGAAAATGCACTCGCTTTTCCAGCTACGATAAACGAAATGATAAAAATACCGATTCCAATCAGAATTTGCAGCTTAAGGGAGGCTGAAAACTGCTTCAACAATCCATTTAATAGCGGCTGCCCCAAGACAATAATAGCACCGTTAATCGTCCATAATAAACTATATTGCGTTAATGAAATATTGATTTCTTGTGTATAGGAGGCAATCGTTGTGGTCCACTGACTGTAGGCAACCCAACATAGCAAATAGCCGCCGCAAAGAATAAGCAACGCTTGCAAATTTACTTTACTTTTCCCCATATTTACTCCTATTTCATCATGGATGTGGGTTGCCTGCTCGACCGTGATCCCTTTATAGCCAAATATGGCAATGAATAGAAAAATGACATACATAATGGTATTCGCAAGGAAGATCAATTGGAAGGAATAGTCAGCTACAATTCCGCCAAGTGACGCACCAATCGCAACCCCAAGGTTTTGAGCCACATAGAGGGCATTAAAGGACTTGCGCCCACCTTCTTTCCAAACTGATCCAGCCATCGCATACATGGATGGAAAAATAATTCCTGTTCCAAATCCAACAATCGTTAAAAAAACAATGTATTCTGGCCAGTCATGCCAGATTGATAACCCCACAAGTGCTATAAGGGAAATACCAATTCCTAATAGGATTGATTTATAACCGCCCATTTTATCAAATAAATGACCGCCATAAAGATTCCCGATTACATTCGCCCCGGAGTTGAGCATAAGAACGATACCAGCAACAGATAAAGACTTTCCTAAATGATCGTGAATATAGATAGTATTTAAAGGCCATAAAAAAGAAGAGCCTATTACATTCACCGCCATCCCAATGATTAATAGCCATAAGGCACGTGGCATGAAAACCGCTCCTTTGTATTTCATTATTTCGATTTCCAAAATTTTATTTTATTCCTTTTTCAGGCTGGGTGCAATCCTTTTTTCCAGCATGTGCAGGGAGTAATTCCGCAAATTTCTGGATTAATTCCGCCAACTCTAGCAACTATTCCGCCAAAAGGCATAATGATTTTCAAAAATTGACACTCAACCACTATTTTGTCACAATACAAATAAGAAAACACTGTTCTCCAATAAGAAACAGTGTTTTCTTGAACGTATTTGCCGACTCTTTCCTTCTTATTCCTTCTTGGCGGGACGAATAAGAATACAATGGAAAGGGTCTATTTTTTTAGAACAGTTGGTACTACCGGTGCTTGAGCAGGGAAATAACTGTTGACAGCCTTATCTTTTTTCTTCTCATTATCCTTTTCATCTAAGACAGCCTTTTTCACCTTTTCAATCTCTTGATCTAGCTCATCCATATTGACACCTTTTTTCACTAACTCTTCTGTGGCAAGACGGATTGCTTTATTTGACGCCTCACTCGAAATCCTTAGTGAATCCATCGAGCCTTGTGGATTATGGAATCCAGCAGAGTTTTCAGCTGCGACAATATCCCAGAACCATTGGCCTTGACGGACAAATTCCTGTGCTTGCTTGATTTTCTCCTCGTTCACACCAGAGGTAATCATTTTATTCACATAGTAATGAGATGAAGTCGAAACATCTTGTGCCTCGTGCAGTGCGCTAACATTTGCTTCTTGAATTTCAAGGACACGATCTTTTAATTTGTCTAAATCACGATCACCATGACACTGACCACAAGAAGTTTGCATTGTTTTAAGCGGTGAAGTCCACCAGTGGGAGGTGATTTTTCTTTTTCCATCGACACGTTCATATGGCATATGGCAATCAGCACACGAGACATTGGCTTTACCATGTGTACCAGATGAATGGGTTTCATATTCAGGATGTTGCGCTTTTAACATCGGAGTACCTGAAATATTACTAACCCAATCCTTTTCAAAGCCCTTTTCTTTAGCAATCGTTTTATAATATTCATACATTTCTTCCGGTTTAAAACCTTTTGTCCATGGGAATGTGACTTCACTGTTGTCAGCAGCAAAATAATATTCCACGTGACATTGACCACAAACATAGCTGCGCATATCATTTTTGGTTGGGTTAGACGTATCTACTCCCTTTGTTTCTAATGCTTTATAAAAGCTTGGACGAGTAACACGTAAATCCATCGTTTTCGGATCATGGCAATCGGAACAGCCAATCGGAGAATGACCCATTTCTTCCCCTTTAGGCCAAATTTCAGTATTAAAATTTGCCCCCCAATAATCGTCGCCCATTTCTTCAATCATTTGTGGTACGGCCGTGGATTTACAGGTATAACAAGAACCAACTGATTTATCAGTGATCCGTTTCACATTTCGAATATCCTCTAACGCGTAAGTATGCCCGCGTTCTTCATTATATTCCGTTGCAAATGCATATCCGTTAAACAGAATTGGTAACAACGGTTCCTTGTCTGCTTCAAACTTACTGCGTTTCACAGAGCCACCGTTTGTGGTATCTTCCATCTTCTCATTTTTCTTATAGCTGTTATATTGAAGCGGAAATAAATCCTTAAACGCTTCATTGCTTATTTCGTCTGCTGATAGGCCTGTCGTCTTCGCACCTGCTGCTGAAGCTGTTTTCTCACTAGAATCCTTGCTACAGCCGGTGATGATTAACACACATGCAAGCAGAAGAAGATATGCCCCATATCCGAACCTTCCCATTCTTAAAATCCTCCCTTATTTTCTAATAATTCTCCTGATTGAGGTGGCTTATTATAGTGGTCATCCTTAAAGCCTTTCCCGTGTGGAACTGTTTTGTGACAGGAGACACAACTTTCTTTCGCGTCATGCGAAACATTTGTAATCGTACTCTTGTGGCAGGATTTACAGTTTTCATTAATTACCTTCATCGTTCGGTCCGATGCCTCAATGACATTAGGGATATCATCTGTCCCCAGTGAATTGAAATAGACATGAGTCATCCCGGCACGTCCTTTGAAGAATAATTTTCCTACCTCACTCTTGTGTGGTAAATGACAGTCATTACATTGCAAATCTGAATGTGTAGAGTCCATGAAGGAAGTATACACATTTTTCATCGTATGACAGTTTTGACAAAAACCAGGGGAATCCAAATAGGCCATGGTTTTAACTGTTGTTAATGAAATCAGGACACCGACAAGTAAAGCCACCACAAGCAAAAACTTTTTGTTCATCTTTAAAAACTTTTTGAACATTCTTTCACCTCCCATTATGTCTTCTCTATCTATATTAAAGCCCCAAAGGGTACCTTAATCCCAATTAATCAAGCCCTATTTGGCGTGAATCGCTACTGCTGTTTCTTTCTATTTCTTCTAACCAATAGGAATGTTCCGAAAGCTAAGACACTAATCCCGCTAACTACTCCAATTGTAAGGTATGGGGATTGTTGATTTTCTTTCTTCTTTGTAGTTGAAGCTTGTTCTACTTCTACCGTTGGCTTTGATTCGCTGCGGAGATAGTTCAGTGTAAAGCTTTTTGTTTCACCTACTTTAACGCCTTGGAACAAATAACTAACTGTCTTATTCCCTTCAGAATGGTTTTGCTCCTCAACTGGTGCAGGTGTGAGCTCCATGTTCTTTGCCTTGAATGGTTGTATAAAGGACACATTGACTAATGCTATATCAGCAAAGCTTGTAAAGTCATAAGTTAAGGACTTCTTTTTACCATTAACCTTTATATCATCGGTATAAAATTCAATCACGAACTTATAGCGGTCTTTCGCCTTAATTTCTTCACTGGTTGTCCAAGAAATCGTTCCTTTTTCACGATCAATGCTATATTCAATTTCATAGGCCTTTTGTAAATTGGCTGAATAATCGGCCACATAGCCAATCCGAAAATTTTTATGATTCATTGGAAGCGCTATTTCAATCTGGCCCTTTTGCGGTTCATCCGAGTTGTTGACCATTGTTCCTTGATAGCCAATTAAGAGCGGAGGATGATCCTTCTTTTTATCATTTGGATGGTAGGTGTACTCTGGCATGATCTGAATTGATAACTCTTCCATACTTAAAATGCTTTCATTTTCTGCGTAGCTAATGGAAGGAAACAACATAACCCCAATCAGAACCACGAGTAGTAAGTACTTTTTCATTGATAACTTCCTTTCAAAAATTGCCTAGGCTATATGATGGGAAAATCCTAGGCACAATTGGACTTTAGTTCGGTGAACAATTAAGGATTCCTCTAGAAGAAAGTGGAGGGATTGGAATGCACTATTTATATTCAATACTTTATTTAAACCATTAAAAAACAACCCATTCTGTGACGTGCATCACAAATGAAACTTGAGTTGTTTCCAAACTGTGAACAGCTTTTTTCTTCTATTTTCACAATGTTTTCTTTATAAAATTGATATTTAGCATGATCTTGGATGCATTTATGATGGAAGAATGGGATAAAACAAAAAAAATTCATAGAGAAAAAAATGACCTCTCACCGAAAATCGATGAGAGGTCATTACTAATGATTAGGATGATTGGTCTTGTTCTTGGTGCATTTTTGATTTAACTGGCTGACCGCCTGATTGCTCATATTTCTTTTTTGCTTGTTTTACCAGATCTACATCCTGCCCAAGTTCAAGATCATGATTATTTTGTCCATTTCGGGTTTTTTGTTCTGGATTTTGCTGTTTTGAGCGCTTTTTCAAAAGGTCTTCCTCCTCTTATTGCCCTTCTAGAATCAAGGTATTCTGAAGCTGCTGTAACTGCAGTCTCATTCGATGAAGCTGTTCTCGTTGCTGCGAATTGGCACTTTGAGCCATTTTCGCAATATCTTGATAGGTCTCCTCAAGCTGTTGTAATGCTTTTGTATAATCATCGTCATTATAATGCTCTTGAAGGCTGCTTTGTTTAAACTGTTCCTCAGCGTAGCGAATTGAATCCTCAACCTGCTGCATTAAATTGTCCATTGAATCGCGAGTAGCCATCTAAGAACCTCCTTCATCCTGTTGCACAATACCTCATTTTGAAGCACGTACTGCTTCATTTCTTATTGTGTTCCCCAATCATTTTCCTATTACATAACCTGTTGGATAATTTTTACCAAATACACTTGAAACAATTACATTTGGATATGCCTGATACTTCATGATAAAATTAAATTTATGTTTCTTTATTTTAACAAAGGAGGTTTTCTGAATGCTTCAGACAAAACCTTTTCTATATGCATCAGATGATAAACGATACCATACATGGAATTACCACCTACGCCAGCAATTTGGCCATAAGGTGTTTAAAGTAGCATTGGACGGTGGTTTTGACTGTCCAAACCGTGATGGTACAGTAGCACATGGCGGCTGTACATTTTGTAGTGCTGCTGGATCTGGTGATTTTGCTGGAAACAGGGTGGAGACACTCGAAATCCAATTCAACGAAATTAAAGAAAAGATGCACACAAAATGGAAAGATGGCAAATATATGGCCTACTTCCAAGCGTTCACAAATACTCATGCACCTGTAGAGGTCCTTCGTGAAAAATACGAAACGGTACTGAAACAAGAAGGCGTTGTGGGTTTATCGATTGCTACCCGTCCAGATTGCCTGCCTGATGATGTTGTTGAATATTTAGCGGAGTTAAATGAACGTACTTATTTATGGGTTGAGCTGGGACTCCAGACCGTTCACGAACGTACGGCACTCCTCATCAATCGCGCTCACGATTTTCAATGTTATATAGAGGGCGTCCAAAAGTTACGCAAGCATGGAATTCGAGTTTGCTCCCATATCATTAATGGTTTGCCACTTGAATCATATGACATGATGATGAAAACTGCTCGAGAAGTCGCCAAATTAGATGTGCAGGGGATAAAAATCCACCTACTTCATTTGTTAAAAGGCACACCGATGGTTAAACAATATGAAAAAGGGATGCTAGAATTTCTTTCTCAAGAGGACTATGTAAATTTAGTATGTGACCAATTAGAAATTTTACCACCGGAAATGATTGTTCATCGTATTACAGGTGACGGACCGATTGATTTGATGGTTGGACCGATGTGGAGTGTCAATAAGTGGGAAGTACTAAATGCTATTGATGCGGAATTGAAACGAAGAAATAGCTGGCAAGGAAAATTTTTTGAAGGAACAGTGGGGAACTGATCTCATGAAAATGGAACGTATTCTTCCGTTTGCCAAAAGCATACTAAAAAAAGCGGTTCAACCGGGAGATATCGCAGTAGATGCGACGCTAGGTAATGGCCATGATACCGTATTTTTAGCTGAATTGGTTGGAGAAACAGGGAAAGTTTTTGGATTTGATGTTCAAATGGAGGCCATTCGATCAAGCGAAGAACGATTACAGCAAAACAAGCTGACGGAGCGGGTGACTCTTTTTCATGCAGGTCATGAACAACTTTCCTTGATGATTCCCTCTGAATGGCAGGGAAAAATTACAGGCGCTATTTTCAATCTTGGTTATTTGCCTGGTAGTGACAAAACGATTTTTACTCGACCTGAAACAACAATTGCAGCCATTGAGCAGCTTTTGGAATGGATGGCACCCGAGGGAATAATCGTCCTTGTTATTTATCATGGTCACGAACAGGGTGCTGTTGAACGAGATTCACTTCTAGAATACTGTCAGCAATTAGATCAAAAAAGAGCCCATGTCCTGCAATATCAATTTATTAATCAACAAAACAACCCACCGTTTATCGTAGCGATTGAAAGACGCTAAAAACCAGACCCCAACAAGGGCCTGGTTTTTATTTCGCCATTATTCGTGTTACAAAGGCAGGTATGCTTTTTTGCAGGGAGCGATAGGCTAGTCCATTAAAATAAAAGAAATAACTGATCCAACCACCAGATTTGATAATCCCTTTCGCCAGTTTACGAACATTTTTCTGCTTTCGAACTTTGGCATCTGATAAATAAATTCCCAACAAGCCGCGGTTAATCAACTGATGGAATCGTTTATGTGGAAGGTATTCTGTGTGACGGTCCGCTTCTTTTACAAAATGCTGAAGGCGATTAAAAAGTTTTTCTTCACTTTTATAATAGGCACAGAAATTCAAATCCCCACCCGCAATGTCTTCTTCTTGATCAATAAAATAATCTAACAAAATATGTAGCCCCTGAATATAGGGAAAGTACCCTTTTCGAATGTTAACAGCATCACTTGTCTTAAAATCCTCACGCATCGCATAAGAAACCAAGCAAAAGATACCCAATGTAGAACCTGAGCAGGCTGAGAACTCATACCATTCCATATCAGGCAAATGATCTTGATAATGGTGAAACCACTTTTCTAGACGTGGCACCCGCTCCTCCTTGACAACATGCTTATTTATCTGCAAATCGCAATAATATTGGCAAAGTTCGTGGAGATAATCCTTGATGATATCATAATGACCTATTTCTCTTAGGACAGCACGACAGGTCTCAGATAACTCATTTAAATAATCACCGTCATCTTGATCTGTACGGAGCCGGTAATAATTTTTCCCTTCTGCCTGTAACGTAAGGGCATCTGACATAGATTCATGCAAGGACGCAAAATCATCGGGATCAAGCGAGGTGCTGCGATCACAAAGATTATCTAAATAATCACTGATGGTTTGATAGGCGACAATAAATTTCACAGCCTTTTTGACATCCTCTTTTGCCGTTAAGGCAAGAATCGCTCCCCCTTCACAATGAAAGGTTTTATTCTCGATACTGGCAAGAGCTTGATTGCGTAACTCTAGATTCGGAATTTTTTCTGCCCGGCTTCTCCAGTAAGCCAATTCTTGATGGACAGCCGGTAGTATCGTCCGATAGACCCTAGACATTAACGTGAATGGCTTCATGGAAACAACAACCTTTCTAAACAATATACCCAATTGCTTTTAATTGACTATGGACAAAATCTTTGGCGTATTCAAAAACCTCTTCACGCTCAGGCTCGTTAAAGATTTCATGATAACACTTAGGCCATTCTTTAAAGCGTTTCTCCGATAATGGAACATGATTGAACCATTCCTTAACGGTCACTTTACTGACGATCTTGTCATCGCCACCCTGCATGACAAGCATAGGGACATCTTGGATTTCTTCCAGATGTTCAAATGCTTCTTTAATCGCCGCTGTAAGTTCACGATACCACCTAACTGAGATTTTTGTCACATAAAGGGTATCATTGGAATCTGCTTCCCTTACATCTTCGTTCCGTGTCGCCATTTGAACGGATAAACCTGAATTCAACCTTAAAGAAGGATAAATCACATTTAGGAGATGTGAGATGGCATCTAAAAATTTTGATGGCGTATGGACCAGTCCCAAACATGGCGAAGAAAGAATAACCCCAGCGATATTTAATCTTTCTTCTTGTAATAAACGAATGGCGATCAACCCACCCATACTATGGCCTAATAAAAATACGGGCAACTCATAACGATAGGCTGCTTGGACCCAATCCTTCACCTCAATAATATATTCATCGAAGGAATCTATATGACCACGACGGGCTCTAGTTGTCATGCCTTGCCCGGGAAGGTCAGCCATTATGACATGAAAGCCGGATAAACGCCACATTTCGATTAACCAACCGTATCTGCCATGGTGTTCCATTGCTCCATGCACAATCACGATCACCGCTTTTGCTTCCCCTTCTGCTTCCCACTTCCACATATAATTTCTTCCCCCTAAAAAAGTTAATTGCCATTGTTGAACTATTTTATTTACAAAAAAACTATTAAAGCACCTTATGTAAAGAAAAAGATGAATTTTTTGAAATATCATTCAAACTTTCGGTAAAATAGAGTTATTATTCCAAAAGGAGCGAGACAGATGATCTACCCTTATAATGATAAATATCCGTTAATCGCGGAAACCGCGTTTATTGCCGATTATGTAACGATAACAGGTGACGTTGAAATTGGTGAACAATCAAGTGTCTGGTTTAATTCAGTCATCAGAGGTGATGTTGCGCCAACAAAGATTGGCAATAAAGTTAATATACAAGACAACTCTATCTTACATCAAAGTCCTAATAACCCGCTAATTTTAGAAGATGAAGTGACGATCGGCCATCAAGTAATCCTACACAGTTGTATCATCAGAAAAAGAGCCCTAGTTGGCATGGGATCGATAATTCTTGATAATGCCGAAATTGGAGAAGGTGCCTTTATTGGTGCTGGCAGTCTAGTCCCACAAGGGAAAAAAATCCCCCCTAATACGTTAGCATTTGGCAGACCAGCCAAAGTTATTAGAGAATTAACCCCAGAAGACAAAAAAGATATGGAACGTATTTATACAGAATATGCGGAGAAGGCCCAGTATTATAAGTCCTTACAATCATAATAATTGATAGAAAAAGCACCCATGGCAAAAATGGGTGCCCTTTTTATTAATGCTTCAATGTCTGTAATTTTTTTTGGTGGGCAAAATCATGCTGAAAGGAATATACATCTTCCACATAGACTTGATGCCAAACCATAAACATAAGAACCGTCCATATTTTTCTACTATTATCAGCTTTCCCTTGACAATGATCTTCAAGCAAGCTCAAAACATATAATTTATCGATTAAATGATCCGTGTTACTTTCACGAATAATTTTTTTCGCCCAATCATTCATTTCATTCTTTAACCAATGACGAATTGGGACTGGGAACCCTAGCTTCTTACGGTTGAGCACATGCTCTGGAACGACTCCTTCCGCTGCTTTGCGTAAGATGTATTTCGTCGTACCATTAGCCGTTTTTAGACTCGTAGGAATCTTTGATGCTACCTCAAACACAGCTTTATCAAGGAATGGTACCCTAAGCTCTAAAGAATGTGCCATCGTCATTTTATCAGCCTTTAGTAAGATATCCCCGCGCATCCAAGTATGGATATCAATATACTGCATCCGATCGACTGGATCATACCCACGCGATTCTTGATAAAGCGGCTTCGTAATGTCTGTATAATCCAATCCTTCACGATACACACTTAATAACTCGCGCTTTTCTTCTTCCGTAAACATTTTGGCGTTACCAATGTACCGTTCCTCCATTGGTGTCACACCACGCTCAATAAAACTCTTGCCTTTCATCCCTTCAGGCATCATAGCGGCAATCCCTTTTAAGAGAACTTTTCCTATTCTCGGGATTTTATTAAACACTTCTAATGATTGCGGCTCACGATAAATATTATATCCACCAAATAATTCATCTGCACCCTCACCTGATAGGACAACCGTAACGTGTTTACGTGCTTCCCGTGCAACAAAATAAAGCGGAACACAGGCAGGGTCTGCCAATGGATCGTCCATATGCCAGATAATTTTCGGAATTTCATTCATATATTCTTCCGGTGTAATTACATAGCTAATATTTTCAACACCGAGTTTTTCAGCTGTTTCCTTTGCTACATCAATCTCACTGAACCCATTATGCTCAAAGCCAACAGAAAAAGTCTTAATTGCCGGATGAAACTGCTTAGCAATGGAAGCAATGATCGAGGAATCAATGCCACCGGAAAGGAAAGAACCAACTGGAACATCACTGCGCATATGCTTTTCCACTGAATCGAATAAGACATCTCTTATCTCTTTTGTAAAGTCAGCTTCTGATTTATGAACTGGTTGAAAGTGCGCTTTCCAATACTTCTTGATTTCCATTTTTGCGCCGATTTTTTTGGTAAAATAATGGCCTGGCTCTAACTTTTTTATACCCTCTGATAAGGTATTAGGTTCTGGAACAAATTGATAGGTTAAATAGTGCTGCAGGGCATCGTAGTTAAGCACATCATTTTCAAGAGTAAGAAGAATACTCTTTTTCTCCGAAGCAAAGAATGTCTTTTCTCCATCTTCTAAATAAAAGAATGGTTTAATGCCAAATGGGTCACGTGCCCCATAAAGGGTTTGTTCCTGCTTATCCCAGATAACGAAGGCAAACATTCCGCGCAGTTTTTCGACCGCCTTTTCCTTCAAATGGCTGAACAGGGCAATAATAACCTCTGTATCAGAACTTGTCGCAAACGTAAGTCCTTCTTTGAGCAGTTCTTCACGAAGCTCGACATAGTTATAAATTTCACCATTGAAGATAATCCAATAACGCTCATTTTCATACGTAAGCGGTTGGTGGCCGCTTTCAATATCAATAATACTCAAACGACGGAACCCAAACTGAATATGGTCGTCATAATAAAATCCATCATCATCAGGTCCACGATGAGTTATAATATCGTTCATATTTTTAAATTGTTGTCTTTGGTCATCACTATAGTTTTGTGTTTTGTTGTGTACACAACCGATAAAACCACACATTATGTACCTCACCTACTCCATTTTAAATATCCTTATAAGGATTTTACTAAAAAACATACCTTATAATACTACCACTATTCATACAAAAATGGCACTGTGAACAATAGGAAATTTAGGGTATCTTTAGTTTTCACTTCTATAGTCCCAGGTCCGTTAATATAACAGACGAAAAATAGAAAAGAGAGTTACATTTAACATGCAACTCCCTTTTTTAATTTTTCTACTCCAACGCCTAGGCGCTTTTGCAATTCTGCTTATACATTTGCTTGTTGACGTAATGTATCTGCTTTATCTGTACGCTCCCAAGGAAGGTCAACATCTGTACGTCCAAAATGGCCATATGCAGCTGTTTGCTTGTAGATTGGGCGACGAAGATTCAACATATTAATGATCCCCGCTGGGCGAAGGTCAAAGTTTTCGCTCACAAGGTCAACTAAGACATCTTCACTCACTTTTCCTGTGCCAAACGTATCAACAGCGATTGATACGGGTCTAGCCACCCCAATTGCGTAGGCAAGTTGTACTTCCACTTTTTCTGCAAGGCCTGCTGCAACGATATTTTTAGCTACATAACGAGCCGCATAGGCTGCAGAACGGTCAACTTTTGTTGGATCCTTACCAGAGAAGGCACCGCCACCGTGGCGTGCATAACCACCGTACGTATCAACAATGATTTTGCGACCAGTTAAACCAGCATCCCCTTGTGGGCCACCGATTACGAAACGACCAGTAGGATTAATGAAATATTTTGTGTTCTCATCAATCAATTCCTGTGGTACAACTGGGTTGATGACGTATTCTTTCAAATTACGCTGAATTTGTTCTAAGGTAATTTCTGGATGATGTTGTGTTGAAATAACAATTGTGTCAATGCGAACAGGTTTATCATTTTCATCATATTCAACTGTTACTTGTGTTTTACCATCTGGACGAAGGTATGGAAGAAGCTCCTCTTTCCGAACTTCTGTTAAACGACGAGCAAGCTTGTGGGCAAGTGAAATTGGAAGAGGCATAAGCTCTTTTGTTTCATTACAAGCAAAACCAAACATTAGGCCTTGGTCTCCAGCACCAATCGCTTCGATTTGTTCGTCAGACATTTGACCTTCACGCGCTTCAAGAGCTTGATCAACGCCCATTGCGATGTCCGGGGACTGTTCATCAATGGAGGTTAATACAGCACAAGTTTCGGAGTCAAAGCCATATTTAGCACGATTATAACCAATTCCCTTAATCGTTTCACGAACAATTTTGGGAATATCTACATAAGTAGAAGTTGTGATTTCTCCAGCAACTAGAACTAAACCTGTTGTTACTGATGTTTCAGCAGCAACACGGGCATTAGCATCTTTTGCTAAAATAGCGTCTAAAATAGAATCAGAAATTTGGTCACAAATCTTGTCAGGATGACCTTCAGTAACTGATTCAGAAGTAAACAAACGGGCGTTTCTTGACATCTGAATTCCTCCTATATTTTTGAAATAAAGTGAGGTTATCTGTATGGGGTTGGTAATGACCTTGCCGTTTAACCTCGGTTGATACGGAACTCATTCCCTTAGTAGTATGAAATAAACACGAGATTATTATTAATAGAAAGTGAATGTCCCTATTCCTGGAACCTCACCTTGACATATTAAAAACAAACCCCATAAAAATTCTTACGATGGAATAAAAAGTAGCGATTATGTAGCACGAAAACATCTTTGCTGAACAAATAAAAAACCCTTCCATTTAGAGGAAAGGTTGATAGCAAAAGTTTTGCGTGCCTTTCACTCTTATCGTTCAAGGTCAAGCCTTGCTTCAGGTTTAGCACCTTTGCCCGAAAAAATCCTTGATAAATGGTCCTCCATCCATCAATTCAATTTTCGTTTGCAGGTTGCTGGGTTTCATTGGGCCTGTCCCTCCACCAGCTCGGGATAAGAGAGTATCCGTTCAAGGGTAAATCATAACCTAGCCGATTAATTAATGTCAATGTCTTTTTAAAAAGTTTTCTTAATTTGTAAATTGAGTCATTGATGACTCTTTCAATCGCCTAATTCCAAAGAACCAAATATAATGAATTTTCATTTAATAGTATAGAATATTTTAATTAATGTGTTATACTTTTTAATATAATCACTCTTAAAAACATGGATAAAGGTAGGTTTCAGTCAATGAATTCTGTTCATATCCCTAATGATTTAAAAAAGCTGTTACAAGAAAATCATGCATTGGTACAATTATCCGTACCGCAATTAGTCGAACGAGTATTAAGCCGGAAAGAAGGTATTTTAACGGCAACAGGTGCTGTCAGTGTCTCCACTGGCAAGTATACCGGACGCTCCCCACAGGATAAATATATTGTGATGGAAGAGTCTACAAAGGACAAAATTGAATGGGGCTCGACCAATCAATCTATTTCTGAGGAAGTTTTCACCAATTTATATCAAAAGGTTCTAGAATATTTAACACAACAAGAAGAAATTTTTGTGTTTAAAGGGTTTGCTGGAGCAGATCAAAAATCCCGCTTGCCGATACAGGTAGTAAATGAATATGCCTGGCATAATCTCTTTGCCCAACAGCTTTTTATTCGCCCTACAGAAGAGGAATTACTTACACATGATGCTGGTTTTACAGTTATATCCGCCCCCAACTTTAAGGCAGATCCGACAGTGGACGGTACAAACTCCGAAACCTTCATTATTATTTCTTTTGAACGGAGAATCGTATTAATTGGCGGAACTGAATATGCAGGCGAAATGAAGAAATCCATTTTTTCAGTTATGAATTATTTGTTACCTGAAAACCATATTTTTTCGATGCATTGTTCCGCAAATGTAGGTCAGGAAGGCGATGTGGCCCTATTCTTTGGATTATCTGGGACAGGCAAAACTACCCTTTCCGCCGATGCTAATCGCCGGCTTATTGGTGATGACGAGCACGGCTGGTCCTCCAATGGTGTCTTTAATATTGAGGGTGGCTGCTATGCCAAATGTATCAATCTTTCACGTGAAAAAGAACCGCAAATCTTTGATGCGATTCGTTTTGGTACAGTCCTAGAAAATGTAGTCGTTAATTCAGAATCGAGAATCCCTGATTATGATGATGGATCTCTGACCGAGAATACGAGGGCGGCCTATCCAATCGAAGCGATTGATAATATTATTCAGCCAAGTATTGCGGGACACCCGAATACGATTGTCTTTTTAACAGCGGATGCCTTCGGGGTTTTACCTCCCATTGCTAAATTGACGAAGGAACAAGCGATGTATCACTTCCTAAGCGGTTATACCTCGAAGCTTGCCGGTACTGAACGCGGGATTACTTCACCACAAGCAACCTTCTCCACCTGCTTTGGTGCGCCTTTTCTCCCGTTACCCGCAGCACGTTACGCGGAAATGCTAGGTGACAAGATACTTGAGCATAATGCCAATGTCTTTTTAGTCAATACAGGTTGGACCGGTGGAGAATACGGAGTCGGCAGCCGAATGAAGTTATCATTTACAAGAGCGATGGTTCAAGCAGCCCTGGAAGGTGAATTAAACCATGTTGAGACAGTCAAAGACGAAATCTTTGGTTTACACATTCCGCTTCATATTGCAGGGGTGCCAGATGATGTACTTCAACCAAAGAAAACATGGTCTGATCATCAAGCATATGAAGAAAAGGCAAAGGAATTAGCAAAGAAATTCCGGGAAAACTTCAAAAAATTCACTGACATCCCAACAGAAATTGTTGAAAAAGGCGGTCCCATCTCATAAATATCAACAGCCCATATCGATCGGATATGGGCTTTCTTGTATAACGATCAAGAAAAACGCAAGAGTCATTGGCTGCTCAGTTCGTTGAATTTAGTGAAACTAATTGGTAAGTTAACGTTGTCCTGTTATGTTGCCACTCCACTTTCTTAATTAAAGCCGTGCCACTTGTATCACTTTCAATTGTTTTCCTTACCTCGATCGGGATTTCAATCGGATAAAGTCTGTAGCCTTCCTTTTCTAAAACAAAAAGATTTTCCTCAATCCTCTTCTCGTTTCCTTTTGTTACGATCATCGTATTCAGTTCAAGAGGCATACCCATAAAAATTCGCTCCTCTGCTTGTATTAACTATATATTACCATCATTTGCCCTGCTTTTTCATCCACTTTGATAATTCAACCACAATATTTCGATTTACTGCAGGTGGGAAATAGTGCGTAAACTCATGAAAATACCAACATTCAACTGGTTTTGCTAAGCTTTTCAGCTTGTTTTCGAGTTGATATGCATGCTCGACAGAAACATTTTGATCGGTTACACCATGAATAATAAGAACCGGGGCAGCCAAGTCTCCTAGCTGATTGAGTGGGGTTCTCCATTGATAACGATCGGGATATTTTTCAGGGGTCCCACCAATGACTCTTTTCATCATTCTTCGTAAATCTTTCCGCTCCTTATACGTTAAGGTCATGTCACTTACCCCGCCCCAAGTAACCACAGACGCCGCTTCCGGAAATCGAAGCCCTGTCATCAAAGCCATCACACCACCTCGTGAAAAACCAAATATATGAATATCACGAACTCTTGGCAGCGATTTTAACAACCTAAAAGCGGAAAATGCATCCTCACGATCCTCGCCTGCAAAATCCTCATTCCCCTCTCCACCTTGATTACCACGATAATAGGGGGCAAACACAATAAATCCCTCAGCAGCAAACTGAGCAATCCTAGCAGGGCGTACCTTCCCAACATTTTTTATCCCTCCGCGCAAATAAAGGAAGCCATCCATTGTGTCCTTATTCAGGGGCTCTGCCAACATTCCTTTCACTTTCAATCCATTGGAGAGGTACGTAATCACCTTTAGTTCAACGTTTGGATTGGGCGAAGGAAAACGATTCATTTCAAGAATACTCCCATTAGCTATGTGCATCGACGGACTTTCCTTTCGGTGAAAAAAATTTTTATTGCAGCAGGCTTCACACATTTTTCTTCATTTCATACGATATCGTAGGCTATTAGCCCAGATTTTTTTAGTATAAGGAGGTTAATTATGAAAAAATCTTTAAAATTCAGTTTATCCTTTCTCCTCATTTCTGTTCTCATGTTTTCTTTAGTCGCCTGTACGAAGGATTCCACAACTGAAACAAAAAAATTGGAAAAAGTACGAATTGCTGAAGTGACTCGTTCCATTTTTTATGCTCCTCAATATGTGGCTCTGGCAAAAGGATTTTTTAAAGACGAAGGTCTTGACGTTTCACTAGCGACTACACCTGGCGGGGATAAGACGATGACCGCACTCATTTCAGGTGGGGCCGATATTGCCCTTGTTGGATCGGAAACATCCATTTATGTGTATGCACAAGGAGCAAATGATCCTGTCATCAACTTTGCCCAACTAACGCAAACTGACGGAACTTTCTTAGTCGCAAGAGAAAAAATGGATGATTTCACTTGGGAATCATTAAAAGGAAAAACCTTCCTAGGACAACGCAAAGGCGGCATGCCCCAAATGGTCGGTGAATTTGTCTTAAAGCAGCACGGCATTGATCCCCATAATGACCTGAACTTAATTCAAAACATTGATTTTGCTAATGTTGCAAATGCTTTTGCTTCAGGCACAGGCGAGTTCGTTCAATTATTCGAGCCAACTGCAAGTATTTTTGAAAAAGAAGGAAAAGGTCATATTGTTGCTTCTTTCGGTAAAGAATCTGGCCACGTTCCCTATACCACCTTTATGGCGAAAGAAGGATATATGAAGAATAATAAGGAAACCATTGAGAAATTTACAAAGGCCATTTATGAAGCACAGCAATGGGTCGACTCGCACAGTGCCGAGGAAATTGCGAAGGCCGTCGAACCCTATTTTCCAGATACCGATTTAGATATAATGACCACTGTGGTTGATCGCTATAAGGGTCAAGGCTCATTTGCGACAAACCCTGTTCTTGACGAAGAAGAATGGAACAATCTTCAAAATATCATGAAGGAAGCTGGAGAGCTTCCAAAGGAAGTCGACCATAAAACACTTGTAAACACTGAAATTGCTGAAAAAGTCATTAAAAAATAAGGAAAGGGAGGCCGTTTTCACATGAGCTTTTTACAGGTTCAAAATATACATCATACTTATTTCACGAAAGCCTCTGCCACCACGGCCCTCTCCGATATTTCACTTACGGTTGAAGAGGGAGAGTTTGTCTCCCTGCTCGGACCAAGTGGCTGTGGTAAGACAACACTACTTTCCATCATCTCTAGTTTGCTTAAACCAACAGAAGGAACGGTTCTTTTAGAAAATAAACCGGTAACCACCGCGAAAAATCAAATTGGCTATATGCTCCAACAAGATTATCTGTTTCCATGGAAAACAATCGAAGAGAATATCCTCATTGGTCTCAAATTATCTAGGCAACTCACCCCTAAAACAAAAGCTGCCACCTTAAATCTTCTAAATCAGATTGGCTTATCAGAGGTAGAAAAACAACTTCCAAGACAGCTATCAGGTGGTATGAGACAGCGCGTTGCCCTCGTACGAACATTGGCAACTGAACCAAAACTGTTGATGCTTGACGAACCCTTTTCTGCTCTTGATTATCAAACAAAGCTAAAATTAGAGGATTTAGTATCAAAGATATTAACTGATTTTGGGAAAACCGCCATACTTGTTACCCACGATATTGGTGAAGCTATTGCCATGAGCGATCGCGTCTTCTTACTGTCACCAAGTCCGGGAAGAATTTATAAAACTTTTACCATGCCCGAGGAATTAAGAAAGGCATCCCCTTTTGAAGCAAGAAATCACGAACTATTTCAAAGCATCTTTCAAACGATATGGAAGGAGTTGGAGTCGCTTGAGTCTGAAAAAGAATAAGTTAAAACAACTCCATCAAACCTACCTTCATTCCTTAAAAATTGAAATGCGCTGGGTTCGCTTTTATCAAGCGGTTATTTTTATTGTGTTTTTCTCCAGCTGGGAACTAGCTAGTCAAAAGCAATGGATTGATCCGTTAATCTTTAGCTCACCTTCTAAAATTTGGCAGCTATTTTTAGATAAACTCCATGATGGGTCATTGTTAACTAATTTAGGCGTTACCTTAACAGAAACAGTTTTTGGCTTCATACTGGGAACCTTGCTCGGTACCATATTAGCGACGATTCTTTGGTTATCCCCATTCATTTCAAAAATACTTGACCCCTATCTCGTCGTTTTAAATGCGATGCCTAAAGTTGCACTTGGTCCGATTTTAATCGTAGCTCTGTCTCCTGGATATCCATCTATTATTGCTATGGGGGCAATCATTTCGGTCATTATCACAACCATTGTTGTCTATACCTCCTTTAAAGAGGTTGATCCCAATTATTTAAAAGTGCTCCAAACGTTTGGAGCAACCCGCCTCCAATGCTTTAAAGAAGCAATTCTGCCTGCTAGTTTTCCGACGATCATTTCAACCCTAAAGGTTAATGTTGGTCTATCATGGGTTGGTGTTATCGTTGGGGAGTTCCTGGTGTCCTCCAGGGGACTTGGGTATATGATTATTTATGGTTTCCAGGTTTTTAATTTTACACTTGTTTTTTTATCATTGTTAGTGATCGCAGTTATTGCAACAATTATGTATCAGTTGGTTGAGCTCTTAGAAAAGAAACTAATAAAAGAATAGCGGGAAGTTCATGGACTCCGCTATTCTTTTTTATTGTCCTTCAGGTATTTCATACATTCTTCGATCACTTGATCCTTCATAATAAAACTATATTCATCTTTAAAACGCTCCTGCAATAGATTGCCTTTAAAGACCACAGGTCCTTTTGTTTCAAAGTAACTGTTCGTCTCCTCTACCCTTTCAACCTTGCCAAAAAATACGGCCTTAACAAATGAGCCGACATGATCTGAAACCTTGTAGGCGAGAATAAAGCTAAGTTCTCCAAGGATAGCACCCGTCTCCTCATATGTCTCACGACGTGCTGCCTGTTCTAATGTCTCCCCTACTTCCACTTTTCCTCCAGGAAATTCAAGACCTCTTTGCTTATGTTTGGTTAAATACCAGTCATGATTATATTGGCAAATAACTAATACATGCTTAATTTCTTCTTCAAAGGCCTCAAGCGTAAATGCTAGTTCAACCTTATTTCCTTTATAATCTAAAAATTGTATCATTAAGAACCGCCCCAATTTTTCATTAATGATATAATTATATAAAAAAAAAGAGAAATCCTAAACCTTTAGGACTTCTCAAAACTTTATTAGGATTCATTAGGTAATATATTCATGCTTTCGATATGGGTTTTCGCTTCTTCGTCACCAAGTTTATGAAGCATGCCATACACCTGCTGTATGGTACTATCGTAGGCATCATTTTCTCGGTCATAATGGTACTGAACAAATGGTACATGAGCTCTAAAAAAGTTTTTCCATTCGGTTGAATAGTTTTGATTAAATAAATCACGCAACTGCGTGATTTCAGCATCATCCGCATGAATTTTATAGCTCCACGTCGAGCTGGTCGCATTACTTGATATATGACCGGTTCCAACGTCAATATAGTAGGTTTTTTTCTGATCGTTCATCACTTCATCCCCTTTTACTGTTAGTAATGTGCAAATAGATAATTTTTATTCTTTTTCAAAATTCGATTCATTTTTTTGAAAGGAATGCGATATAATAATCATACAATCAAGAAAACAGATTTTTCAGTAAATTAAACGACGGAATGGGAGGGATGATTTTTCTTTTTAGGGGAATTCAATAAATAGAAGGAAAACCTTCATGGGAATTTGACTTCTCACACTACTGGATATATATATTTAAAAAGGGGGTGTCAAAATGAAATTAGTAGATGAATTATATGAAATGTATCGCAACAAGTTAACTGGGGATGAAGAGGACATTGACATGTTAACATTTGCCTTTTTAGAAGAAATGTCCCATGAAGATCTTCTTGCCTTAATTCAGGAAATGGATAAACAAGAATTGTACGATTTAATGGGCCTCTACCTCATCGAAAGCTTAAAGGGTAAATTTGCTCAGGAAGAATACGGACAACATCGTGCACATAGTTTTTATCCAAGAAACATTCATTGAAATTACATACCAACAAGAAAAACTGGGAGCTGAAAAGCTCCCTTTTCTCATACAGGGAAGATAAGTAACTTCTCGTATTTAACATAAAGAAAGCATGCCCTGTTTTTCTTGTGTTTTTTCATACCGACAGCTATATTCGTGTTACAATGTTAGGCAAAGGGGGGAAGAAAATTGTATACCGTACTAGTGGTTAGTATTATTATTGTTATCGTTATTTTGGTATTAGCTGTTGGAACCACCTCCAAAGCCTATAATTATAAACATACCGTTGACCCATTGGAAAATGACCCATATACAGACCAAGAACCACCCGTAGCTGAGTCCTCTCAACAACAAAATAATGAGTAAAAAAATTCCTATTCGATTGAATAGGAATTTTTCATTATATTAAGCAAAAACCTGTTTAAGCTCTTCTTTACTATGTTCAAGCCAAAAACGCATTAAACGTTTTGCACCTTCTAAATCATGAAGTTTCGCTTGACCACATTGACGTTCATTGGCAGCTGGAATATCAATAATCTCAACTGCATCTTTCATTGTGTTCTCTAGGAGATCAATGATTTCCTCGACGGTTGGCTCTCCACTTACAACGAGATAATAACCAGTTTGGCAACCCATTGGAGAAATATCAATAATATCAAAATGATCGTACTTCTCGGAGTGCTTGCGAATATTAAAAGCTAACAAGTGCTCAAGTGTATGAATGGCATCAGGCTTCATCGCCTGTTTATTTGGCTGGCAAAAACGGATATCATATTTATTAACAACTCCGTCACTCCCTACCTTATGGACACCACAATGTCTCACATAGGGGGCTTTAACGGCATTATGATCTAAATCAAAGCTTTCAACTGAAGGCATCAAAATCACTCCTTTTCTAATCTCACTCTAATCATACAATAAATCCCTACTTTTTTCATCTACTTAGTTATATTTAACAATTTAGACGATCTTATGGTATCTTATTAATAAAAGGAGATGACTCCAGGTTGAAAAAAATCTTTATTTCCATTATTCGTTTTTATCAAGTTGTTATTTCACCTATTAAGCCGCCAACCTGTCGATTCTATCCTACCTGCTCAAATTATGGTTTAGAAGCCATTCAACGGTTTGGCGCACTGAAAGGCGGGTGGCTTACCCTCAAACGGATTTTGAAATGTCATCCGTTTCATCCAGGTGGCCTGGATCCTGTTCCTGAAAAGGAACATCAGCATTAGTCTTGATATCCATTTACAATTAGATCAAGTTTTCCCGTTTTAGGGTCGATAACCAAGCCATGGACAGGAACGTCCTTCGGTATTAACGGATGATTTTTAATAATGCTGACACTATGTTCAACACTCTCTTTAACATTATCGAATCCATGAAGCCACTGTTTAATATCAATTCCCGAATATGTAAGCGTGTTGATCGTTTCTTCGGATATTCCCCTTTGTTGCATTGTCTTAATGACTGGTTCAGCTTTTAGTCCGCTCATCCCACAGTCATGGTGTGCAATAACTAAGACCTCTTGTGCCTGTAATTGATAGAGGGCAATTAAAATGCTTCTCATCACACTCCCAAATGGATGGGAAACAAGTGCTCCTGCGTCTTTAATAATCTTTGCATCCCCATTTCCCAAGTTCAGAGCCTTAGGCAATAGTTCTAACAAACGAGTATCCATGCAAGTAAGAATGACCATTCTTTTATTGGGGAACTTGGTTGTTTCGTATTTCTCGTATTCCCGATTTTCAACAAAGCTATGGTTGTAATCCAAAATATCGGTTAGTAATGATGATTCATTCATGTTAAACCCACCCTTCTATATAAGCATACATAATATGCCTTGTTTGAAACAAATATTATACTTGATTTTAGCAATTTTTTTGTCAGATACTAAAGTAAGTCAAAATCACTCTGTATTATATCATTGTAGCATTTTAGAGATTTTTCAATAAATATATTGTAATTAATCATTACTTTAATAAAAATGAACTTAGAAATAGTAAAGACTGCATTAAATCATTAACCAAGAAAAATTTTGGTTTTGTGTCCATTTCTCGTCTTTGTTTCCTGCCACTTTCACGGATGCTACAGACAATACTGCAAACCCTATTAGTGTATTACCCATACGATGAGGAGTGATCAGAATGGCACAAGACGTTTTATGTGAAGTAAATAACTGTACGTATTGGGCGCATGGAAATAAATGCAGCGCCGATAAAATTTACGTTGTCAGCCACACTGGTGATACAGCTGAATCGCAGCGAGAAACCGATTGTAAAACATTTGAACCCGAGGGCCTTTCATAAACCAAAAAACAAAACCCAGGCAAAAATATTTGCTTGGGTTTTGTTTTTATGAAAAGGCAAAACTTTTTTTGCATAACTGCGTCTCTTGAAGCCTTTTTTCATTAATGGAAAAACCAATCCCTGGTGTAACAGGTACATCAATGACACCGTTCTTAACGATCACTTCTGGTGAAATAATATCCTCGTCCCAAAAACGACTGGAGGCTGATATATCTCCTGGAATCGTAAACCCAGGAAGGGAAGCAAGTGCAATATTATGCGCACGGGAAATTCCAAATTCAATCATGCCACCACACCAGACAGGAATACCCTTTTCATAGCAATAATCATGTATTCTTTTTGCCTCGTTCAGGCCGCCCACACGTCCCACTTTAATATTGATGACCTTACAGCTGCCGAGCTCGACAGCCAGTTTAGCATCCTCAAAACTGACAATGCTCTCATCTAAACAAATCGGGGTGCTGATTTGCTTTTGCAATACAGCATGTTCAATGATATCATTGGGTGCAAGTGGCTGCTCAATCATCATCAAGTTAAATTCATCTAGTGCCTTTAGCCTCTCAAGATCATGTAACGAATAGGCGGAATTGGCATCTGCCATAATCGGTAAGTCCGGAAAAAATCTACGAATTTCTGAAAGAAAATCAACATCCTGCTTTGGATTAATTTTCACCTTGATTCGCTGGTAACCATCCTCTATATACTGTTCAATTTGCTGGATTGCTTTTGCCGTCGAATCCGTAGCCACGACCACGCCTGAAGCAATCACCGATCGTGTTCCTTCAAGCATTGTAGATAAGGAAGCAGCATGATCCTTAGCATATAAATCCCATAATGCCGTTTCTAAGGCTGCCTTTGCCATATTGTTCCTTCTAATGGATTTAAAGAGGGAGAATGTCTCATCGGGATGTTTGATCGGATTTTTTTGCAGTAAGGGTATCAAAATATCGGTTAACATATGTAAACAGGTTGTGACCGTTTCTTCTGTATACCAGGGCGTTGAAAAGGCAACACCCTCGCCAAAACCTGAAACCCCATCTGCATTGGTGACTTTTACAATTATCCCTTCACGATCTTTCACGTTTCCTAAATGGGTTAGAAACGGTGATTTTAATGCCATTTGTATTACAAAAAGTTCAATCGTTTTGATTTTCATCCTCGATCACCCACTCGCGCAGTTTCCTCCGCAGTAATTTTTTGGCCGCATTTCTTGGAAGTTTCTCGATAAAATAAATGGATCTTGGTACTTTATATTTCGCAAGTCTAGATAGACAAAATTGTTGGAGGTCTTCCTTGGAGCTTTCTTGGCCTGGTTTTATGACAATAAACGCGATTGGCACCTGACCCCATTTGGCATCCTCTCTGCTTGTGACACCTGCTTCCAGAACACTAGGATGTGCAAGCAAAACTGCTTCTATTTCTGCAGGATATACGTTTTCTCCACCAGAAATAATCAAGTCGGAGCGCCTATCCATGATATACAAAAATCCATCCTCATCGAGGTAGCCAATGTCTCCGGTATAAAACCAGCCATCGATGATCTTTTCCTTTGTGGCATCTGGGCGAAATAAATATCCAGGTGTAACATTTGGACCTTTTACGATGATTTCTCCCGCCACCCCTGGTGCAGCTTGTTCACCCTTTTCAAGGACAATTTTAAGCTGAGCAGGAAACAGCGGCTTCCCAGCAGAACCAAGCTTTGTTAGGCTATCTTCTGGTACGAGTGTAACGATTTGCGAGGAGGACTCCGTCATCCCGTATGTTTGAAAAACAGGAATTTCCTTTTCCACACACGCTTGTAATAATGGTAATGGTGCTGGACCACCCCCTAAAAGCATACACCGGAAGTAGTTTGGAAGTCTTCTTTCCAGTAGTGTATCAACCATTTGCGTCAGCATCGTTCCGACTACTGACATGACCGTAACCTTTTTATCCGTTATTTCCATTATGGCTCTTTCCACCTCAAAGTTTTCAAGAAGCACGATGGGCATCCCATAAATAAGACTGCGCATAAGAATGGAAAAACCACTAATATGGAAGAGGGGAACAGCACAAAGCCAACAGTCGCTTTCCACGGTTCCCAGATTTAACGCCGAACCTACTGAACTCCACCAATGGTTTCCGAATGTTTGCATGACACCTTTGGGGTTCCCTGTTGTCCCAGAGGTATACATAATTGTACAGATATCAGATAAGCCTATTTCCTCTTGGATAACTACTGGCACTGGTTTCATTTGAAATAAATGAGTTTTTGTAATCGTATCCAACGATTGCAAGTGTTGTTTGATTTCCGATTCCTTTTCCGTAAAAGAATCTTCTAGAATAAGCAATTTAACCTTTGCATCATTCAATTGCCAGATTAATTCAGACGTTGTTAAACGGTTATTCAAAATGACCGCCTTTACGCCTAGTAGCTGTAGTGCAAACAAAATGACAACTGTATCGAGGTGATTCTTCAGTAGCACCCCCACAAACTGGTCTTTATGTACCCCTAAGGCTTGTAGCTGTCCCCCTACTTCAAGACATTGTTGATACATTTCTTTAAATGTTAGGGCTTTGTCCTGAAAATAAATCGCCGTGCGCTCGGGAGTTAGAAAAGCACGCTTCATTAAAAAATTGGGCATTCTTTCTGCTTCCATTATCTGCACCTCCGTTCACTGACTATTGCAGTTAGTATTCTTCACTCATTTCCTTGATAGGTAGAAGTATTCCAGTTAAATACGCTATAAAAAACAGCCTGATGGATACCATCAAGCTGCTGTAAAAGCTTTTAATCAAGGAAAACGTGGGAATTGACCGAAATCCGGTTTACGCTTTTCTTTAAAGGAGTCACGGCCTTCTTTCGCTTCATCTGTTGTATAGTAAAGAAGCGTAGCATCGCCAGCAAATTGTTGAAGACCAGCTAAACCGTCAGTGTCAGCGTTCATTGCAGCTTTCAAGAAACGAAGCGCTGTTGGACTTTTCTCTAAAATTTCTTTACACCACTGAATGGTTTCTTCTTCCACTTTTTCAAGTGGGACAACCGTATTGACTAAGCCCATATCAAGTGCTTCTTGTGCATTGTATTGACGACATAAGAACCAGATTTCTCGAGCCTTCTTATGTCCCACAATTCTCGCAAGATAACCTGAGCCATAACCAGCATCAAAGCTACCAACGTTCGGTCCAGTTTGTCCAAAAACAGCATTATCAGCCGCAATGGTTAAATCACAAACAATATGGAGAACATGACCACCGCCAATAGCATACCCTTTTACCATCGCGATAACTGGCTTTGGAATAACACGAATTAAGCGTTGCAGATCGAGAACGTTTAACCGCGGAATTTGGTCTTCACCAACATATCCTCCATGTCCACGTACTTTTTGGTCACCACCTGAACAAAATGCTTTATCTCCTGCACCTGTTAAGACAATAACCCCGACATTTGAATCATCACGTGCAATGGCAAAAGCATCAATCAATTCCGAAACTGTTCTCGGTGTAAAAGCATTATGTACATGTGGGCGATTAATCGTGATTTTAGCAATTCCATTGTACGTTTCATATAAAATTTCTTCATATTTACGTCCTGCAACCCATTCTACTGTCAAATTAAACTCCTCCTTTTAATTCTGTTGTAAAAAGTCACTTACTATTGTACCAAACTTTTCAGCTTCTTCCACATGAATTGCATGGCCACTGTTTTCAAAAGTCGTCCATTGGACTTTTTTTAGCTTCTTACTCATTTTTTCAGCAATCGTATAAAACTTTACATCTTTTTCACCACTTAGAAGCAATATCGCACTTGCCAGTTGATCTAATTGACCCCACCACGATGGCTGAGAACCCGTTCCCATTCCAAGCAAACTATTTGCAAGTCCAATAGGGTCATTTCTTAAACGCTGCTCCCTTATTTTCATCTGGATCGAAACAGGAAGCTTTTTCATTGTTTCAAATAAAGGAAGCTCCTCCCAGTAATCAACAAACGAAGTAACTCCTTGTTTGATAAGAAACGAGGCAAGCTCCGCATCCTTTAAGCGGCGTTGTTCTTGTTCTTCTACTGTGATGAGTCCAGGAGATGTGCTTTCTAGGATCACCTTTCGAACTCTGTTTGGAAAAAGGAGTGCGAAGGTAAGGGCTAGTCTCCCCCCCATGGAATAGCCTAATAGGTCTACTTGATTAGCCCCTAGTTCATCCAAAATTACATTTAGATCATGTGCAACCGATTCGATTCGATAATGATGGAGCTCCTCGGGTGACTCCGTTTTACCATGTCCAAGGATGTCTGGGGCGATCAACATGGAGTGTTTGCCCCAGACATTGGAAAAAGAAGACCATGTAGACGTATCACCCGTAAATCCATGTAACAAAAGAAGCGGAAACCCCTCACCAGAAACTTCGACATGATAGCGAATTCCGTCAACCACCACATCCATTATTGCTCACCATTGACAAAATTTGATATTTCCTGGGAAACGGAACGCCAAAATTCGCGATGTTCATCTCGATTTCTGTCTCTTTGTGTTTCTACTTCATAGACATGAATACCAGGCTGATCACGGTTTTCCCGCATTTCCAATGATAAATGATCCCAATCCTTTATTTTAATGAAGTTGCCATTAAACATCCTGACAGCATGCTCAAATTCTATATTTAAAGGTGTACCAAATAGAAGTTCAAAATGTTTAGGGTGTTCATTTTGTGGAAGAAATGAAAAAATTCCTCCGCCATTATTGTTTACAAGAATAATATGAATCGTTAAATTGTAAAGTTTTGCTGCAATAAGACCATTCAAGTCATGGAAAAAGGTTAAATCCCCCAAAACAAGATACAAGGTCTTGGAGTACATAGCTGCCCCTAATGCCGTTGAAACCGTCCCATCAATACCATTTGCTCCTCTGTTAGCCATGACTCGAATGTCATTCTTATTGATAAAGAAAAAGCTATCCAAATCCCGAATCGGCATACTATTACCAACAAAAAGGGTGGCATTCTCTGGGAGTAGGTCCCCTAATTGATAAAACAACTTCCCTTCACTTAATTCTGTTATATCGTGAATGGAGGACATTTGTTCTTTTGAGAGTCTATTTATTTTTTTCCAATCCTGTAAATAGGCTGCTGAAGATGACGCCTCTAGAACTGAAATCAATTTTTCGCAAAAAAGAGTTTCATTGCAAAAAATCATATTGGTCGATAAGGCTGCTGGATCCCGCCAGCCCCCACCACCATCGATAACAAATTGATCAGCAGAATGATTTTCCTTTAAGAAAATCGTAAGGGCTTTAGAAACTGGCATTGTCCCAAAGCGCAGGACAACATCTGGCTTAAGATAGGTCTTTGCATCTCCATTTCGTAAAAACGTATCATATGCGTCGATAATATTCTCCATTTCATGTGAGCCACTTCTTAATTGTGATAATGGATCAGCAATAATTGGATAGTTCAACGCATTTGAAAGACGAGTAATCGCTTCGGCAAATTGCTTATCAGCCATAGTGCCACAAACAATAATTCCCTTCTCTATCCCATTTAATTTTTCGGCCATTTCCTTGACGAGCTCATTACTTACTGACAATTCCCCATTATGGACCTTAACATATCCATTTGGTCGCTCCATTTGCTGAAAAAGATGCTCATCATTTAGTTTCGGAATGAGCGGCTCTCGAAATGGAAAGTTCAAATGAACAGGACCTGAAGGGGCTTGGGTTGCGACGGCTGCCGCACGAGCACAAAAGGTACGAGCATAGCGAATGATTTCTTCATTATTCTCGGGCAAGGCCATATCGGCAAACCACTTAACATGTTGTCCATATAAATGAATCTGGTCAATCGCCTGCGGAGCCCCAACTTCTCTTAGCTCATGTGGCCGATCTGCAGTGAGGACCATTAATGGTACCCTTGAATAGCGTGCCTCGACAATTGCCGGAAAATAATTAGCCGCCGCAGTACCTGAGGTACACAGAATCGCAACGGGTTTGTTTGTTGCCTTTGCCATACCTAAAGCAAAGAACGCTGCAGAACGCTCATCGACATGTATATGAACATGTAGCTCTGGATGTTCTGCCATTACCATTGCCATCGGAGTTGACCTTGAACCTGGGCTAACGACAACATCATTAACCCCGCTAAAAACAAGTTCAGATACAAAGGCTGCAATATATGCTGTTAAAGATTCCTGATGATTCATATTAATTTCCCCCAAGAGCTCGAAGCATAGGTCTAAACTTCAAACTCGTTTCCAAATATTCACTCTCCGAATTCGAATCTGCGACAACACCACATCCAGCAAACAGGGATACCTCATCGCCTTGAACAAGTCCCGAACGGATTGAAACAGCAAATTCCCCATTTTGTAAATAATCAACCCAACCAAGTGGTGCTGCATAAAAGCCACGGTCAAGCTCCTCTACTTCTCTAATCTTTTCAACTGCCTTATTCTTTGGCAAGCCTCCAAGGGCAGGGGTTGGATGAAGTTTATCGACTAGTAATAGCAACGAAGTATCTTGAGTGCATTTTCCGATGACAGGTGTATAAAGATGCTGAATATCCCGCATTTTCATAAGTTCGGGTTTGTCAGGAAGCAGGATTTCTTCACATGATTCCTCTAATGCCTGCTTAATCATTTCGACGACAAACCCATGTTCAATAAGGTTTTTCTGATCATTTAACAAAGTATGACCTAAATGCCGGTCCTCCTCCTCCGTCTGTCCACGGGAAATAGAGCCTGCCAGACAAGTTGAATAAACCTCTGTCCCATTCTTTTTCACGAGTCTCTCTGGTGACGCGCCAATAAAACAGTCTCCATTTGATTCAAAGGCAAAAATAAAACTAGCGGGCTGTTGTGAATATAAATTCCCAAGAACTGCCTCAGCTTCTACCTGATCGTTAAAAACAAGCCTGAGCTCACGGGCAAGCACGACTTTCTTTAATGGACCATCTGTTAATTCCTTCACAACCACATCAACAGATTTTTTCCACCTTTCAGGTGAAATCTCATTTGTCCTTAGTAATGTAGCAGACTTCGATTCCTTATGATGCGAAAGTTCAGCTAGAATTTGATTTCTTTCTTCCATTGCCTTACTAAATAACGTCAGGTCATCATTCGGGGTAAAGACGATATTAGTTGTTAAATATGCATCCCCGTCAATGATACTTAATAAATATTTTGGTATGTGAAACAAAGAATCAGCAAATTTGGACCAAAGATCCGTTTTTTCTTTATATGGATCAAAGGAAAATCCTCCGAACATAAGAGGACCAACGCCCATTACTGTATAGGGATTAAGAATTAAGCTGTCTTCAAGAAAGCTCTTCCACTCTCTTTCAACATGAAAAAAGCGGTCAGTAGCCTGATCCGACTGAATTTGTTTTGAAATTCCAAGCCCAATAAGCACAATCTCGTTTGCTGGGTCCTTCCAGAAAAAACGTTCCCCATAATACCGATCTTTTCCTACATAAAAAAAGGATAAAGGATTAATCATGTCCATTTTATGAACTTCACTAATTAATATAGGCCGCCTCAGTTCCTTGGCACGATTTACAGCCAAAAGAGCCCTTTCCTTTATATCCGTTTCTTGAATGGTAACCAAACAAATCCCTCCAAAACAGCCGAAATGACTGTTATCCATTCATTTAAAAGCTAAATTTAAGATACTACTCCCATTGTAAATAAGTCAATAATAGTTGTCACTACCTATCCTGCTTCTTCCTTATTATATATCAAAACTTCACTTCAAGGTTGAAAACGGTTTGTTGTTATTATCATTTTCCCACTAATGCTCAATATTAAACGAGCAGGTATTATCTTCTAATTCTGAAAGCAAAATTTAATTGACACTATGCATGGAATTCCATACACTTATGGGTGGGCATAGCATCTAAAAAGAACTAATTTAGGCGTTAAATAGAGAAATTATTAAAAGGGGAGAGAAGAATATGCAGCCAAATGTTCAGCATAATTCGAAACCTACCGTTGAATCGAATCGTGGCTTTCAAGTATGGTGGAAAATGACCCGTCCTCATACCCTGACGGCATCCTTTGTACCAGTATTACTAGGTACGGCCTTATCCTTAAAACATGGAAAACTTCATATAGGCCTTTTTATTGCGATGCTTGTTGCCAGCATGTTAATTCAAGCCGCAACGAATATGTTTAATGAGTACTTTGATTATAAACGAGGTCTTGACACGGAGCATTCTGTTGGAATTGGCGGCACGATTGTCCGTGATGGAATCCAACCAAAAACAGTGATTAACCTTGCTTTTGGTTTTTATGGAATTGCCTTATTATTAGGCGTTTATATTTGTGCCAATAGCAACTGGTGGCTAGCCGTCGTGGGTTTAATCTGTATGGCAGTTGGCTATTTCTATACTGGTGGACCACTTCCTATTGCTTATACGCCACTAGGTGAAATTTTCTCTGGTTTCTTTATGGGAATGTTAATTATTTTAATTTCATTTTTTATTCAAGCTGGAACAGTCGATAGCACCAGCATTTTGGTTTCTGTGCCAAGTATGGTGTTGGTCGGAATGATTATGTTGTCCAATAACATCCGCGATCTTGATGGGGATAAGGAGAATGGCCGTAAAACCGTTGCCATCCTTTTAGGAAAAAAGAAAGCCATTTATTTATTAGCCGGTATGTTTACTTTTTCTTATTTATGGGTTTTAGGCCTTATTATTAGTGGGATTGCTCCTTATTGGACGGCTATCGTCATTCTAAGTGCTCCTAAAGCTATAAAGGCAACGAAAGGATTTATCGAGAATAATGTGCCCATTAAAATGGCACCTGCGATGATTGCAACAGCACAAACAAATACGATTTTTGGATTCTTACTAGCAATCGGCATATTCATCGGACATTTTATTTAACAAACACAAAAGCTTCTGCCATAGGGCAGAAGCTTTTTTAGCCAATCGGCGAGTTTTCTTTATTTCACAGATTTAATGTTCCATATCCCATCTGCGTATTCTTGGATGGTTCGGTCACTTGAAAAATAGCCAGCCTGAGCAATATTTGCTAAACTCATTTTTTGCCAGTGCGTTTTATTTGTAAATGCCTCGCCAATCGAGTGTTGAATATCAACATAAGAGGCAAAATCCTTTAAAACGAAATATTGGTCATTTTCCTCTAATAACGAATCAAAGATCGGCTCAAATTCATTATAGACACCTGGGAAAAAGCCGTTTACAAGCTGATCGATTGCCTGTCTGATTCGATAGTCATGATGGTAATACTCCAGTGACTGATAACCACCATGTTGGTAATAATGAAGGACTTCCTCCGCCGTTAATCCGAACGTAAAAATATTTGCATCCCCGACTAATTCTCGAATTTCAATATTTGCCCCATCTAAGGTTCCAACTGTTAACGCTCCGTTGATCATAAATTTCATATTTCCAGTACCTGATGCTTCTTTACTTGCTGTGGAAATTTGTTCACTTACATCTGAGGCAGGAAAAATTTTTTCAGCTAAGGATACACGGTAATTTTCTAGAAAGATAACTTTAATTCTATCTGCAATGATTGGATCATGATTAACCTTTTCTGCAACAGTATTAATTAATTTGATGATTTTTTTAGCATAATAATACCCGGGTGATGCTTTTGCACCGAAAATAAATACCCTCGGTACGATGGAAAAGCTGGCATCTTCTTTAATCCTGTTATACAGATGCATAATGTGTAAAACATTTAACAGCTGGCGTTTATACGCATGAAGCCGTTTCACCTGTACATCAAAGATTGCCTCCGTATCAACAGCCACCCCGGTTTTATCCAAAATAATAGTAGCAAGCCGCCGCTTATTTTCATTTTTTATCTTTAACAGTTGCTCTAAAAAGGCAGGATCATTTTGATATTTAAGCAATTGAGAGAGATCTGTGGCTGAATGGGTCCACGAAGGTCCGATTGACTCGGTGATCAGTGAAGATAGCTTTGGATTTGCTTTCAAGAGCCAGCGGCGGTAAGCAATACCATTCGTTTTATTATTAAATTTCTCTGGAAACAGTTGATAAAATTGATTCATCTCCCGCTTCTTTAATATTTCGGTATGTAGCTTGGCTACCCCATTCACACTAAAGCTTCCGACAATCGCTAAATGAGCCATTTTCACATTGTGATCGGCCAGGATAGCAAGGCTTGAAATCCTCTGCCAATCTCCCGGAGTTTGTTCCCATAATTCCCGACAGAACCGTTCATTGACTTCTTCCACAATCATATAAATTCTCGGTAATAATGGTTGAAAAATATGAATGGGCCATTTTTCTAATGCTTCTGATAAAGTTGTATGATTGGTATAGGAAATAGTATGGGTGGTAATATGCCATGCCTGTTCCCATTCATAACCTTCATCGTCGATTAAAATCCGCATGAGCTCGGGAATAGCTAGAACTGGATGTGTATCATTAATGTGAATACAAATATGTTCATGAAGGTGTTCTAAACTAGTATGTTGCTTTCGATAAGTTCTCAAAATTGATTGGATACTCGCGGACACTAAAAAGTACTGCTGCTTTAACCTTAATATTTTCCCCTCATCATGGGTATCATCAGGATATAAAAACTCAGAAATCGATTCTGTCTCACGCTTATATTTTAAAATATCCGCATGAAAAGGAAATTGAGATGGTTCAGCATTCCATAGTCTTAGCGTATTGACCGTTTTGGATTGAAACCCGATAACTGGCATATCATGTGGGACAGCTGTCACTGTTTCTGCGTTCAGATGATGAAAGACTAGACGGTCGTTTTCAAGCCTTGCTTCTACCTTTCCCCAAAAAGGAATCTTAACGGCACTGTCCAGTTTTCGAATTTCCCAAACGTTGCCGCTCCTCAGCCACTGCTCAGGTAGCTCCACTTGAAAGCCATCGACAATTTTTTGTTCAAATAAACCGTGTTTGTAACGTATGCCATGACCATGACCCGGTAAATTTAGCGATGCCAATGAATCTAGAAAACAGGCGGCCAATCTTCCTAATCCGCCGTTTCCTAAGCCTGCATCCGCTTCTAATTCCTCTAATCCATCCAAGTCTATTCCTAATTCCTTAAGACCTGTCTGGACTGTTTCTTCTACCCCTAAATTAATTAAATTTTGCCTTAATAATTTCCCTAATAAATATTCAATCGAGAGATAATAAACCTGCTTGCCCTGTGCCGCATGATATCGTTCATTCGTTGCAATCCAATTATTACTGACAAACTCACGAATCATGCTGCCAAGTGTTTGATATTGGTCACGGGAAGTGCTTTCGGAAAAGCTCTTCCCACATAACATCTCAAGCCTTTTAAGAAAAGTCTTCTTAAACTCAGCTGGACTAGAAAACATGTGTTTCACTCCTTGAGACGAGCGCTAAATATAGTTGATTATAGCTAAATGCTGATTGAGCCCAACTATAATCCTTGCTCATTGCCTGCTTTACGATCAATTTCCAAATCTCTTTATCATGGTAAAATCTAATCGCTCGCTGGATTGTATAGAGCATGTCATGTGCATTAAAGTGCTCGAACGAAAAGCCATTCCCTTTCCTTGTGAATTCATTCCAGGGACTTACTGTATCGTTTAAGCCACCTGTTTCACGAACAATGGGGATAGCCCCATATTTCATAGCGATCAACTGTCCAAGACCGCATGGTTCGAATTGTGATGGCATTAAGAACATATCTGCTGCTGCGTAGAGCTTATGTGCAAGTTCCTCATTAAAACCGGTATGAACCTTTAATTTTTCAGGATAAATTCTGGCAGCCTGCCTTAATTGTTCCTCGTACTCATAATCACCAGTTCCTAGAATGATGACCTGGATATCCTCTTGCAGAATTTCTCGAAGGACACATTTTACTAAATCCAGTCCCTTTTGCCTTGTCAGTCTTGAAATCATGACAAGTAAAGGAGTCCCAGTACTTTGCGGTAATCCAAAACGTTTTTGAATCTCTTTCTTGTTGATTGTCTTTTGTTCATATGTTTCTGGTTTATATGTTTGATAGATCAATGGATCAATGGCCGGATTATAAAAATCTTCATCAATTCCATTTACTATTCCAACCAGGTCCTCTTTTCTTTGACGTAAGAGGCCATCTAGTTTTTCACCATAAACAGGCGTTTGGATTTCTTCCATATAGGTTGGGCTCACTGTAGTTATTTTATCAGCAGCCACTAACGCACCCTTCATAAAATTAATATTCCCAAAAAACTCTACATGACCGGCATCAAAGGATTGATAATCCAATCCCAACAGATCGCCGAGAACCTCTTTTGGAAATATTCCTTGAAATTGCAGGTTATGGATGGTAAATACCGTTCGGATAAGACCGTAGCCCGATCTCTTATAGTATTCTGTTCGTAACAGAAATGGAATCATCGCAGTATGCCAATCATGGCAGTGCAAGACATCCGGAAAAAAGTTTAACTGTGCTAATGTTTCAAGGACAGCTCGATTAAAATAGGCAAATCTTTCTCCATCATCAAAATATCCATAAAGATTTTGCCGTTTAAAATAATATTCGTTATCAATGAAATAATAAGTAATCCCCTGATGAGTAAGTTCCTCAATACCACAATATTGATTTCTCCAACCAACAGGGACCGTAAATTCTTTCACTTTTACCATCTTTTGTTTGTATTCCTCTGATATCGTCCCATATTTAGGAAGAATCACTCTAATATCTGTGCCCTGGCTCTTCAGTTCTTTTGGCAAAGACCCAGCAACATCAGCAAGTCCCCCCGATTTTGCAAAGGGGACACATTCTGAAACAGCAAATAATATTTTCACGAGTTCATCAACTCTCCTTGTTTCGTCCCTTTGCGGATGACGTACGGGTCACAAGCTGTCCCTAATAATCGGGCTCCAGCTTCGACTTTTACATCCTTATCTAATATCACTGAGTCTAAATAGCAATTTTCTTCTATTTGACACTTTTGCATGATGATACAGTTCTTAATGACTGTTCCTTTACCTATTTTAACTCCGCGTGAGATAATACTATTTTCAACACTTCCGCTGATTATACAACCATTAGCAATCATGGCATTCTTCACAACAGAGTCTTGCACATACTTGGTCGGCGGCTCATCCTTTACTTTTGTAATAATGGGTTGTTCTTTTACAAATAATTGTTTCCATACATCCATTTCAAGCAACTTCATACTTGTAGAAAAATAGTTTTCTATTGAATCGATCATCACGGCATAGCCATTATAATGATAGTGACAGATGGAATACATGCTCTGAATATCTGTTACGACATCCTTCATACATGTGTATCCTGTTTCATGTCTCGTTTCAATTAGCTTAATTAGGAGGGAGGTTTTAACTAAATACATTTCCATCGGGCTTCCATCTTGACGCATGAGCTCCGTAATATCGCAATTAGACTGTCTGTGCCATTTTAATATCGGTCCAAACTCCATATTAAAAATCGTATAACAATTGGCAATAATAGCATATTCTTGCGTACTACGATAAAAGTAATCTATATTTGCAGCAAAATGTTCAAATGAACCAATTTTATTACCATCATTATCAACTATTGGAGAAGGAAAGAAGAAAAGACCGTCTCGCTTTCGATTTAAATCCCAGTTTTTCCCTGAACCAAGGTGATCCATTAGCGAGCGATACTGCATTTTTGGAAAAATCGCCACACTTCGAATACCTGAATTCACCATGTTTGATAATACAAAATCAATGATGCGGTATCTTCCAGCAAACGGCAAAGCTGCTAGTGCACGATGTGTTAATAAATCTTCTAAGTCTTCATGATAGGTTGTGGCATCTATTACTCCTAATAGCTTTCTTTTCACTCCAAAATCCCTCCTGATTTTCTACTCAGATAGCTTGATTTGCTGTTACAGTTATAATTTCTTAACAATTAGATTCATAAGTTGGATTTAAACCAGCTAATACTTCTTCCGTTACCAAAATGATTTCATCGTCAAATGAACGAATGACGGTACCATCTGGGACCTTGACATCACAAGGGATTATCGCTTTTTCAATCAAACAATTATGCCCGATGTTGGCATCTGTCATGATGACAGACTCCTTAATAATAGTACCTTTCCCAACCGTTACACCTTGAAATAGAACTGATTTATCAATTTCTCCTTCAATCGTGCAACCCTCATTTATCAGTGACTCTCTAACCACTGCTTCAGAAGAAATATATTGTGGAGGCTGATTTGGATTTACCGAATAAATTCTCCAGTCATAATCAAATAAATCAAGCTCACATTCTTCACCTAACAAATCCATGTTGGCCTCCCAAAGGCTTTGTACCGTTCCAACATCCTTCCAATATCCTTTGAACGGATACGCAAATAATTTCTTATTCTCCTCTAAAAGCATGGGGATAACATCTTTACCAAAGTCATGGCTAGAATTAGGATCTCGATCATCCATTTCTAAATATTCTTTCAGTATATTCCAACTGAAAATATAAATGCCCATGGATGCTAGATTATTTTTCGGTTGACTAGGTTTTTCTTCAAACTCCACTATTCTCATATCTTCGTTCGTATTCATGATGCCAAAGCGATTGGCTTCAACCCACGGAACCTCGATCAATGAAATCGTGACATCGGCCCTTTTTTCAATATGATATTCAAGCATGCTCTCATAATTCATTTTATAAACATGGTCGCCTGAGAGAATTAAGACATATTCCGGTTGATATTGCTTTAGATAGTTTAAGTTTTGATAGATTGCACTCGCAGTGCCCGTGTACCATTTAACTTCTGAAGACTCACTATATGGGGGAAGAACGGTTACTCCACCATCCTTACGATCAAGGTCCCACGCACTTCCTATTCCAATATAAGAATTTAACAATAGTGGCTGATACTGTGTTAAAACTCCAACTGTATCGATACCCGAATTTGCACAATTGCTCAAGGTAAAATCTATAATTCTATATTTCCCTCCGAAGGGTACAGCTGGTTTCGCCAAATCCTTTGTCAGCGAATTAAGTCTACTCCCTTTTCCTCCTGCTAATAGCATGGCCACGCACTTTTTCTTTCCCATTTCCTTTTCTCTCCTTTCGCTTTTTAACTGCTCTTATCATTTGAAAACCGAACGCGGGAATTGTCACCTCAATTGAAAATGGTTGACCATGGAAAGGCTCCTCTAACGCTGTTATTACCTTTTTATTCGTCAAACCAGCGCCACCGTATTCTTGATGATCACTAGTAAAAATTTCTCGGTACTCACCATTCTTAGGGACCCCAATTTTATAGACTGGATAGCTTAAGCCCGTAAAGTTGCAGATTATGATTACCTGATCCTCTTCTTTTTTCCCTCTTCTGATAAAGGAAAATATTGATTGACTGTTGTTATTGGCATCAATCCATTCGAATCCATCCTGCATATGATCCAATTCATATAGTGCCTTTGTCCGTTTGTACAGTTTTGATAATACTTTTACAAAAGAGTTCAATTTATGATGCATATCATATTCCAATAAATGCCAGTCTAATTGTTCCTTATCCTTCCACTCAGCAAACTGGCCAATTTCAAAACCCATAAATAATAGTTTTTTTCCAGGATGGGCAAACATATAGCCCAGTAATAGCCTTAATTGGGCAAACTTTTCCCAATAATCCCCTGGCATTTTATCTAGGAGCGACTTTTTGCCATGGACAACTTCATCGTGGGAAAATGGCAACATAAAATTTTCTGAAAAAGCATATAAAAGTGAGAAAGTGACTTTAGAATGGGCCTGTGTGCGTGAATAAGGCGGGGTTTCCATATATTCAAGCATGTCATTCATCCAACCCATATTCCACTTATAATCAAAGCCTAAGCCACCGTAGCGAACAGGTGTGGTCACATGTGGAAATTCGGTAGAATCCTCCCCAATCATTAAAAAATAGGGATCATATTCATGAACTTCTTTATTTAAATTTTTCAAAAAGTTAATTCCAAAAGGATTTTCGCGTTTACCTTGGGTTGCATTAGGCCAATAAATGATGTTGGCAACGGCATCCATCCGAAAGCCGTCAATATGAAATTGGTCGATCCAATAGAATGCGTTTGAAATGAGAAAGCTTTGGACCTCACCTTTACCTAAATCAAAGTTGGCAGTGCCCCATACTGCATTCTCTCTGTCACTAGCATTGGCATATGAATAGATATGGGTCCCATCAAACCGATATAGTCCATGAGCATCCTTACAAAAGTGTCCTGGAACCCAGTCAAGAATGACGCCAATACCCTGCTGATGACATTGATCTACAAAGTATCTAAAATCATCAGGGGTCCCAAATCTAGAGGTTACAGAAAAATAACCGGTACCTTGATATCCCCATGAGGCGTCGAGCGGATGCTCGACAACAGGCAATAATTCAATATGGGTAAAGCCATGATCCAATACGTAAGGAATAAGTTCGGTAGCCAATTCCTTATAGGTTAATTGGCTGCCATTCGCTTTTTTCCTCCATGAACCAAGGTGGACCTCATAAATGATGGCTGGCTCTGATAAAATATTCTTTTTTTCTCTACGGTTCATCCAGTGTTTATCCTGCCATTCATAGTTGTTTAGGGAGTAGACAATCGAAGCAGTGTGGGGCCTCAATTCCGAATGAAAGGCAAACGGGTCTGCCTTAAGGAGCTTTTCACCTAAATTTGAGAATATCTCATACTTATAAATGCAGCCTTCTAAGTTTTGATTTACAACAATAACCCATACTCCCTCGTCGTTGACCTTCTGTAGATCATATCCTTCACCATTCCAGTTATTAAAATCACCCGTGAGCCTAACCAGAGAGGCATTAGGGGCCCATACGCAAAATCGTGTATAAACTTTATCGGAATTCTTAAAGATATGAGCGCCAAAAAGCTGATGACTTTGGAAAAAGCTGCCTTCATGAAATAAATGCAGCTGATATTCAGTGGGGAACAACGTATTCACTGTCATGGCTCTCCTCATCCTCAATGAAAATATGTATTTCTTTGACCAATTATAATTGCAAATGAATCATAATCCCCGAAAAACTTTTTTATCTTTTCTGACAACAAGCGATACACTATGTCATAAAAAGACTTTATTCGGCAATATTCATCATCATTCGTCAAGATATCCGCCAGCAAAAGACAGAAACTTATAAAGTTTTTTTGAAAAATATTATTTTTTTCAGTTAAAAAAATTATTTAATCACTAATAAAAAGGGTGGGATAGTTTTCGAATAAAACCCCATGAATGTAAGCGGTAACAACATTTTCAGAGAATTGAACTATTGAAATAATATTTTTTCAATATAATGTTATTTACCTTTGTGGATAGTAATTGCAGCTGTATCTATGGAGCTAGTTTCCAATCTTCAATGTGGGATTATTTAGGATATATACAATTTCTTTTGGGAGTGAAGATAAGATGAGGTAATTTCTTTGATCATAGTTATTAAATGACAACAAAAAAACTGATAACAATTTGTTATCAGTTTTTTGTATGACCCCTACGGGACTCGAACCCGTGTTACCTCCGTGAAAGGGAGGTGTCTTAACCGCTTGACCAAGGGGCCAAATATCTATGGCGGAGAAGGAGGGATTTGAACCCTCGCGCCGGTCACCCGACCTACACCCTTAGCAGGGGCGCCTCTTCAGCCACTTGAGTACTTCCCCATAGTTGGCTCCGCAGGTAGGACTCGAACCTACGACCGATCGGTTAACAGCCGATAGCTCTACCACTGAGCTACTGCGGAATAATCTATATGGTGGGCCTAAATGGACTCGAACCATCGACCTCACGCTTATCAGGCGTGCGCTCTAACCAGCTGAGCTATAGGCCCATAAATTGGAGCGGGTGAAGAGAATCGAACTCTCATCATCAGCTTGGAAGGCTGAGGTTTTACCACTAAACTACACCCGCATATAATTAATTATGGGGCGACTGATGGGAATCGAACCCACGAATGCCTGAACCACAATCAGGTGCGTTAACCACTTCGCCACAATCGCCACAATAAAAAATTCTATTTAATTAAAATGGTGGCTCAGGACGGAATCGAACCGCCGACACAAGGATTTTCAGTCCTTTGCTCTACCGACTGAGCTACTGAGCCAAATAATAAAATTGCACCCTACAAATTAATTGTAGTAAGTCCTTTGCTCAAAACAACTTTCGTTCTTTCTCGCAGATTGCCTTAGTAGCTTATTCAGTGATGTGAGCAATCTGCTCTACCGACTGAGCTACTGAGCCAAATAATACTGTTGCGCCAAATTAAAATGGCGGTCTGGACGGGACTCGAACCCGCGACCTCCTGCGTGACAGGCAGGCATTCTAACCAACTGAACTACCAGACCG
>NZ_CCAS010000011.1 GCF_000612625.1 Neobacillus jeddahensis
CAGACCCCCGTCACGCTAACGCTTTAGCACACTGGGGGTCTGACCCTTGAATTTGCAAAAAAGTACCAGGCCCCATGTGACTCTTCACACAACTCCTAGTACCAATTGATTACACTACTTCAGATAGATTTTTCAACGCCACTCGCGTTTGTTCCCCTTTTCCTTTTCTCAAGCTGATCATAGCAATAAAGGAGATACAGTAGAGGATCGCTAAGTAGCTCATGGCTATTGTGACGTTTGCGTGCTGCAGAATGAAGCCTACAAAAATGGGAGATAAGCCCCCTAATGCCCTGCCAAAGTTAAAGATGGTGTTCGTTGCCGTGCTGCGAACTTCTATTGGGAAGTAATAGCTAATCAGTGCACCGTAACCGGCAAACATTCCGTTCGAAAAGAATCCAACGATGGCGCCGCCAATTAACACACCTGCTGCTCCCGTTGCAAAGGAGTACAAGAATACTGCCACGGCTGAAGCAGCTAGGAAGAATCCATACGCTTTCTTCATGCCAAATCGATCCATCACTTGACCAAATGTTAACATCCCTGCCATCATTCCGACTGCAGTACTAATGGTCCATAAGGCAGAACCGGAAACCGACAACCCTTGTGAGGTCTGCAAAATCGATGGCAGCCAGATCATCAAACCATTATAGCCGGCAATTTGCACCGAAGCCATGATCGCTAATGCAATGGTCGTATAGGCTGTCCGTGGATTTGCAAATAATTGTTTTACATTTCCTTGCTTTACAGCTGCTTGCCGTTTTTCCTTTTGCGCTGCCAGCCATTCTGGTGATTCGTTTAAATTTTTCCTGACAAAGAAAGCAAAGATCACCGGGATAATGCCGACAAAGAACAACCCTCTCCAACCAAATGTCGGCAGAATCATGGCACTTAGCAGGGCAGCTAGGATCACCCCAAATTGAGCTCCAATACTGACATAGGATGAGGCACGGCCTTGTTTATTCTTTGGCCATGCTTCAGCGACAAGCGTCATACCAATTCCATATTCTCCGCCTGCACCTACGCCTGCAATAAACCTGAAAAGGTATACTTGCTCAACATTTCCCGCCAAACCTGTTAACGCTGTTCCAATTGCGAATATTAAGACCGTATACGTAAAAACTTTCACTCTTCCAAACTTATCTGCTAAGATCCCGAAAAGGATTCCCCCAAATAACATACCTAAGTTGGTGATAGAGGAAATCAAACCTCCTGTTGCCATGTCTAGATGAAATTCAGCGATGATCATGGACATAGCGAAGGAAATAAACATAATGTCCATTCCTTCTAAGGTCAAACCTGTTACCGATGCGACAACTGTCTTTTTCTGATAATTCATTCTGTGTTTCTCCTTTCGAGCCTCACTGGACTTGATTAAAAGATTTATTTAGCAAAAAAATGCCCTTTCATCCGAAGGACAAAAGGGCATTCATAGATACACAAATAGCATATATGAAGTGTAAAGTTCACCCTTTTTAGCCTCTCTGGACTACCTTTAAAGGAAATTTCTTTATAATCCTATCATGCCTATCGGCCGTTGTAAATTTTTTTTACGAAAACTCTTAAAACTTATTAGTGATTTATATCACTATATAAAACTGCCAATTTTTATATACAAATGGATCACAAATCATGGAAAGAGGTAATGATGGTACAAGGATGTCAGAGCGGCATGTTTGGAAATGGTCCTGTCACACTTTCAGAGGGACTAAATAAATTGGTGAGCGAACATATCCCATTACGGAACAGTTTATTTTAAAATCATTTGGCGTAGGCAATCCAGAAGCACAGATGACTCCTGTCAGTGCTGACATTTTTATGGTCATGTGTCCCATTGCTCTACCAGCAAACAAACCTTTCATCGCACTTTTTCCACCTGATTTTTCAATGATAATCCGAGTTTCGTCAACCAATACTTTTGTACCAGATTTAAAGTCGAATGTTTTCATCTTTATCTCCTCCCGCTTTACTTTAGTGGTTATATTTTCCACTATCTGTGATAATTGTCATAGTAAGAATAGAAACTATCATTTAAAAGCAGCATTGTCACTTGTCGAATTATCATGTTTAAGTCTATATGTATGATTCATCATACTTTTTCACAAAACTAAAATGCAATTGTAAATTTATGCTAAAATATTTATAAAAATTTCAAAAAAGAGAATAAAAAAGAGGTTAAGGAGAGCGATTATATGGACAGAATTATTTTATTCGACGGTGAGTGCAACTTTTGCGACCTAAGCGTACAATTCATCATTAAAAGAGACCCAAATGGACTCTTTAAGTTCGCTTCGTTACAAAGTGATATTGGAAAAGAGTTATTACATAAATATAATGCTCCAGATGATCTAGATAGCTTTGTTCTTCTGGAAGATAACCATTGCTACTTTAAATCTTCAGCAGCCCTACAGGTATGTAAGAACTTAAAAGGAGCGTGGAAGTTACCGTACTGCCTATTAGTCGTCCCGAAACCTTTGAGAGACTTTTTTTATGAAATTATCGCTAAAAATAGATATAAATGGTTCGGTAAAAAAGAAAGTTGTATGTTACCAACTCCAGAAGAAAGAAAACGGTTCTTATAAGACCGAAATATCTAAATAACAGTAATCTTCAGGTCGGAGATACCCCTTTTTTAATAGCCAAGAAAGCATCCCTCTGCTTGACCCGGTAATTAATGCGACCATTTCTTTTAAACCTAAATCCATGATGATCTCCTATCTGGAACAATGCTATTTTGATTATCTGATCACTTAATTCTACAAAACCATCAAATCTCCTTCCTTATTAATCCCTCTTAAAACACCCCGCAATAGCAGGAAAGCTCATGAAATCCTTCCTCATCTCCCGAAACGAAATCACTTCTTTTCCTCTAGTAAGCTGGAAATCTAACGAATATTCGTGACAGTTCAATGGGGTTTGATGAAATGTGGTGCGATAGAATTGGATTGCCTCTTGCTCGCTGGCTGCGAAGATAAAGATAAAATCCTTCTGACTCCTCTTCAATGAATAGATGCCAATCTTATGAAAACCTAACACATTGTTTTGAATCAATTCCGCTACTTTCTGATGATCCGCTTGATTTAAGTCTATTTTAGATATGTTGTCATCTAAAGAAATTTTATGCTCTGTTAGTAAATGGTAGATATAATGAGCTAATGAGGATTCTTCAAAGAGTAAACAATCTTGATAAAGATCTTTCACAACCATGTGATCACACCCCGTTATTAGATAGATTCATCCGTAGACTTCGTTCCTAAAAACTGCCTAAAGCTTATACCAGTGCAAGATTCAGTTCCTTTTGGTCCTCAATCGCCCCTGTATGCTCGTTATAATTCACCGCGATCGTTCCAACTGGACCATTTCGATTTTTCGAGACAATGATTTCAAGGGAATGATTCTCTGACTCTTTGTCATAATACGCTTCCCGGTACAGGAACAAAATGACATCAGCATCCTGTTCGACACTGCCCGATTCCCGAATATCAGACATCATCGGCCGTTTATTGGCCCTTGATTCCACCGAACGATTAAGCTGGGCCAAACAAATGACAGGGCAATCAAAATCCTTCGCCATCATTTTGAGGGATTTGGAGATTTCCGTGACTTGTAAATGGGCATTCCCACCGTAGAATTGATTTGAATGAATTAGGGTCAAATAATCAATAAAAACGATTGGTTTCTTGTGCGGAAATCGACTGATTACCTTTCTCATTTTCGCTCTTATTTCGGAAATCGTTTGTCCCGCCCCGTCAAATATTTGCATATTGGTTTCATTTAAATCATTAATTACATCGGACCAGTTGTTCTTTTGACTTTGACTTAACATCCGTTTCGGATCGCGCATTTTTGCCCGATTAATGCCCCCAGTTGAGGCAATTAAGCGAGAGGTGATCAGCTTTTCTGGCATTTCTAAGGAAAATACCAGTGGCAGGAATCCCGTCCAACCAGCCATTTTTGCAAAATGAAGCATCACATCGGTTTTTCCCATCGAGGGTCTTGCCGCTAGAATCGTCACTTCCCCGCCTTGAAAGCCTCCTGTCACATCATCAAGTTTTTTAATACCGGTTGTTACACTCTTAAGAAGTAGTTGATCTTCCCAGGGTGCCTCATAGATCGTGGACAATGCTTGTTGTAAGGACGTATGATCATCCATCTTCATTTGGTTAATTTTATCCAACTCGGCAATGACTTTCGCAATCTCCCAATCATTCATCGCTGCAACCGTTAAGATGTTTCTCTTCTCCCGTTCTTTCCACAGTTCAAGAATGAGCTTCTCCGTTCCGTCAAATTTCTCTACATCCGCATACGATAACAGCTCCGAAAGGTAAGACATTCCACCTAATGATTCAAGGTCTGGTAAGGTGGTCAAGTGAATCAAATCAACATGCTTACCTGCTCGATGTAACTCAACCATTCTCCGCATGATTTCTTTATGCCGTGTACTTTCCAGCTGTTCCGGTTGTACCACGGTATCCTTGAGTAAGTACTCCGCCTTCATTAAACTTCCTAAGAATGCTCTTTCAGCCATACTCATCACGCTTCACCTCTTGTTAGGTCGAGTTCAAACGTGCTTGGAATATCTCTTCCCGCAGTTGCTTGTCTTGTCTTTCGTACAGGCTCTTGGTTTTCCTGATGCACATCAATTTCTTCTACGGTCAGTAATGATTCGTTATCCCAGTTTTTGAGGATCCCCACAATATAATTCAGCTTTCGCTTGTTATTCGCACAGGCAATATTCATCGCTTTTAAAATCAATTCTTTTGGCTGTAAAAAGCTAGAATCATCTAACCAAGCTAACAGCTGCTGTTTTGCATTCACATTCGTCAAACCAAATCCATTTGCGTCCCAAAACTCCACAATTTCTTGAACCTCTTCTATTCTTTGTTTACTCTGTGATGGATGCTCTTTGGCTGGATGACTCTCAACATTTTGCTGACAAGCTTTTTGTTGTTGTTTTTGTTTTTCTTTTTGTTTTTCTTTTTGCCCACCTATGGTCTGAGGAGACAAGAACGATTCGTCCAATTTTTCAATTTCAGTTTCATATGTATTATTTTCAGTTTGAGTGCTAGCTTTCTTGCCGTAACACGGCTCTTCTTGTTGACAAAAAGCTTGATAGAGGCTGCGAATTTCCTGTTTGACTATCGATTCCGATACATATTCGATGAGAGAGTGATCCTCGACCTCTTTTAATTCAGAAACAATACAATCCATCACTGGCTTCCCACCGGCATTCAGGTTATATTTCCCCCAGTTTTTAATCGCGAGTTCTCTTGTTTCAGAATTGTAACGAATCACTTTATGATGCAGGATGAATCGGTCCATTAACGATTGAACAGTTTCAATTGAATAGCCCAAATCAAAAGCCATTTGTTTTTTGGTAATTTTATAGACTCCTATTTGAGTCGTATTTGGATTAGTAAGAATATAAAGGTAAAAATATTTGTCCTCCGGAGTCATCTCCTCTGAAACAACCGGATTCTTCCAGAAATCCGTACGGACTATTCGATACTTTGCCATCTTTAACCACTGCCTTTCTTTTAATAAAATTCCTTCCTACTTGTTATGTAATTAATTGAAGAAAATGGTTATATGTTTTTCATTAGAATATTTTATGACACCCTTCCATCCCCTGTCCTTAGCGAGATCTTTATGTAAAAACCTTCGTCTTCAGCACTTCTACAATATCGAGATTTTCGGGGTATTGCGAACTTCCTTTTACCATTTCTGAGGGGATTTTTAGAGCGAAACGACAAAAAAACGCCTTCAAAAATGATTTTTGAAGGCGCTTTTTGCCATTTTGGGTTATTTTTAGCATATTTTTCGAAAGTTCAGTTGTTTTTTTATAAGCAATTATTTAAGGAAAGTAGATGTCTTATAAACATTCTAAGCCCCTTAAGGGGCTTAGAATGTTTTTGATCAACTGAAATTTCTCTATTCAATGTCCCAGATTACAAAATCGTCATCCATGTTTTTATTGCCGTAGCCAAAATCAAAATCCCCATAATCCCTTGCAAAACTTTCGTATTAACTCTTTTCCCAATATGGGCTCCTATAGGTGAAGCCATTAAACTGGCAGCTACCATGATCATCGAAGGAAGGATTGGCACTTGACCTGTTGAAATTTTTCCAGAAACAGCTCCAATGGATGAAATAAGTGTAATGGCTAAGGACGAGGCAATGGTCATTCTTGTTGGAATCTTTAAAACCACGAGCATAATTGGTACTAACAAGAATGCTCCTCCGGCTCCTACAATACCAGCTCCAATCCCCACGATAAAAGCGAATAGTGCTGCAAACCACTTGTTAAATTGAACTTGTTCCAATGGAATATCATCCATTCCTTTTCTGGGAACAAACATCATCACAACGGCAATCAATGCTAAAATTCCATAGACAATGTTAATGCCGCTTTCCGGCATGTGAGTAGAACCAAATCCTCCCATAATGCTTCCAATCAATATACTACTTCCCATGTAGGTAATAAGTGTTTTATTTAAATATCCACCTTTACGATAAGCCAGAACCCCACCTAATGTCGCAAAGAATACTTGAATAGCTGTAATGCCTGAAACTTCGTGTGCAGTAAAATGACCGACACCCAGCATAACAGGAATATATAGCAACATAGGAAAGTTAATAATAGCTCCCCCTATTCCTAACATACCTGAAATAAAAGAGCCTACAAATCCAATTAGGAAGATCGTAAACAGTAAGCCACTATCCATGTTGTCCTCCTCTTTTGAAAAGGGAACCTTCATTGGTTCCCTTTTCGTTTTACCCTTTTTTGTTTGTACAATCGGCGTGGGACATGCCAAGTTTGGCATCCACTATTTTCAACTAATCCCTCCTTTTTACCATTAACGAATAGCACAACGGTTTGGACCGATTTCCATTTCACGTTGTTGTTCAATATCTGGGTTGACTTTTCCCATATTGGTTTGACGAATCTCTTGATAAGCGTTTGGCTGCGGTGGCAAGTTTTCCGTTACCATTTTTCTGAATTCTTCTTCGTCTTCAATGTTTAGACCATGATTTTTAGAAAACAATGTCCCTAATTTTTCTGACACACTTCCATCATCATTTAACTCATCCAACATCATAAAGTGTGCTGGTAGAACAATAAGTTCTTCTGATACTTCTCTGTAACGTATATAAAGAGTTTCTCTTAGATCTCCTACCCAGTCTTCTGCCTTACCTGCTAGATCCGGTCTTCCGATTGAATCAATGAACAAAATATCACCTGAAAGCAGGAACTTTTCATCTACTACAAAGGACGTGGAACCAATCGTGTGACCTGGAGAATACATTGCGTGAATATTTATAATCGTATTTCCGATTATTACGTCATTACCGTCTTCTAATGGTTGGTATCCAAAGGTTACTTCTGTTGCATCCTTTGATGGAAGCCAGTAGGTTGCACCCGTTTTTTCTGCAATTAAGCGTCCACCAGAAATATGGTCCGCATGAAGGTGTGTATCAAATACATGAGTCAATTTCGCACCGATTCTTTCAGCAAAGTCAAAATAGGTTTTTGTCATGCGTGTTGCATCGATCAATGCTGCTTCCCCGTTTGACACCACCATGTAGGATAAACAGCCTTTACCGATTCGAACAAACTGAAAAATTTCGCCTCCATCATTTAGGTCTCCCACTTTTACCGGTACTAAATGTTCACTCCATGCTTTCATTCCACCCTTAAGGTAGGACACGTTTAACCCAGCATCAGAAAGCATTTCTGCCACCATTACCGATGAACCTTCCTTTGCACAAACGACCAATACTTCTTTATCAGTAGGGATTTTTTTAATGATTTCTTCTACACCATCAAGCAATTCAAAATAGGGAACATTTAAATACTCAAAGTTTTCTCCTTCAATTTTCCAATCTTTAAAATCACTTTCATTACGTACATCAAGAATAAATAACTCTTCTTTATCAAAAATCTTTTTCGTTACCTCTTTTGAAGTCATCCCAGTTATAGTCATCTACCAATTACCCCCTACCGTATTATTTTATTTAAAAAAATAGGCTGATTTAAAATTCAGATTTAATGGAATTCCTATCCATTCCTCCATTATTTATGGATACCTGTTGTTTTCCCAGTCCACTGATTCATACCCGGTACAACATTCATAACGTTTGTAAAACCTTTTTTAGTTAATTTTTGTGCAGCAAGATCACTGCGGTTTCCTGTCCGGCAAACCACAAAAATTTGATCCTGTTTGTTTAATTCATTCAATCGGTCTTCCAACTCACCTAATGGAATGGAGATGGCGCTCAGAATATGGTTGAAAGCGTATTCTGCAGCTTCTCTAACATCGATAATTACGATATTTTCATTTGATCCAAGTATTTGCTCAAGATCTTCATTATTGATAACATTTGGATGTTTCTTTTCAGTGGCATCCTCGTCAGAAGATTTACGAAGATAATGGTTTAATACTTCGCCTGCTGCAATTGTCCCTAAATATTGATGACCGGCACTTTCAGCCCAGGCTTTCATGTCCGCTTTGGACCCTTTATCTGTCGCTTGCACTTTTAATACTTGCCCTGCGTCCAGATTATTCATTGCTTTTTTTGTTTTTACTATAGGCATCGGACATGCTAATCCTTTTGCATCTAAAATACCGTTTGCTTTTATGTTATCCATGTTGGACCTCCTGATTTATACCCACAAGGGGATTGTTTTTGTTAAAAAATTTATTCCACTTTACCTTCCCAAGCAAGCATACCACCCATCATGTTGGTCACGTTAAATCCATAGCTTTCAAGGAATTGTGAGGCACGACCACTTCTGCCTCCTGAACGGCATACCATGATATACTCTTTTGATTTATCTAATTCATGCATGCGAAACTCAACTAATCCTAATGGAATGTTTACGACACCTGGGATTTTTCCAGCTGCAACTTCATCCACTTCACGCACATCTATTATATTTAATTTCTTTCCTTCGTTTAATAATGTTTCAACCTCTTTTGCTGTCATTTGTTTCATCTTCATGTTCCTCCTGTTATGATGGTTTAAGTCCAAGCACTCATGCCGCCTTTGACGTTTGTTACTTTTGAAAATCCTAATTTTTTTAGGACCTTACTTGCCTGCCCACTTCTCATCCCACTTTGACAAATCACGATTACTTCTTTTTCCTTGGAAAGCTCTTTCTCTGCTTTTTGGTCAAGCTGATGAAGGGGGATATTTTTAAAACCCCTAATATGATTTCCTTTAAACTCTGCAAGTGTACGGACATCAACAAATTGTTTGTTTTTGTCATTCAATTCTGTTTTCAATTCTATTGTCGAAATAGTATTAACACCTTTAGTTGGCAAAAAGCGTTTCATTAGAAAGAATAGAATTACTACGATAACAAGATAATTTACATATTCCATTTGCTTTCCTCCTCGATGTAGGGGGAATCTCCCCTATCAATAAGTTTTATATAAACAGATTCACATTACCTTCCTGTGCATCTGCTAAGTATGCGGCAACTCCAGCATATTCAATGTGATCTAGAAGTTCTTCTTCCTTAAGACCCAACAGGTCCATCGTCATGGTACATGCTACAAGTTTTACATCCTGTTCTTGCGCCATTTCGATTAATTGCGGTAAGCCAAGAGCATTATGCTTTTTCATAATATCTTTGAGCATTTTCGGACCGAATCCTCCAAAGTTCATTTTAGAAAGGCCCATTTTATCAGCGCCTCTCGGCATCATTTTTCCAAACATTTTTTCCATGAAGCCTTTTTTTACTGGAATGTTTTCTTCTTTACGCAAGGCATTTAATCCCCAAAACGTATGAAAAATGATTACTTCATGATCATAAGCAGCTGCACCATTTGCAATGATATAGGCCGCCATTGCTTTATCGTAATCTCCACTAAATAAGACAATGGTTGTTTTTTTCTTTTCAGTCATGTTATGAACCTCCTAGATGTGATTTCATTAATACCCATATAGGTATTAATGAAATCAAAAAAATATCCGTTTTAAAGTTGATTACCGTTACCCCTATGGGTATTTATAATAGTAAAAATAAAAGAGGGTGTCAACCCTTTTTTATCGACTTTTTACTAGCAAATTAACAGCTTCTTGTACTAATTCTTCCATGGTTTTTTCACCTTGTTCATTTGCATTTTGAACACATTCCACTAAATTGGAACTAACAATAACTCCAATAGTACGGTCGATGGCACTTCTAGTTGCTGATAACTGGGTGATAACTTCTTTACAATCCTTGTTTTCTTCCATCATTTTTAAAATTCCTCGTAACTGTCCTTCAATCCGTTTTACTCTATTTTTCATTTGATCATTGTATTCCACTGTTTTTGCCTCCTTTATCAATTAATTTCTATTTTCAAGGTCTGTCCTACAAAAGAAAATGGCTTTGATTACATAAAATATTGATTAAAATGTTACCGGCTAAAATTAAAAATATCATTGACAAGTTCTATAATATACCCCTATAGGTATGTTGTCAATAATCTAATTTGAAAATAAATTAGAAGAAAAAGACTGCAATCTACAAGGCGGTCAAAGAAGGATTTGAAATGTAAATAATAAAATCATATACTTTTATCCTATCTCATTTTTATTCTATAACTGTTTCCCCACGGTCGTTTGTTGTTTCAACCTTTTTGTTTAGATTACCTCCAAATACAGAGGAATATGTTTTCCATCCTCCATCTAAATTCATTGCCTTAAACCCACTTTTATTTAAGATGCGTGTTGCCAGATATCCTCTTAAGCCAACCTGACATGAAACATAAATTGGTTTATCATGTGGCAGTTGAATCATTTTACATCTTAAATCATTTAATGGAATATTAATGGATCCTTTAATAAATCCAAACTCACGCTCCATTGGCTCACGAACGTCAATTAATAGTCCTCCCCCAGCAACAATTTCATCTATTTCATGCCATTGTATTGTTTCCAATTCGCCTTCCATGATATTAGAAGCCACATATCCAGCCATATTCACAGGGTCTTTTGCTGAAGAATATGGTGGTGCGTAAGACAATTCAAGATTGGTTAAATCTTCGACCGTTAATCCACCTTTAATAGCAGTAGCAATCACATCCATGCGCTTATCAACCCCATCAGCTCCAACCGCTTGTGCACCAAAGATTTTTCCAGTTTCTTTATCAAAAATTAATTTTAAAGCAATTGGTGCTGCACCAGGATAATACCCTGCATGTGAGCTTGGATGAATATGAACGACCTCATACGAAAGGCCTAAATGTTTCAATATTTTCTCATTGTTGCCTGTTGCTGCAACCGTTAAATCAAAAACTTTCGCAATCGAAGTACCTAATGTTCCTTGGTATTTTTCTTTTTTGCCCATCATATTATTTGCCGCCATGCGTCCTTGACGATTAGCTGGTCCTGCAAGTGGAATCATTGCCCTTGTACTGCTTATATAATCGACAACCTCTACCGCATCCCCAACTGCATAAATATCCTCATGAGAAGTTTGAAGAAATTCATTTACCACGATTCCCCCACGCTCTCCTAACTCCAATCCGGCAACTTTGGCTAATTCATTTTCCGGTCTGACACCGATAGAAAGAATGGTCATATCTGTTTCGATTTCTGTTCCATCAGAGAGATTAACCTTCTTTCCTTGGTCGGAAAATGACTCGATACCATTTTCAAAAATTAACTTCACACCTTTTTCTTTTACATGCGTGTGGAGAATACTAGCCATTTCTATATCGATTGGGGCCATAATTTGATTACTCTTTTCGATGATCGTCACTTCTATTCCTCTATCTGCCAAGTTTTCAGCCATTTCAATCCCAATAAATCCTCCACCAATGACTACAGCTTTTTTAGGATGATGAGAATCAACATAGTTTTTAATTTTATCTGTATCAGGAATATTTCTTAACGTAAATAATGTCTGATTTTCATTTAATCCTGGAATAGGGGGTACAATCGGTCTTGCTCCTGGTGATAATAATAACTTGTCATAGGATTCCTCGTACACTACTCCAGTTTTTACATTCTTTATCGTTACGTTTTTGGCTTCAGGATGTATGTTTACTACCTCGCTTAAATTGCGAATATCAAGGTTAAAACGTTCTGACATTCCTTTAACCGTTTGCACTACTAATTTTTCTCTGTCCTTGATCGTTTCACCAATGTAATAGGGTAATCCACAATTAGCAAAAGAAATATGTTCTCCTCGTTCCACTAGGATGATTTCCACTTCTTCACTAATTCTTCTTAATCTTGCTGCAGCTGTTGCTCCACCAGCTACTCCACCCACGATGATGATTTTTTGTGTCATGTTTTTCCCTCCAAATTTTTATATGGTAATTTCATTCTTTATAAATGGTATTTTTTTTTAGATATACCCCAGTGGGTAGTATACCTATATGGGTATTATAAAATCTAAAAAATATATATGAAAGTATTTTAAAAGATTTTCACAGAATCTTCACAATCAAAGGGAAAATATTCATATTTAAGAGCCATCTATAAAAGAACCCGTTTATATAAATATGCCATCTAAAACCGCTTCACCTGGAATTTGTCCGTAGCTCAGTTCCTCCTGTGCTCGGCGTATGGCTTGCAGCCCTTCTTTTTTCGCTAAATAAGCTCCAATTACCCCAGTTAGAATAATTAAAATTAATGTCGGCAACACACCCATCGTTTTACCAGAAAACAGCAAAACTCCTATATCCATCGCAGGAATAATGATGATTAATAATAATAAAAAGCGCATCTTTATCCACCTTTCTATAGACTTGTCTATAGTATCCTTGATTCCATTTTCATAAATTATCTAGTAAACTTGATCATAAAAAATATTGGTCGGTATGAAATCAATCCCCTCGCCTGTCTGTTTGACCAGAAAAAAGGGTCAGACCCTAAAGCATGCTAAAGAGTTAACATGCTGGGGGTCAGACCCTAAAGCACTAGGTCCTATCTTTCACTACTTCCATTCTTGAATCATCCACCATCATTTTCAAATCATGACCTGATGGATTCTGAAATAAGCGAAGTCCAAACTCTTGGGCTACGGCGAAAAGATGGTCAAAGATATCTGCTTGTATCGATTCGTATACTTCCCATCCTATATCATTTGAAAATGCATAGATTTCAAGTGGCAGCCCATGTTCTGTTGGCGCTAACTGTCTAACCAACAAGGTCATTTCTTGATTAATTCTAGGGTGAAGTTTCATGTAAGTGCTGATATAAGCCCGAAATACACCGATATTGGTAAGGGACCTTCCATTCACTGGATTGCTCCGATTAATATCGTTCTGAGTATTATACTCTTCAATTTCACGTTCCCGATCGATCATATAGTCCGAGAGAAGATCGATTGTATAAAATTTCTTCATCATTTCCCCGGTACAAAATGAAATACTTGTTACATCAATAAATAATGATCGCTTGATCCGTCGACCCCCAGAGTTTTGCATCCCTCTCCAATTTATAAAAGAATCGGATATCATAGCATAGCTTGGAATCATGGTAATCGTTTTGTCCCAATTTTGTACCTTTACTGTATTTAAAGAAATATCAATAATATCTCCATTTGCCCCGTATTTCGGCATTTCAATCCAATCACCAACCCGAACCATATCATTGGAAGCCAATTGAATCCCTGCAACAAGTCCTAATAACGAATCTTTAAAAACCAACATTAGTACTGCCGAGAGAGCACCAATCCCGCTTAGAAAAACAAGTGGACTCTTTCCGAACAGGTTCGCAATCACCAATATTACCCCAAATGTTATTACAATAATTTTAATTACTTGAATGTACCCTTTAATTGGCTTGGTCTTAGATATTTCATAGGTTTGATAAATATCATTAATCGCACTTAATAAGTGGTTCAACACCAGTAATCCTATAATGATTAGATAGGCAATTGCACCCTTTTCTATCAAATTCTGATAGCTTGGAAAGGTTGGTGAAAACAAATAAATAATGATTGCAGGAACAAAATGCGCTAATTTATGAAAAACCCTTCTCTCCAAGAGTATATTATCCCACGTGAATTTGTTATTTTTCACAATATGAGTTATTACCCTAATTACTACTTTTCTCGTGATAAAATGCGCTACAACACAGATTATCGATATAAATAGAATCATAATCATAACAGAAAGATACCCAGCGATGGTGGGATCTATATCAAAGTCTAAAAGCAGACCACTTATATAATTCAAATATTTTTCCTCCTTGATGTTACTTTGAAATATCTACAATAATAACAGAAAGTCGCTCATTTATATGGGGGCCACAATATTCACATTGAGGATCCTGATTTGATCGTCAAGGCGATTCAAAGAGTTCTTCATGTAGGAGCATATTCTACCATTCAATAGCCTAGTACGTAAATAAATCTATTTTTATTCGTTAAAACAGATGAAAACTCCAAAGAACCTACTCAGATTTTGAGTAGGTTCTCATTAAGGCTCAGATTCAATAAACTTTAAATAAGTTATTTTCATACTTCGAAAAATATTCCCTTTTCAAAAATGGGAATTTAGAATTTTTTCATTTTTCTGTTGAGCTACATATGATAAAGCATCGATAACTTTAAATGGAAGGAGGAGTTGATGTTGAGTGAGGAGAAAAAAGGTAAGTCTCTGTGGAAACCGCTTTTGGCTGCTCCCGCTTTATTTTTTCTTGCCCCTCTGGGCATCGGAATGTATCTAACACATCCCTTCCCGGCAAAAACCACGAAAACACCAAAAGAATACGGTCTTGAATTCGAAGATATTGAATTTTTCAGCCGAAAAGATCAAATAATGCTGTCTGGCTGGTGGATTCCAGCTGCTTCAAAGCAAAGCAAGAAAACGGTCATCACTGCACACGGTTATATGAACGAACGGGCCATGGAAAGGATTGAAGGACTGCAGCTCACCAAGGTTCTTTCAGAACAAGGGTATAATGTGCTGATGTTTGATTTCCGCAATGCCGGGAAATCCAAGGGGAAAACCACAGGAATCGGATATTTTGAAAGGCACGATTTATATTCGGCGATTGACTTTGCCATTCAGGAAAAAAATCAGGAAAAGATCGCTCTACTTGGCTGGAGTATGGGAGCTGCTAGCGCGCTTATTGCGGGATGCGAACATCCTGCTGCTTCCGTCATCATTGCCGACAGTCCCTTTTGTGATTTAGAGGCTTTTTTGAAAGAAAATCTTTCTCATTGGACCAAGCTACCAAAACGTCCATTTACGCCGATTGTTTATCATTCGATGCGAAAGATCCTCAAAATTAACCCCGCTGAAGTTTCCCCCATCAATCATGTTAAAAACACAAAAGGAAAATCCTTCTTCGTCATCCATAGTCAGGCAGATAAAGCCATTCCTTATACCGAAAGCGAAAAATTATTTCAAGCTATATCATCCGATAACCATAAAGAATTGTGGCTGACGAAGGAGTGTGAACACATCCATTCGTATCTTTCAAATAAAAAGGAGTATACACGTCATGTACTCCAGTTCCTAAATAAATACTTAAAGTTGGACTAAAGTCATTCATTTTATTGCCATGGATTCCTTTATTGGAAGTTTAGAACTGAAATTTAATAATAATGGCACTTTAAGTTATTCCACCATTTGCTGAATAAGAAAACTCGAGAAAATAATTGGTATTCAAAGGAGAAAAACTCCTTTATGTCGAAAATAGTATATAAAGGGGATGACCCAATGAATAAAGTTGGTTTATTAAAAAATCTACGCCATGCCAGTCGAGGGAATCTATTTTCAACAGAGATTACTAAGACTACAAAAGAAGATGAAAAAAAGATTGAAGAATGGGTTGGAGAATTAGAAAGTGAAGGAAAAATTAAGTTAAGAGAATGTGTTCAGCGAGAATACTCCATTTTTTTACATGGAATTATTAAGTATGCATCCGAATAATCGGGTGCTTTTTTGGGTTTGAATTTGGGAGGCAGTAAAAAATGCAGGCGGAGGGAAAGACCCTTAATCTTTTCTTCCGTATGTGTTTGTCAAATTTTTTGTAACTGTTGGAAACTAAAGAAATCATAAAAAATATTTCATAAAAAACCAACATAAATTAACAATCCAGTGTTAATTTATGTTGGTTTCCCTTTTTATTCATCTCTTTAAGCGATTATTATAATGAAAAAGTTTGTCTAAATCTGCAACCATTCTGCGGCACTTATTATAATCCTTTTCACGCTGTTTTTCCACTCGCATTCTCACTGAATGATGTCTTCTGTAGTCTTCATATCCTACTCCATGAGCACTACGTATCGCTTTTTCCATTTCGCTCGTATAACTTAATTGTAAATGATTGATAACAAATCATTCCTTTCAGATTTTTTCCGATGGCGAATTGATTTTTGAGTAGGTTTCATCTTACCAAGAAATTCATGGTCACACAAAGTCGAAAAATCGGAGGAATCTGCTGTATTACGGTATGTCATCCAAACACGGTAAAATACCACTGATATCCTTACCTTTTCAGCCACATCCTTCCATATAGTGCATGTCCTAAACATTTGGCCAAAGATATGCTGCGTCAAAGACCCCCCCCTCAATAGCTATTAAGGAAAGTAGTTGTCTCCCTGCAGGTATTGGTTTTGGAATATATAATCGTCATGATGCTTTTGATTTTCGTGTGATTAATATCACAAAACTACTGAAAAATTTAGCGTATCCTATATGTAGATATCATTAGATTCGACCGCCATCAAAGATGATAAGAATTACGAGTGAATAGTGAATGATGGTTAAGGAGGGAATTTTCAGGGGGACTTCAAACGTTGGATTAGCTGCTCCACTGCAACAATTAAAGGACGAGCATGTGCGTTGAAAGTAGAATTGTAATAAAAAGATTATAAAAGTAATAGGCAATTTTTTTACTCACTACTATTTGTATTATTTTTCTAATAAAGGAGATTTATAAATGACTGAAGATAAATTGTTAGATTTAATTAGTCCTGAAGCTGTGATTAATTTTGAAACTGGTGCGATTAAAGCAAGTACTTTGGATTCAATTATCAACCTTTTGCCATTTGAAATGGGCTTTTGCGATGCCAACGATATTTTCCGCTGGTATTCAAATAATCCAAACCGCGTGCATGGTCGCCGTAAAGAAGCGATTGGTCGCCCTGTGCTAGAGCTTCACCCAAAAGTGGCTCACCACGTTGAAAAATTGTTGAATGATTTCCGTTCAGGAAGACGCGACGAATGGGAATTTTGGTTCCCAAAACACTCCGGAGAATCAGGTCAAATTTACCAAAAATTCATGGCAGTACGTGATGAAAATGGAAAATACCTTGGCTGTATGGATGTGACCGTTAATATTGACCTATTCCAAGGAAAAGAAGGTAAAAATACTCCTGAAACTATTGAAGAATTTAAAACTGTTATGCCTAAATAGTAAAAAAACACCTTTCTCATTTGAGAAGTAGGTGAAAAACACATTGAATTCTTCATTTAAAGGGTTCTGTTTTGAAGTGCTTTTCTTAAAATACGTGCCGAAATGACAGTCGTATTGGCATAGTTATTAGTATTTATAAAAGTAAACTCGCCATCATAATTGGCGAGTTTCTTTATAGGAATTCAACATCCTGGTTTTATATAGAACCTACTTACTTGTGATACGGTTCACCTTAATGCATCAAAATGAGGTTCCCTTGCATTTTTGAGATACTACCCAATAATAAATACGAATTAAGCCGAATTTTCCGGCTATTTATCAGCTCGGTGCTTAACCCGATTCCCCCGATTAAAAAATGCGGCCCTCTTGATTCTAGAAGCGGGAATGGAACACGAGCTTCTGAATGGATGTGGATGCAAAAGGTACTGTATCCTCCAATCACTTGAATTTATCATTTTTTGTCGAACTTTTTTGAATTATTTATATCCTTTGCTTTTACTATTTATAGTATTATGAATATAGTTCATTGATACTACAAACTAGATAAAGGCAAACCTCTCGAAAGATTGGGACGCAAAGTTACAGGTCTAAGGTTCTAAACTAGGATGGCTGTGCTGCCTCACTGAAGAGGAGAGAAAATGTATGCAATTTGACCGAAGCTATCCAGCATATTATGATGGGAGATATTTAGACCAAATAACAGAAAGAATTCGGGAAAATCAAAAAAAGTGCCATACGGTAGTTGTAAAACCAGAAATACCAACGGGTATAGCATTACAATTTCGTTATCCACACCCACTAGAAGAACAATATTTAAATGTTTCAGCTAAACATTAACAGATAATTATGATTATAGATCGGGTACAGTTTAATCTGTACCCTATTTTTATTTTGTTTGGTGATAAAATACCAAATTTACAAAGATCTATCATCGTTTGGTTTTAACCTTCTGCTTGGGGAATGACCCCAACTTCTCCAAGCAACTAGTTCATATTTAGTTCATAAACAATCTATATAATCCGTTTATCAAATGTTGAAAGGATTAGATATAGATGGAGAGTATTACAAAATATAAAGAACCAGTTTTAGCTGATAAGAGTAATAAAATTCTGGTGATGATGGGTTTAATCATCGGACTGATTTTTTCGGAGTTGGATGAAACAGTTGTGAATACAGCCATGCCGACAATCATTCGTGATTTAGGCGGATTAGCGATGTATGGATGGGTCGGAGGTGTGTATATGTTAACCATGTCCGCATTCATGCCAATATTGGGGAAATTAGCGGATTTAATGGGGCGCAAAAAGATATATTTAACGAGTATGGCCTTTTTCATAGCTGGATCCATTGTCTGCGGGTTATCAAATTCTATGACCCTTCTCCTGATTGGACGTGGGATTCAAGGGTTGGGAGCGGGAGGTTTAATGCCGCTTGCGATGACCATTTCAAGTGATCTATTTCCAGTTGAGCAGCGAGCAAAAGTCCAAGGATTTATGGGACCGATTATGTTTATTCCCATGTTATTAGGGCCATTAATGGGTGGATATTTTGTCGATCAGGTAAGTTGGCATTGGATCTTCTTTGTGAATATTCCTGTCGGAATCATAGCAGCCCTTCTGCTGGCAAGTGGGTTACGTGAAACAGCTATTAAGAAACAAGTGGTGATTGATTGGGGAGGGGCATTTTTATTAGTTGCTTCCATTGTCTCCTTACTGATCACACCTGTTCTTGTTGAAAATAATGGGTACACTTGGGGGTCCCCGTTAATTATTAGTTTGCTTTCTCTAGGGGCCATTTTGATTGGAATATTTATTTGGGTCGAGTCGAAGGTAAAAGAACCAATTGTTCCTTTGCATTTGTTTAAAAACCGCAACATTCTTATTTTATCTTTAATTGTCTTTACTGTAGGAGTCGGTTTAATGGGATCATTTGCTTCCTTCCCATATTTTGCACAAAACGTGCTGGGACTTTCTCCAACAGAGGCTGGCTACCTGACATTGCCAATGATGGTAGGAGCAGTGGGGTCAGCTATGGTAAGTGGATTTCTCTTAACAAAAGTGCGCTACCGCGAACTATTTGGAATTGCCTTTATCATGCCAATGATTGGGTTCTACTTGTTTTCTCATATGAGTATTCATACAACCATTATTCAAATTATTATCTTCTTTTTCATAACAGGTCTTGGGTTAGGCGTTTTATTTGGCGGGGATAACCTCATTGTTCAGGAGTCTGTGGAAAAAGAACATAAAGGAATTGCCCTTGCAACCGTTCCATTATTCCAAACCATTGGTGCTACAGTTGGAGTAAGTCTGTTTGGAAATTTGTTATCATCTACCCTTACCTCCAAATTACAAAGCTTAGGTGATAAGCTTCCTGAAAGTATGGCAGCAAATATGAAGAGTCTTGCTGCTGCGGGGGTTCCTCAAGGGTTACCGACAGGGCTAGTAACACAAATTAAAACATTATTCATTCAATCATTTCAGCATATTTACATGTATTCATTTGTCATTGCGATCCTTTCGTTTGTCTTATGTTGGTTTTTGAAAAAAGAAGTACTATCCACGAAATCCGACGAAGAAAATATGATAGAGGAATAGCTGTGGTAAATTGAAGATCCAAGGGGACGGTTCTGCTGGTTTTTTTGTGTATGGTAAAGTGAGAAAAGCCATGAGAACCGTCCCTGTGGTTATTCCATATCTTCGTTTAGAAAGGTCCTCTGAAAATCTCATTAGATTGAATATTGATATAGAAACTTTGTTTTTGTTCATCCATCCGATCATCTCCTATCGTTTTTGCATGTTTACCACAACTTTGAATGTATTAACCATTTCTCCATTCGATGCAATCATTCTCTTATACACTTCCTTTACCGGAACATGCAGTCATCAAAACTAAAAGTAAGACCATCATGACTAACTAGCTGCGAGATTTCCTACATTTCAATATCGAAGGACTTCCGTCTATAACTTGTAGGGCAAATGCAGGCAACAATATAATGATGATTACAGAATGAAACCACCCTTCTGTTCTACACGAGGGCGGTTTTATGTATTCCTTGCCTATGAAGAAAGAGAAAAAATTTGAACGACTTAAAGCCCTTCCGATGTGAAGCTTAATGAAGCAACAGACCATCCAAATCGAGGATCTCCATTTTTTTCTGTGGGTGTTGCTTAATTAAGCCCGCACTCTCAAATTCCGTAAACTTGCGGCTGATCGTTTCGGGTGTTGTTCCAAGGAAAGAGGCTAAATCCTTCTTACTCATTGGAAGAGTAATCACGTTCGAGTCCCCTTCTCCCTCAAGACATTCTGCCAAGAATAACGCAATCCTGGTTTCCACCTTTTCGGCTGCAAAACGGGCCGTCTGCCGTTCCGACTGGGCCAGCCGTCGGGAAAACTCCGCCAAAATCTCCAAGGCAATCGGTGGATAGCGCAAAAGAAATTGCTGTAAGTCTGAACGTGTAATCAAACAAATCCGCGTATCGTTCATCGCTTCCGCAAAGGATTCATGACACCCTTCATTAAAGAGCGCTAATTCACCGGTAAAATCACCGGGATACAAAATCCGCAGCAGCTGCTCTTTGCCCGTATCAGACAAACGATAAATCTTGACCCTCCCCTTATTCACAATATATAGGGAATCTGATAGATCTCCCGCCTTGTAAATCATTTCTCCTTTTTTAAAAGAAACACTTGTGACACACTTCATGATTTCATTTAATGGTTCTTCCGGCAAATGGTTAAAAATCGGTACCAAAGAAACACATGCTGACCCAAGAACATGACAACTTGTATGATCACATGCCATCCTTCCACTTCCTTCCCAATCTCACCTACTATAACGCTTTTCCTCTTCCCTATTGTCTCCAGACACCATGTCCTTGCTCGATTGAAATCCAATCAGTCTCATAGCATTCACTATGACTAACAAGACACTGGCCTCATGAATGAACATACCCGACGCCAAATGGACAGACCCAAATAACACTCCTGCTAATAAAACCAATACAATCACGACAGCAAAATACGTATTTTGCTTTATATTTCGAATCGTTGCTTTCGATAATGTATACGCATGTGCCAATTGCTCCAACCGGTCAGCCATCAACACGACATCCGCCGTTTCTACTGCCACATCCGTGCCGCCTCTCCCCATTGCTAGACCAATATCAGCCGTTGCAATCGCCGGGGCATCGTTAATCCCATCTCCTACCATCGCTACTACGTACCCACTTTCTTTTAATTGTTTCACAAAAGCCGCTTTCTCTTCTGGCAGCAACTCTGCAGCGTATTCATCCAACGCTAATGTTTGGGCTGTTAACGCAGCAGTATGACGATTATCTCCCGTCAGCATCACGATTTTCTTAATACCGTTTTTTCGCAATTCAGCTATGGCATTCGGCGCATCTTGACGTAATTGATCCGCAATCGAAATAACCCCGGACAATTTGCCATCAATTGCCGCAAACACAGCCGTACTGCCTGATTTTTCTTGATGTACAGCGTATTCTCCAACCTTAGGCAGAATCACAATCTGTTCTTTTTCCATCAGCTTTCGATTTCCTACAGCTATCGTATGCCCATTGATTGTGGCACAGATTCCCAATCCTTTCAATACTTCCCCCTGCTTCGACTCATTAGTTATCGGAAAATTTCTCGCTTCAGCCTCTTTGACGATCGTTTGTCCCAGATGGTGCTCAGAAATGGTCTCAGCTTGGGCAACTAAATGGAGAAGATCCGCTTCTCCATAACTGCTAAAGGTTTTAATATCGACAACTTCGGGTTTTCCATTTGTGAGCGTTCCTGTCTTATCAAAAACCATCGCATTCACTTTGGCAAACGTGTCCATGATCTCACCGCCTTTAATTAGGACACCATGCTTGGCGCCATTGCCGATGCCCGCTACGCTCGAGACAGGAGCGCCAATCACTAATGCACCTGGACAGGCAATCACTAAAAAGGTAATCGCCATATGTATATCCCTTGTTCCGCCCAAAACGAGCATGGATAAGAGAACTACTACAGGTGTATAGATGGCAGCAAATTGATGGAGGAATTTCTCCGCAGGAGTTTTCGATTCTTGCGCTTCTTCGACCAGCTCCATGATTTTGGCAAACGTCGTATCATCTCCCACTCTTTCCGCAGTGATTTCAATATAGCCATTATCAACAATCGTGCCGCTAAACACTAGGTCACCTTGGCGCTTCGTTACTGGGACCGCTTCCCCCGTAATCGCTGCTTCATTCAAAGAGGCCTGTCCGGAAACAATCCGTCCATCCACCGGAACCTTTCCGCCAGAGCGGATCATTACCCGGTCCCCTACGACCACTTCTTCCACTGGAATCGTCATCGGTGTTTCAAAGCGGATGACCATTGCCTCCTGCGGTGCCAGATCGGTTAATTCCTTCAGTGACTTGCGCGTTTTTGCGAGAGTCCGTGCTTCTAAATAGTCGCCAAATAGGAATAGGAAGGTGACCACCGATGATTCGGTATATTCTCCTAGTAAAACGGCACCGATGACTGCGATGCTTACTAATAATTCTATACTAAACACTCTCATGCGCAGGGCCTGAAAGGCTTTTGTGAAAATAGGCAAACTGGCCGAAATGGTTGCGATGAGAAGCGCTAAGTTCTTTCCATCTTCATGATGAAAAAATCCTAAAATAAAGCCAACAGCAATCAGTACAAACGAAATGGCTGTTATCTGGTTTTTATACTGGTGGATTCTTTGAGCCATCTTCTCTTTCCTCCTAAACTATTGATGAGAAAAGGCTAATTAGGATACTTTTGCAGATAACACCGAATACCCGAGTTTCGTAATCGTTGTTTCTATTTGTTGCGGAGTTAGTTGTGCCTCGTTAAAATCGACTTTTACCTTGCTGGATTGAAAAAGGACCTTTACTAAATCGACACCAGTAGTTTTAGTTAAGGTAGTCTCAATCTTTTTAATGCATGATGGGCAGGTTAATGGTTCTAATTGAAATACAGCTTTTGCCATCTTCTTTTCCTCCTCTAAATTGATTGCAAATTTTCTCGTAGCCACTCTTGAAATATCTTTTACATCAACAGAATACTCCATGATTGCCATAAAAAAATTGACCACCGTCATGTTCTAGTAGGAAAAATTCTCAAATCAAATTATGAACCCCAGCCATATCCTTCAAGCATTTTTATACATTGGTCAAGGATTCGTAAGCCTTCTTTTCGTTTCTGAGTCATTTGATTCTTGATTAGGTAATAGATTCGGTCTGGTGGTGGGTCCTCAAGCCGGTATATCCTTTTATCTGGACACTTGTTTAGTTCATTGGCGATAGATAAAGGAATAAATACTATCAACCGCTCCAATCACTGGCAGAAATATAAAATCAACTTATAAAGAACAACTCAAAAAGACGCACCAATATCGGTACGCCCTTGGATCTATAACAAGAAGATTCATCAAGAATGAATACCTCATTCATGATAATACCAAGCCCTTTTCCTAATTTATGTCATTCAGTCAACTAAACTACTATTTGTTTCAATTCTTACGATATTGTTGGCGATAAACTCCGCTATTTCTTTGTCAGAAAAACCCAATCGGTCTAAAATCTCCTCTGAATGTTCACCTAGAGTTGGAGGTGGGGTAAACTCTATTACAGCAATGCCTGGCCTTTTAATCGCAGCACTGGGAACAGGCACATCCGTATCTCCCATATTTATCGTATTAATCATATCTCTATGTTGGATTTGCGGATTATTGATAACTTCTTCTAAATTATTGACTGGACTGCTAGCAATCCCCTTTTGTTGTAAAAGTTGAAAAGCTTCCTCTTTTGTATGTTGAATCGTCCACTCAGCAATCGTCTTATCGACTATTTCTCTGTTTTTGAATCTTCCTTCTTCCAGAAAGAAGGGTGAATGGCTTTGACCCCATTCACTTTTGCCAATTAGTTTAGCCAATTCGATCCACTTTTTTTCCGGTGTGTTTATATAGGCTCCTAAAAATACATACCCATCTTTTGTTGGAAATGCTTTCGAATATTGAAACCGATCACTCGTTCCCCACCTTTGTTGTTTGATTCCATGTAACGGGGCAGATGTTCTTCCAACTTCCCCATCCAGTCGTTCAATCTTTATGACATCCGCACCATAATCAGCAAGTGTTTGGCTGCAATAAGGACCCGCAATATAATGGGTTAAATCCAAAACTCTTACTCCTGATAGAACAGTCATCCATTCCACCTCATTTTTTTAGAATGCTATACATCATTCCTCGTTTGCTGAGCCGGAATCGTTGCAATTGCCGTAACTTTGGAACTCACTAGAGCATTGCCACTGAGTTCATTTTTGCGGAAGTTCCCAGGTGAAGTACCAACAAGTTTTTTAAACGTCTTGATGAAATGATAGATGTTATTGTATCCGACATCATTACTGATCTCTGCTATATCCAAATTAGTGTTAACCAATAACTCTGCGGCTTTATCGATTCGTAGTTTATTAAGATACAGATTGATGGTCATGCCGGTATTTTCTTTAAATGTTTTACAAATATAATTTTTGCTATGACCAACATACTGTGCAAGCTGGTCCAAAGAAATTTCATTCTTATAATTTTCTTGTATATTCTCTTTAATTTGATCGACCACCTTTGACTTTTGGGGATTTGCCGAAATTTCAATTCTTTGAAATCGAATCATATAGTATAGCGCAGCGATGAAAGTATGTGTGGCTATTTCCAGATACCAAGGAAGTGTGTCAATTCCTTCTTTAAAAACTAGCTCAAGCATTTCTTCAATAGTATCTGAGCCCTGGCAGACAATCGGAATCTGATTTAGACTTTCTTGAAACTCGTTGTCAAACACCACATACTTTACTTCCAGCATTCGTAAGGGTTTTCCGTCTACATCTCGTGAGTTGGAGATGCCATGGATATCATTCGGTCTTGTAAATAGATACATCCCCCGACCCATTTTCACTGTTTCATTCCCTACAATAAAATCTCCTTCTCCACTAATAACATAGTAAATCTGATAGTATTCATGTTTATGAGGGGTAAGACTACTACCAGACGGGTATTCACTTTTAGCAAGCCAAAGTATATTGATCATATGTTTATTCATTTGTCTAATCACCTTAAAAAAATTTTAGTATTATAATATTTCGTGACCCTCCTCTTAAATTCCTGTTGATCGGTTCATCAAGTTGTAGCTCCTCCACTTAGAATGAGACACTGACCTGATATGAAACTTGCATCATCACTGGAAAGAAAAGATACCGCACTTGCGACTTCATTCGGGTGCCCAAGTCTTCTTAAAGGAATTAGCTTCATATGTTCAGCGATGATTTCTTGAGGAACATCATTGTACATATCCGTTTCTATATAACCTGGAGCAACACAGTTCACTGTAATATTTTTCGGTCCGCCTTCCTTCGCCAGCGTTTTTGAAAATCCGATTAAACCTGCTTTTGAGGCGGCGTAATTAGCCTGCCCTGGATTACCGAATGCCGATACTGATGAGATGTTGACGATTCTTCCGTAAGCATTCTTTCGCATAATCGGGATGACGTATTTACAGAGGTGGTACGCTCCCTTGAGATTCACATTTAAAACCGCGTCCCAGGCGTCATCTGCCATCTTGTGAAACATGCTGTCCTTCGTGATCCCTGCATTATTGACGAGAATGTCAACTGTACCAAAACGTTCTATAGCTTGAGTAACAGCGTGTTTCACTTGTGCTTCGTTTGAAACATCACATTGGATCGGTAGGACTTTATCGCTTATTTCACCCAGGTTCGAAATCATTTTTTCCACAAGCCTGACATCATATTCTAGGACCGCAACCCCTTCCATTCCATCCTCCAAAAAGCGTTTAACGATTGATTCACCGATTCCTTTTCCACCGCCAGTAACAATGGCGTATTTTCCTGACAAATTCCCCATAACCGTAACCTCCCGTTCATGAAACTAATTTCTATCTTACAATCTAGCAAAATTTCAAACTTGCGATATTCCTTATGAATAAACTGTTAAGATTCAATCTTAAATACTAGAATAGAGAATGTTCAGCATTTTAGGCTCCATTAGAGGTTTAGGGCTGTATAGCGTATGCTGTGCAACGAAATAAGAAAGCCTGTTAGCTGGATCGATAAAAACCTGTACACCGCCGAGGCCACCCCAAGAGAAAGAGTTCTCAGGAACAAGCCTAAATGCTGCCGCAGCATCCATCACCACGGATACGCCCAGCCCATATCCGATCCCTTCAGATATAACCATTTCCCGATAATCGCTAAGGCATTGTCCTTTTAGCTGGTTTCTTCGCATCAGATTGATGGTATTTTCACTTATGATTTTGTTGCCGTCTTTGCTAACTCCTCCGCAGGCAAGGGCATCGGCAAATAAAATGTAATCTTCTGCAGTCGTGATTAGTCCTCCGCCCCCACTTTCATGTCTTAATCCGGCGGCGCCAATACAATCACTGCTTACTCTTACGACCGATTCCGTTTCATAGCTGTATTGGTACTGTGGAGCAATTCTTCCGCGTTTTTCCTCTGGTACGGAAAACCCGCTATCCTCCATTTCCAGAGGGTCAAAGATGTTTTTCTTTAGATATTCTCCTAATGACATTCCGGATACGGCTTCAATGACTGCACCAAGAACATCATGGCAATAGCTATAATTCCAGCCTTCGCCCGGTTCAAACAGAAGAGGTTCCTTTGCTAGTGCCCTAACAAAATCCCTCGTACTAAAATCTCGGCCGGTATCAGCGATAAGTTTCCGCATTTCCGGAGTGTCAAGCTCATAGCTGAGACCTGCACACATAGTAAACAGATCAACGATTCGGATATGCTGCGTTGCCGGTTTAATCACAAAAGTTCCCCTTTTGACCTTCATCTCCTTGAATTCTGGCAGGTATAGAAAAAGAGGATCATTCAAAAGAAGCTTACCTCTTTCAACTAGCTGCATCGCTGCAACGCATGTGATGATTTTTGTAGCTGAATAGATGTTATAGAGAGCGTCTGGCTGCATCGGAATCTGATTTTCTATATCAGAATACCCCGCTGCATAGCGGAAAATTAACTTATGATTCTTATATACGATACAATCGATGCCTGAAACGCCAAGCTCGGGTACCGTGTCCATAAAGTTTCGTAGATCATCAAAATTAGCCATCGTTTTCCTCCCAAAATATGATTCTTACTGGAATATGATGTTCTATAGATGCGAGATTAAATGACCCCAAGTTGTTTTAATTCATTGATATCCTCATCTGATAGGTCAAGTAAACCTTGATATATCTCGTTATTATGCCATCCTAATGGTGCCCCTGCCCAGTTGACTTGACCTGGTGTCTTTGAAAACTTGGGTACGATACCTTGCATTTTTATCTCCTTATTTAATTCATAATCAAATACGGAAATAATATTCTCTCTGTCTTGTACATGCGGATCATGAAATAGGTCAACAACCGAATTTACTGGAGAATAGGCAACCTCATGCTTTTCTAATAATTCACGTAAATATTCAAGTGTGTGCTCAGAAAAGAAAGAAATGATATATTCATCTAATTGATCGCGATTACTTACTCTTAGTTGATTGGTAAGAAATCTTGGATCTTTCACTAATTCTGGATGTCCGATGGCAATCATTAATCTCTCAAACATATTTTGCGTAGAGGCAGGAATAACCATCCACTTATGATCTTTTGTATCATATAGATCATTTGGGGCAACAACAGGGTTATAAGTACCTTTTCGCTCAGGAATTTTTCCTTCTAGATCATAGTCTGCGATGTAGTTTTCCATCACTCTTAACAGAGGTTCATATAATGATAAATCGACTAGTTGACCTTCTCCCGTCGCCTTAAAATGATAAAGCGCTAGCATGACAGAAAAGGCGCCATACACTCCCCCCATTGCGTCAGCGATTGGATAACCTGAGAACATTGGTTTCCGATCTGGGTAACCCGTCATATAGGTTAATCCGGAGAACGATTCCGCCACCCTAGCAAATCCCGGTTTTTCTGCGTACGGACCATTTCTTCCATATGCTGAAAAATGAATCATGACAAGATTTTCTTTTATTTTCACTAAATCAGAATAATCGATTTTCCATTTTTTTAACGTTCCAGGTCTGAAATTTGTGATCACCACATCAGCCTTTGCGACTAATTGATAATATAGTTGAACACCTTTCTCATTGTTAAAATCTAACGTAATCGCTTTCTTGTTTCTATTGGTAACCTTCCATGTCCCTTCGCCAAAACTACGGGTTTGATCCCCCTTACCTGGTTGTTCTATTTTAATGACTTCAGCTCCGAAATCACCAAGCAAGTTGGCGATCAAAGGGGCTGCCAAGACCGTAGAGGCATCAATTACTCGTATTCCTTGTAATATATTATTTTCTGGCAATACATTCCCCCCTTGCCGTAGCAAGCTTCCTTCATACAAACTCACATGATCATTTTATTTGCAGTGGATACTTCTTCTTCATATAATAAGCAAGCTGTCAGACTATCATTTGAAGTTTGGACTAGACTTGGCTCCATACCTTTACATTTTTCCATGGCGACAGGACATCGCGTATGAAAACGACAGCCTGTTGGCGGGTTTGCGGGACTTGGCAAGTCTCCTGTTAAAATAATCCGGTCTCGATCCCGAAGCTTGGGATTCGGTAAAGGTACGGCAGATAATAATGCCTTGGTATAAGGATGATGTGGATTCTCAAATAGTTCCTCTTTGTCTGCGATTTCTGAGATTTTCCCTAAATACATGACGGCAATTTTATCACTGATATGCTTGACGGCTTGGATCCCATGGGCGATGAATAGATAGGATAGACCCAAATCTGTTTGAATTTCTTTTAATAGATTTAAGATTTGGGCTTGTATGGAAACGTCTAATGCCGAAACGGGCTCATCACAGACAATCAGTTTTGGCTGTAAGGCAAGGGCACGCGCAATCCCAATTCTTTGTCTTTGTCCACCTGAAAATTCAATCGGATATCTGCTGCCATGATAAGCAGCTAGACCTACTCTTTCAAGTAGTTCATCCACCCTTTTTCTTCGTTCTTTTTTTGTTCCAGCTTTATGAAGAACTAGGGGCTCCGCAATAATATCGGCAACAGTCATTCTAGGATCAAGTGAAGAATATGAATCTTGGAAAATCATCTGCAGATTCTTACCCAATTCTTTTTTATTTTTATATTCAGACAGTTTCTTTCCTTCAAAATAGATATCCCCAGCTGTTGGATTTGAAAGCCCCACAACCATTCTTCCGATTGTTGATTTTCCACAGCCAGACTCGCCAACCAACCCGAGCGTTTCTCCGGGATAAATATCAAGATTGACACCGTCCACAGCTTTTACAAACTGATTTTTTTTACCAAAAAGCCCACTTCCAACTGGGAAGTGTTTTTTGATCCCTTTCAGTGACAATAGCGGCTGATTCTCTGTCATCTTCCCTCAACTCCTTCCTTGATGAGTGGATTCCAACAGGCAACACGATTCCCTGAAGTGTGCTTCTTCAATGTGGGAGAGTCCTCGTGACAATTTTCTGTTGCAAAGGCACAGCGTGTCACGAAATGACAGCCTTGTGGCAGTTCAAGCGGATTCGGTACAATCCCTGGAATGGCATCGAGGATGTCCTTTGAGGGTCCGTATAAAGATGGAATACTATCCATTAGCCCCTTTGTATATGGATGCCCCGGATTTTCAAAGATTTCTTCGACATTACCTTCTTCAACAATTTCTCCGCAATACATAACAAGAACGCGGTCAGCGGTTTCAGCTACAACACCAAGGTCATGCGTAATTAATAGGATTGAAATACCAAATTCCTTCTGTAAATCTCGTAAAAGATTTAAGATTTGTGACTGAATCGTAACGTCAAGGGCGGTTGTCGGTTCATCGGCGATTAATAGTTTCGGATTACAGGCAAGGGCTATCGCAATCATTGCTCTTTGCCGCATTCCACCGGATAATTGATGGGGGTAATCATTGAGACGTCGTTCCGCATCAGGAATACCGACTTTATTTAATAAATCCAAGGCTAATTTCATCGCCTCTTTATAGCTAACTTTTTTATGAAGAATGATCGATTCGGCAATTTGCCTGCCAATCGGATGGACCGGGTTTAGCGAAGACATGGGATCCTGGAAAATCATTGCAATGTCATTGCCACGAATTTTTCGTAATTCCTTTTCTTTTAATTTCAATAAATCTTGTCCTTCAAACAGGATAGAACTTTCCGGACGATACTTGATGGCACTAGCATTCAAGCCCATGATGGAAAGCGAAGAAACACTTTTCCCACTTCCTGATTCACCCACTAAGGCTACAATCTCCCCTTTCTTAATGGAAAATGAAATATCATTGACAGGCTTAATCTCCCCTTTTGATGACGGGATATAAGCTTTTAAATGATTCACTTCTAGTATTGGTGTTTCTGTATTCAACTGGTCTCCCCCCTTTATTAGGAACTTTTTTGTTTTGGATCAAGCGCGACCCTGAGACCATCACCGAGAAAGTTCCCAGCTAGGATGGTCAGCAGGATGGCAATCCCAGGATACACCATCATCCATGGATTCATGTCAATCATACTGTAGCCTTGCTGAATCAAATTCCCCCAACTGACATCAGGAGCTTGGGCCCCCAGGCCAAGAAAGCTAAGTGTGGTTTCAATCAAAATGGCAATACTGAGATTAAAGGAAGCTTGAACAACGATAGGAGGAGAAATATTTGGAATAATATGTCTCACCATAATCCAAACAGATCCTGCACCGGAAATTTTTGCCGCCTCCACATACGGTTCTGAACGTATTTGCAGCGTTTGACCTCGGGCAAGTCTAGCAAATTGCGGGGTAAAGATAATCCCAATCGCCATCATGGCATTCCAGAGGTTAACCCCTAAGGCGCTCGTAATTCCTAAAGCAAGAATAATGGCAGGAATCGCAATAATTCCATCGATGATTCGCATAAAAATATCATCAACAATACCACCAAAATAACCGCTTAAAGTCCCCAATGGCACCCCTATAAAGAGTGGAAGCAAAATCGCAAACAAGGCAGCCTTAATCGCCGTCTGTGAACCATTTAGTAGTTGACTAAAAATATCAGATCCTAACCCATCTGTACCTAGCCAATGCTTGGCACTTGGTGGAGACATGACTTCCGATAAATCTTGCTTGAAAGGGTCATAAGGTGCAATATAAGGAGCTAGAAGGGCAATGATGACGAGAATGGCGAGAAAGATAAAACTGATGAAAGCAAGTTTTTCTGCCATTAATCGTTGGAAGATGGTTTTAAAACTCATTTCTTAAGCTCCTTTCTAATATTCGATTCGTGGGTCTAATAAGGCATAAACAATATCTGTAATAAAATTAATGACAATTACCATGACAATCATGACAAGTACAACCCCCTGTACCATCGTAAAATCACGCTGTTCAATCGCATTCACTACAAGCTGACCCATTCCTGGAATCGCAAAAATATTCTCAACAACAACAGTCGCTCCTAACGCGGTTCCAAATAACAAACCAATGGTCGTTACAACAGGTAACATCGCATTTTGAAGACTATGTTTAAAAATAGCCCGATAGCGGCTTACTCCTTTGGAATAGGCGGTACGTACATAGTCTGCATCCATGGTTTCCAATAAGGAAGAGCGCAAATGTCGGGTAATGACGGCAATCCCGGCTAAACTTAGTGAAAAACCAGGGAGGATGATTCCTTTTAAAAAGGTTCCCGGCCCATCGATAAGACTAGTAAACCCAGTCGCGGGAAGCCAATTAAGCTTTAAACTAAAAAATATAATCAGGATCATGGCAACTAAAAAGGTTGGGATCGCTGTACCTAAAGTTCCGAAAAAGCGTGCCACATAATCCATCCAGCTATTTGGAAAATAAATGGAGGTTACGGCAAAAAATATTCCGCCTACAATGGAAAAAATCATCCCCACCACCACTAGCTGCATTGTAACAGAAAGGGTCTGCATTAAGGCTTCATCAACATGTTGTCCTGTAAAGATCGATCTCCCTAAATCCCCATGAATTGCATTATTTAACCAATGAAAATATTGAAGCATCACAGGCTGATCAAGTCCTAATTGTTGGCGCAATTCTGCTATTTTTTCATGTGTCGCACTATCACCAAGCATGGCCAAGACAGGATCACCTGGTATGAGTAAAATTAACGAAAATACGATCAGAGTTGTAATGAATAGCATCGGGATGACGTAAAGCAGCCGGCGTAGCAGGAATTTCAAAAACATAATTACCCCTCCTTTTAAAAGAGAGTGAAGCAGGACCTAACATCCCACTTCACCATTCGAATCATTTTTCTACCCAAAGTGTTGAGAAGATTGGCTTTCCAAGCAAGTTTGGCTCAAAGCCTTTGACCTTCTTGCTCATTGCATGAGTGGCCGGCGTAGTGAATAGTGGAATGGCTATCCCTTGTTGGATGATCGCCTCGTTGCTTATTTTCCCGTACAGCTCAGCACGTTTATCCTGCTCATAGGTGGAAGCAGCCTCAGCAATCAGGGCTTCAAGTTCTGGAGTAGAAATTTTCCCTGGATTATAAAAGCTATCTTTTGAGTAAAGACTATTAATCGTCATTTGTGGGTCCGGCCGTCCTGACCAGCTGCCTGTCAGTGCATCTGTGTTATTATCAGTCATAAACTTCTGAACCGCCGCGTTGGCTTCTAATGTTTCAATCTTTACTGTTATGCCTACCTTTTCCAGCTGCCCTTTAATGGCATTGGCTAACCTTGACCAATATTCAATTGGATAGGTTACTAGTGTGAAAGAAACATCCTTCAGTCCGGCATCTTTCAGCAACTGCTTTGATTTTTCAGGGTCATAGTTTAGGTTAATGCTATCGTCATGTGCCCAATACCCTTTAGGGAATGGCTGATCCGCAACCTCCCCTTGCCCAAAGTTAATCGCTTCAATCAATTGCTCCCGATCAATTCCATATAATACAGCCAGCCTGACCGCCTTGTTATTAAATGGTTCGACACTTGCTTTCAGATAAAGCATAAAATGCCCTAAAGTGTTTTCGCTGTTTAAGACAATATCAGGATTTTTCTCTAATGAAGAAGAGATTTGTGCTGCAACCCCCGGAACAAAATCAACTTGGCCGGATTTCAAGGCATTGATTTGCGAATTGGCATCAGGAATCACTTTGACAGTCATTTTATCAAGATAAATCTGTTCTTTATTCCAGTAATCCTTAAAAGCGGCATACTCTATCTGTCCATTTGGAATATGATTAGACACTGTGAACGGCCCTGCACCAACAGGATGCTGCGAATAATCTGCTCCATATTTATTAACCGCGGTTGGAGAAACCATCATCCCGCCTCGATCAGATAAGGCTAACAAAATGGATGAATCTGGTTTTGCCAAATGAACCTTCGCTGTTGAATCGTCCACAATTTCAACACTTTCAATACTCTTTAAATCACTAATTTGTGAATCCTTTGAATTGACACGTTCAATATTAAATTTCACTGCGTCTGCATTGAAGGGGGTACCATCTTGGAAAGTTACACCTTTTCTAAGATGCAGAATCATCGTCTTTTCATCTGGAAATTCCCAAGATTCCGCCAGGCCTGGTTCAGGTTTCATATCAGGAGTGAATTTCACTAATGGTTCATATACAGGCCATAATAGTGCATGGTCGTTTCCTGTAGTCCCTTTGATGGGGTCAAAGTTCGTAATATCTACAGCATAGGCGATCGTTAATTCACCACCTTGTTGAGGTTTCCCTTGTGAAACATTATCCGATTTCGTCTTTCCTTCAGAATTTGAGCTTGTAGAATTACTACACCCTGCCATGACCATCGTCAATGTAACTAAAAACAGTAGGATCATTTGAAAACTTTTCCTTCGTTTCAGCATTGCATTTCCCCCTTTTTTACTTTCTATTTTGAAAAACTTGTTCCCACTTCAAACGGTTTTGACGATCTGGGTCATTGACAACTTTATTTTTTGTATTAAAAAGCATGGTAGATCTGTCTTCCAAATCGTATTTCGGCCAATCAGGTAATTTCGCTATATTCGGATCACCATGATGCGCGAAAGCAATCCATGCATGTTGCATCTGTTCCGCAAGTTTGTAACGATGAGGATCATTACCTGTCATCTTTTCTGTTTCTGAATTCACTAAGTTATTCCAAACAAAAGGAATCTCAAGGGCATGAAAAGCTTTTAATTTCCCATTAAACACCTTACTTTCATAGTCAAATCGGTACATCCAAACAGGCGCACCATGCTTTGCTTGACTTTCACTAAAAAAAATCGCTGGAATGGTGAATACATAATGTGTCATTACTTCTTCATAGAGCGTTTTACTTAGCTCTCTATCTTGTAATACATATTGGGATACATTCTTCCAAAAGGGCTGGAATGAAAGTTCAAACATCGTCTTTACCTTTCTTTGATCCAGTTGTTCCCAGATCGGATCAAATTGCGTAAAAAGTAGTGATTCATCCATATTCGTCCCGACGATGACAGGAATATCGCTTGCAAAACCTTCCTCTAGCACTTTTTCTGGTTGGGGGGAAATAGTGATCCCAGCTCCAACAGGGCCGAATGCTGTTCGGGGGAAAATTTTAATCGCCTGTAAAATGGTTTCTGCTGGTATCTTTTCTAATGCGGATAGGTCGTTATGATCGACCTGTAGTTCAGAAAGAAGCTGTTCAGTCATTTCATTGGCTTTTTCAACTGCTACCTTGCATCTGGCAGTCCCACTTTGCAGAATAGCTTTATGAAAAAGCCCTTTTGCATTTGGCATGGATAGAAGGTTACCGACACTGACAGCTCCAGCCGATTCACCAAAAATGGTTACGTTATGCGGATCTCCGCCAAAGTCTTCTATATTTTCCTTGACCCATTTTAAGGCAGCCACTTGATCGAGAAGTCCACAATTTCCTGACCCTTGATAGGCTTCACCCCCAATATCACTTAAGTGAAGAAAGCCAAAAACACCTAGGCGATAATTGATCGTGACAATTACTACATCTCCTTGTTCCGCAAATGATTTCCCGTCATACAAATGGCTTGAACCAGAACCATACATAAAGGAACCGCCATGAATCCAAACCATCACAGGCCGCCTTTTATGATCTGCACCTGGGGACCAAATGTTGAGATATAAGCAATCCTCATCTTTATTCGCAGGTGAGTCACCCAGAAATTTCATAGCTGGGCTCTCGGATTGAACTGGTGCTGGACCAAACTCTTTGGCTGCTCTCACCCCTGCCCAAGAATCTGGTTCTTGCGGTGGACGAAATCTTAATGAGTGAATGGGTGGTGCCGCATAAGGTATCCCTTTCCAAACGCAAATCTCTCCTTCCCTACTACCTTGCACCATACCAAAACGGGTTTTTGCCAAAATTTCCGACATTCTATTCCCCCCTATTACGGTTCTTCTATTTAGGTAACCAGTCATATCCGTTTAATCCAAAAAACGATTAGTAACACCTTTAAGTAAACGCTTTCTTTTTGCGTTGAGGGGCCTCAAAATCTGTATGTATTTCTCCTCCTCATTAATTGTTATTTTTTTATTTTCTAAGAATCGTAGCGGAATAGGCATTGGCTGACAGTATATGAAGTATCTTTTGAGGTAGTTTTAGCGGAACTGTTAGTTAAACTGAATTTGCATCATCACGAGGGATTTAATCTCACTTTTCGTCTAAATGTAAACCCTTACATTTCACTCACCACCTTTTACTATTCAGGAACACACGAATAATATATGACAATCGTTATTAATAAATTAATCTATATTAATCAAACTGAATTTTATATTTTCTATCTTTTTAGAATTATCAGACTAATTTAACAACAATATAACATGTGATATATTTTTAAGTCAATAAAAAATTGATATATAGTAATCAATAATTTGGGATACTATGTTCCCAAAATCTTACTTGATCATACCCATTTTTAATAACTCCTCGATGGCCTTCTCCAGGTGCTTATCTAAAAAATGAGGACTAGCCACATTGGGTTAGTCCCCTATTCATGTATTCAAACAAGGAAAAAGTCATATAGCCATGAATAATATATTGGCTCATACTATTTTTCTATCAAAAACCTTCCTATACGCCAATCAATCTCTCTGCTAACTTTGGAAAGTCAATGCTTACCGTAACTGCCGTTTAAATGCTTGAATGGCGAAGAAGTAAGTGATGACCATGATGCCGACGCACCAGGCAAGCGCGATCCAGATATCGTTGCCAACAGTCCCTCCATACAAGAGAGCACGAATGGCATTCACGATGGAAGTCACGGGCTGATTCTCAGCGAACGCACGGACAATTTTAGGCATGGTTTCGGTTGGGACAAAAGCCGAACTGATAAACGGCAGGAAAATCAACGGGTATGAGAAGGCTGTCGCCCCTTCCATAGACTTCGCTTTCAATCCGGGAATGACCGCCAACCATGTCAGCGCCAGCGTAAACAGCCCTAGTATTCCAGCTACCGCGAGCCATTCCAGGATACCAGCGCTGGATCGGAAACCCATTATGAGTGCGACGAGGATAACCACCACGACAGTAAGCCCATTAGAAACAAGCGAGGTCAACACATGAGCCCACAATATCGACGAGCGCTTGATCGGCATGGTAATGAAACGCGCCATCAGCCCGCTCTTTACATCCCCAAACAGCCGAAAGGCAGTGTAAGAGATGCCGGATGCAATAGCCATCAGCAAGATTCCCGGTAATAAATAATTGACGTAGTTTTCCGTTCCTGTCTTTATGGCGCCGCCAAATACGTAAACAAACAACAGCATCATCGCAATCGGCGTAATCGCCACCGTGATAATCGTATCCGGGCTGCGCATGATGTTGCTCATTAAACGCCCTAGTAATACCCCTGTGCTGCTTTTCATTTTACATTTCCTCCTTTTTACCGATGATCGCAAGGAAAATTTCCTCTAATGTTGGCTGCTTCTCGATATACTCCACTTTCGCTGGCGGAAACATCTCCTTTAGTTCGGTAAGGGTACCGGTCGTAATGATTTTTCCACCATGCAGGATGGCGATGCGATCCGCCAGTTGTTCGGCTTCCTCCAAGTGCTGGGTCGTCAGCAAGATGGTCGTGCCGCTGCCGGCAAGCTCTTTGACTGTATCCCAGACTTCAAGCCGTGCTTCAGGGTCAAGACCTGTCGTCGGTTCGTCGAGAAAAATGACATCTGGCGTCCCGATCAGGCTCATGGCGATATCAAGCCGGCGCTTCATCCCGCCAGAATACTGATCTGCCCGGCGGTTGGCCGCGTCACGCAGGCTGAATTTTGCGAGCAGATTGTCGGCGACTTGAGCGGGATTGGAAACTCCCCGCAACTTGGCGATCATCACCAGGTTTTCCCTTCCTGTGTGCATGCCGTCTATAGCTGCAAATTGCCCTGTCAGGCTGATAATCTGGCGAACATGATCCGGTTGGCGCTGGACATTATGGCCGCAAATATCTACTTCACCGCCATCGGATTTCATCAATGTCGAGAGGATGTTGACCGTCGTTGTCTTGCCCGCTCCATTTGAACCCAGCAGTGCGAAAATTTCGCCACGCTGCACCTCAAAATCCACCCCCTTTAAGACTTCCTTATCTTTAAAGGATTTCTTTAACCCTTTTACAGAGATCGCTGTATTGCTCATACTTTTTCCTCCTTATAAAATGAGTCTTGTAGAACTAAATTGTTTATACGCCCCTATTTAGTCTGACTGATAATCAGTACTACTTATTACTAAGTCAAAAATATAACTGAATAGTAAAGGCGGTGTTTTACATTTGTTATCAACTATTCAGTCGGGATTCTATATTGAGTTTATTTCTTGCCTAATCGCTTCTTAAGTTGCTGATTCAAATCTTTACAATCCTCTACTTCGTTTTATCCGTAACCTTTTTCATGGCATTGTTAACTTTTTGGTCTACAGATTCTTGATAGATTTCAGCGTAAGTTTTTGAATCTTTGATTAGATCGTCGCAGAAAGCCGCTACGTCACTACCTGTCACTTCAAGCACGCCTTTCCCCAAGGCCGCGCCATCTTCAAAAAGATCAATAATTCCCGAGAGCAAACCCGTTCCTTCGGTTAGCTCGACAGGGCCGACCTTAAAGAGATATTTTTGAATTTCTTTGTAAACAACACGATAATCTTTCGGGAGCGCTTTGACACGCGCCATGTGCGCTCGCCACTCTTTTTTGCCTTCGATGATGTCTTGTATACTCATTTTTATCCTCCTTATTTGCCCAATTTTTTGGCAATATTACTGTTGAGTTGCTTACGCCACTTGTCGCGATAAGACTTTGCCTCTTCTTCGCCGGCCAGCGCCGAACAAAAGCCTTTAATATCGTCGCCCAAAACCTCTTTGACACTTTGACCTTCCGCCGCCGTTTCTTCGAAAAGGCCAAGGACACCGTCGAGAATTGGCATGAGGTTGCGACCAGTGAAATCTGAATACGACCAAAGATTGGCCTTAACTTTTTCCCATGCCGCTTGATAATCAGATGGCAGTTTTTTAGCACGCGACTCGAAATTTTTCATTTCTTTAGTCATATCACTACCTGTTATTTTTTCCCAAAAATTCATTATTTTTCCCCCTTTATTAAGCTGAACAAAAAATACCGGACGATACAATTTATGAAGCTAGATTGATTTCAAGGCATTGATTTTCGAAGATACAAAATCCCATTTTTTCCAAAAAAGTTCAAGTTCCTGGCGGCCAGCCTTATTAAGTGAGTAAAACTTGCGGGGAGGCCCCATATCTGACGGTTTCTTTTCTATGTTGACCAGCTTTTTCTTTTCCAATCGCACGAGGATGGTATAGACCGTCCCTTCCACGACTTCAGTAAACCCAAGCTCGTTAAGAAGGCGGGTAATCTCGTAGCCATAGGTTTCATGACGGCTAATGATTTCAAGCACGCAGCCTTCAAGTGAGCCCTTCAGCATTTCAGTTAAATTTTCCATGTTCAGAACCCCCCTATTTTGTCTGACTTATATTCAGTATAACGTAGTACTAAGGAAAATTTTACTGAATAGCTTTTGGGAAATCAAGCTATTCAGTATTACTTATTACTAATATAGCTTAATACTTAGTAGTTGTTAATGTCAACTATTTTTCTTAAAAATAAATTTTTGACTCTCACTATTCAATGGTGCTGGTATTAAGTGTTACCTACTATGGGTATATCGTAACACATAGTAGCTTGGGAGGTCAACTGGATTTTCTAAAATAAGAAAAGCGCCTATTTCACCAGAAGATATATCTAAGTAAGCACTTACACTATTTCGATATACCCCTCTGTTCCGTTGACAAGAATTCGTTGCCCATCTTTTATAAGTTTGGTGGCATTTTCCACTCCAACTACTGCTGGTAAGCCATATTCACGTGCGATCACTGCTCCATGGGTCATCAGTCCACCAACTTCGGTGACTAGGCCCTTTATGGATACAAACAACGGTGTCCAACTAGGATCAGTAAAAGAAGTGACTAATATATCTCCATCTTCTAGATCAGCATCTTCCATGTTTAAGATAACACGAGCTCGTCCCTCTATCACTCCAGAAGAAACAGGTAGACCTACGATCGCTTCGGCTGGTAAATTTTCTCGTTTGTACGCCCCTGCAATGATTTCACCATCAGACGTGATAACACGTGGAGGAGTTAGCTTTTTATAAAATTTGTACTCATCTTTTCGTTTGCTGATGATCTGGTAATCTGCTTTTCTTGTGCCTACGACTTCACTAAGCTCTTCAAAAGTGAGATAGTATATATCTTCTTTTTCCTCAATAACGCCCTCTTGTACGAGTTTTTCAGCTTCCTTCAGTAATGCCTGCTTATAAACAAAGTAGCGATTGACCATGCCGTATTTTGGATATTCACGATACCCTATGAAATTCCGGATGTTGCTAATCATTCGTTTTGTCTCTTTGGCCTTTTGTTTACCATCCGGCAATTGCTCCAATCGTTCTACTAACTCTTGTTCTTTTTTCAAGGCAAAACAAAGCCCTTGCTCAAATTTCCGCTCGCTAGCATTCGGCTCAAAGTTTTTGATATGACTGAGAATCAAAGGGACAAGTATAGTTGGCTTTTCACTCCAACGACTTCTAGTAATATCGATTTCTCCAGCACATCTCATGCCATATTTGTTGAGATAAACTATTATGGCGTCGCGGGATTTTTGTCCACCTTCAAACATATCCAGTTCATCCAAAAAGTTATCATCTTTTACTTGCTGTAAATACTCAATTACTTCCGGATAAGGACGAATCACATCTGCGACATCCAATAATGCTAAACCCATTTCCGAAGTAATATTGTTTGGTACAGATTGAGAAAGCGTGTCTGCAGCGTTTTTTTCCCCTAACCACTTCTCCATTTTTTCATTAATCCATGACGAAGCGTTCATAGCTGCCATAAATACCGCGGTGCTCTGTGGATCAAATAAAATCTTCTTTAATTGCGGGATATCTTCTAGAATAAAATCCAATAAATCTATTCCTGATTTCATTTGGATGTTTCGCTTTAAATCTTCTACCGATGCTTGATTCCGTTTTATCAACTCATGAACAATTGTCGGATTGTTTTCGATTTCTGATTGTATATCTGTATTGTTTTTGCTGGGACTCGGAGTTTTTTCATCATCTGGTACCAATTTTATAAAATTTTCTCGCTCGACGATGGTCATAAGTGCGTCTTTACTGAGTGGATCGTGTTGTCCCATGTTTTTTAATAACATATTTCTGCTGTCAGGAGAAGCCAGTATATGTGTGACATCAACAAACAACCTTCCACCAGCTTTAAACCTAGGTCCGAAGGATGTTAACTGGAATAAAGACATTCCCAATGGTTTTATGGGGTCTGTCATCATTTGTTGATGACCGACAGATAAATAGACATGATTTTCTAGATCATTCGCTTCAGGGATCGGGAAAAGCGTCGTGATTGGCCGACTCTGAACAATATAAAATGTAGCATCAACCAAACACCATTCGATATCTTGTGGGCAGCCAAAAAAGAATTCGATCTGTCTTCCAATGCGTGCCAGTTCAATAATTTGTTGGTCAGTTAGTGTTTGAGTCTTTTGTTGATCAGGATCAATCGGGACGGTGTCTGTTCCGCCTTCTTTTCGTGCATAGATAGCTAGCTTTTTACCTGTTATCCTTTTATCGACGATTTTATTTTCCAGTACTTTATAACAATCAGCAGATACTAAGCCAGAGACCAGTGCTTCTCCGAGTCCAAAACTGGCATCGATTGATAGTAACTTTCGATTGGAGGTAATCGGATCAGCAGTAAATAAAATTCCTGAAGCCTGTGGAAACACCATCCGTTGAATAATAACGGATAAATATACTTGGCTGTGGTCAAATCCGTTGTGCATACGGTAAATCACGGCACGATCCGTAAATAGGGAAGCCCAACATTTGCTGATATGATGCAAGATCGCTTCCTTTCCGATGATATTTAAATAGGTGTCTTGTTGACCAGCAAAAGAGGCATGTGGTAAATCTTCAGCGGTCGCACTAGAACGCACTGCATACGCATGTTCTTCGCCAAACTGAGAGAGATAATCTGCCACTGAGCACGCAACATCGGAAGGAATTTCAACTTCCATTAGGATTTGTCGAATCTTCCTGCTAATTTCACTAATTTGATCTCGATCCTCTACCTTTAGCAGTGTTAGTTGATCCGACAATGCTTGAAATGTTTCGTTATGTTCAATGGCTTTTTGAAATCCCACTGTTGTAATACAAAATCCTTCTGGTACTTGTATTCCTTGAATTTTTGATAATTCCCCTAAATTCAACCCTTTTCCACCAACGAGCAAAAGCTGCGTCTTATCTATTTCCTGAAAACTGAGAGCCAAAGAACTCATTCTACATCTCTCCTATCCATCAATGTTCTATTGATGTTACCAGTAATAAATGGGAATAAATAGTCTATTTTTACCATTTTTTATATGCTATAATTAAAGTAGGAAGAGAACAAAAATACAAAATAATAGTAAACTCTCCTGCTTTGTAGCTAAAAAAGAGACTAATTCGTCAGTGACGTATTGTTCTAGTATTGTAGATTGAATTGATACTAACGGTACCGTTCTTCTTTAAATGGATTGGCTGTCATCGAATAGCCTAACTCTTCCCAAAAACCGGCTTCGTCTTCTTTCATAAACTCAATCCCCGACACCCATTTGGAGCCTTTCCATAAATAAAATACTTCTGGTGGAATAAACCTTAGTGGATAACCATGTTTAGGATCAATATCCTGCCAATCATGATGTTCATCCTTCCAACGGTATACAAACAATGATTCGTCCCCTAATAGAGGCGCGAGCGGTAGATTTGCGGAATAACCAAATCTGTCTCCATTGTAGTAACCGTAAATTTTAATGTATTTTACCTCTTTATCGATCTCAACAAATTTTAATAACTCTCTCAGTGCAATTCCTTCAAAAGTGGTATCAAATTTAGACCAAGTGGTCACACAATGCATGTTAACGGTTGAAATGGTCTTCGGAAGCTTCAAGAATTCATTATAGGATAAGACCTTTTCTTCCTTTACCTCACCAAACAGTCTGAAATTCCATGTGGCACTATTAAAAATAGGAACATCCCCTTTGTGCAGTATAGGCCATTTTTCTGTTTCGAATTGGCCAGGCGGGAGCTGCTTGTTCATCATACATCATCCTTTTCCTCTTAAATGTATTTAAAGTAACGTGATTCGTATATTCTCTATCGTACCATAATAAAATAACCGCCCATAGGCGGTTAAATCATTTAAACTACTTCGATGCAGTTGCTAAAGTGGCTTCAGGCGTTGTAACTTTATCATAAAATTTGACGAACTGGTCACGTTCATCGCTACTACGATAAGCCATCGCCACACGTGGATGTTCATTCAGGACACCAGAAATCATGTAAGGAATGATATAGCCCCACTCCCACTTATTTCTCATTTCGACCATGTGCTTTTCAATAACTCCAAGAATCGGCCTCAATTCATAGCTTGATTTTTGTATATAACTAACAAGAAGTTCAGTGTTACAATTACCTGCTGCACGTCCCATACCATAAACAGATGAATCTAGGAAGGTTACTCCATTTTGATACGCAGTCAATGTATTGGCGAACGCTAATTGCATATTATTATGGGTATGGTTCCCGAGCTGTTTGTTAGGGAGCATCGTCTGGAATTTTTTCACTTGATGCGCAATACCTGCAGGATCCAAGCTTCCAAAGGAGTCAACAATATACACTACATCTACAGGGCTTTCTTTTACCATTTCCATTGCATCAATCAGCTGATGTTCAGGCACACTGGATAAAGCCATGATGTTGAGTGTAGTCTCATAGCCCAAATCATGAAACATTTGTACAAGCTCTAAACCTTTATCCACTTCACGGATATAGCATGCCACCCGAATCATATCCAATACACTTTGCTCACGTGGCAGGATGTCATTTGGATCCACACGACCAATATCTACTAGAGCCGATAGCTTTGTGAACTTCTTCTCCGGAATGATTTCTTTTAGGAAATGATCATCAAGAAATCTCCATGGATTAGGCTCAGTCGCGTTAAGAAGCTTAGCAGAATTTTTGTAGCCAATTTCCATATATTCCACTCCAGCTTTGCTTAGTCCATTATATAAGTCTTGAACAAATTCGATACTGAAATCCCAATTGTTTACTAACCCTCCATCACGGATTGTACAGTCTACTATTTTGCTGCTATGTACCATAATTGCAACTCCCCCTGTGGTATGAACATTAGTTATTATTTTTTATTAAGCTTGCAAACGTCTTTGCCCACTTTTTTTACCTCTTTACAGATTATCCTGCCTAATCCCATTATAGACAAAAAGGTGTACCGAAAATAGTACACCTTTTCAATATTTACAGAATTGTTAGTAATTCTGTAGGATCTTCCATTGCATTTTGTACCTATTCTCAACGATTCGTGGTAACTTCTTTTATTTCATTTTGTATGAAAACTAGTAAATTATTCTTCCTTATAAAACCGTTCATTCGTAGCCGCATTAAAATAAACAACTAATTTTTTCTTTGTGGTCGGATCGATTGACACTTCATTTGTACGGACAAAGCCTTCAGGCACTTGCTGACCATGCTTTTTTTTGAAGCGGCGGTCCCAGATAAACCACGAACCGATGAGTAAAATACCTTTCTCGACAAGCTGGAAAAAGGTGAGATGCTATCCCTCCTTTGTTTTCCTATTTACATCAGTTCTAAAAAGGAACAAATCGTTAAGATCCCTTTATCAAAGTTTTCCAAGTTAAAATGTTCATTCGGTGCATGAAGATTTTCATCTGGCAAACCGAATCCCATTAAGACTACGGGAGCATGTAGGGCCTGGTTGAAATCCGATACAATCGGAATCGAGCCACCTTCTCTTTTATAAACAGGTGATTTCCCATAAACTTGTTCATACGCTCGAGCCGCTTTTTGAATCATCGGACTGTCAATCGGCGTTAAGAATGGATTACCTGTATCTTGAAGCGTCACTTTTACCGTGCATCCTTCTGGTGCATGTTCTTCAATATGCTTTTTGATTAAGCCCTGGATCTTTTCAGGATTTTGATTGTTGACTAGTCGGCAGGTTATTTTGGCATGTGCCTCGTTCGGAATGACGGTTTTTGTGCCTTCCCCCTGAAATCCACCCCATAAGCCATTTATTTCTAATGTTGGCCGAGAACTGATTTTCTCAGAGTAAGGAAAATCGTTTTCCCCACCAGTCAAATCCGATAACCCTAATGATTTTTTTAATTTTTCTTCATCAAAGCCCAATGCTTTAATTTGTTCCTTTTCAAATTCAGTCAATTCTAAAACATCATCATAGAACTGAGCAACATTTACCTTTCCGTTTTCATCATGAAGAGTAGAAAGCAGCTGCACCAATAAATGGTTGGCGTTCTGAACTCCCCCGCCAAACATGCCGGAATGCAAATCCGTATTCGCCGTTTTAAGAGAAAATTCCAGGGCACACAATCCTCTTAACGAATAGGTAATGGCAGGAACTCCTCTATCCCACATATCAGAATCGGAAATGACCACCACATCACAGGCTAATTTTTCTTTATTATCGGATAAAAACTGCGGAAGATGTGGACTTCCGATTTCTTCTTCTCCCTCGATGCAAAATTTTATGTTTACTGGTAATTTATTTTCTAATTTCAGTAGTGTTTCGACTGCTTTAATATGTAAGAATGTCTGCCCTTTGTCGTCTGTTGCCCCTCTGGCAAAAATCTTTTCATCTCGAATGTCTGGCTCAAACGGAGGGGTTTCCCATAAATCAATCGGGTCAACGGGTTGTACGTCATAATGACCGTATACTAAGACAGTCGGTGCATTTTCTTGATGAAGCCAGTCCGCATATATAATCGGATGACCATTTGTCTGGGTGATTTCAACATGTTCCATACCAATGGTTTTTAACTTATTGGCGATCCATGAAGCTGCTTTTTGGATGTCCTCTTTATGCTCAGATAAGGAACTGACGCTGGGAATACGGAGTAATTCTTTTAATTCCTCGACATTTCGATCGTGATTACTGGATACAAACTCGGATAATTGACTCATGTTCTCACCTTTTCTGTTTTATTTACTATTCTATTTTATACAAAAAATAAGAAGAAACCTACAATAAACTCTGAAAAAGAGAAACGAATATTGTTGAGGTGATTTCGACCATTGTTGGGAGTATCAACAATTAATATTTATCAATCGTCGCCCCTAAAACAGATGCCCGGATAAAATCAAGCTTCTGAAACCTTTTCAACTCTGCTGGCGTACCAGTAACGACAGCCCCATTTAAACGAAGGTTGCCATTAGTAGCTTTTGAATTCTCCTTGATCCCCTTTAATGCCTCTTGCACAGAACTTTTATGGCTGCCTTCTTTCTTCAACAGCTCTAAAGTCTCGACAAACCATTTCCCGTTATTGTCAGAAAAGGACTGTCCAGGCACGACATCGAACCCAAAGGCGCCACCCCCGCCCTTCGTCTTCACACTGTCCTGATCCAGCGTGCGTTCCATCCTTTCCATTTGCGCAGCTGTCGAGGTATCGACCCACAGCCAATTGACATTTTCCTGTCCCAACTGCTTAGCTGCCTCTGCTATCGTCATCGGCTCCTTAAACGAAAGTGCTACCTCAATTAACTTGTTCTCATCCAAGCTCGTAGCGATATCAAGCTCGTGTGGTAGATAGTCATATGACAAACCAGGATAATAAAAATCTATTTTTCTTTCATTATTAAAATCATTGTACCGAACGTATCTATGAGCCTCCTTATTTAGCGTATTGACCTCCATCATCCCGCTTCCTCGTTCAAGGACCTCCACTCTTCCAAAAACAGGGACTTTTTCCGTCTTCTTATCCCAAAGAATCGAGCGATCCCCCATCGTTTTTCGATAGGTTGTTTCTGCTGTAATACTAAATAAATTGTAGTTAAAGGAGGTACCTCCTGGTGAAATATTGGCTCCGTGAACACTATCGTAGTATATATCCTGATTCTCTATTCTTTTCGTGAGGATATATTGGCTGCCCATAAAAAGAATCGTCAGTAATAAAGAGGTAGTAACCACCGTAATGATGACATACTTAATCGTTTGTTTCCGTTTTGTTTTTTTGACGGCCTTTTGTAACGAAGGACTGCTGACAAAATTGATTTCCTTCTCATTATTTGGTTCGTGATTTTCACTCATGGATGGCCTCCTTATACATCTTTTCTAACTTCTTCCTTGCTCTAAATAGATTCGTCTTAATTGAACTCACACTCATATCTAAAAGCTTGGATATTTCTTCGTATGTAAGTCCTGACTGATACTTTAACAGCAACAGCTCTTGAAATAACGGTTTTAACTGTGTGAGGGCCTTTCCAAGCTCACGGTTCCGTTCATTGTTTAGAAAAATGGTTTCAGGTTGTTCTTTTGTATCAGATATTAAAAGAGCTTCGTTTACGTTCAGTTCGTACCTTCCACGCTTACGACATTGATCATAGTAGGAATTTAACGCCACTCGAATTAACCAACTACGGATTTTTGTAGTTTTTATAGAATCGTAGTACAGCAGATATTTATAAGCCGCTTCCTGAACGGCATCTTCTGCATCGACTTTTAAAATGCCCAACTTTCGTAAGTATCTATAGACAATATTCAATTCTATATTGAGTTCAGTTTGCTTATTTATTTCATCCATTATCGTCCTCCCAGCAACAAGACGTATAACATTGAGAAAAGTTTACAATTGTTTTAGAAAAAATTTCCCTTTTAGCCAATATACCATCCATTCATTTGCTTTAAGTTACTTTTTTATTAGACTTTGACTGCATGGATAAATAAAAAACACCATCCAGTTATGGATGATGCATGCAATCACTAATAATACTTCAAATACTCTTATAATGAAATTTAAGTTAAAAAACATCCAAACGGTTCTTATCGCTTATCAATGCGGTGAGACCACTAGAACCGTCCCCATGGTTTCTTTTACCCTTTGAAATATAGTAAAGCGATTAGGATAATAATCAATCCGATTATGAAAATAGGACCAAGACTTGTAGTGTATACGAAATAAATTCTAATATGAAGAATGGCATGAACAATTAGAATGATGAGTAAGCATAAAAGCAATAAAATGGCTAACTGTACATTTTTATTCCGTTTCAAAGCATTTGCTCCCTTCTAGAAGCTATACAGGGACATTCAATGTACCAACTTACTTATATAAATATTTTTCGTTAGCTTGAATTATTCCTTCCTTACCTAGCCTGCATTCGATGACACTTCTAATCTGAATAGCACTTTCCGCTGGGACAATTCCGATTACTATTCATGAGTTAGGGCCGACCACAAAAATCGAATCCATGGTCGAGAAACAAAATTCATTGTACAATATCTTTAAAGAAGTGGAGGTAGGAAAATGAAAAAAGTGATTATTTACACTCAAGAAACGTGCCCGCCTTGTCATGCGGAAAAGCTTTGGTTAAAAGAAAATGGGATTGAGTATGAAGATAGAGACATCCGTAAAAACGATCAATATCTCAATGAACTAATTAATCTCGGTGCCGCTGCTACACCAGCAACCATCATCAAATCCGAGGATAAGGAGGAAGTTATCCTCGGATTTGATCAACCAAAATTAGCAGAAATACTAGGGATATAATGTATATTACTTCTATTTAATTGAGCTTGAAAACAATAAAGGAGAACAGTAAATGTCACTGTTCTCCTAAAAAAATAGATGCACATAATTCAATGTGGAAATATTTGTAGTCCTATTTCTTTTTCTGACGAAATAAATCAACAGATTTATACCCTTGTGATAAAATATCAACCATTTGGGCTTTTCGTTTTTCTTGTGTGCTCTGTTGTTTCGCAGAAAAGATATAGCGAGCCCAATCTCTTTGATAACCAGGAGTTAATTCCTTGAAAAATTTGAGCTCATTTACTTTCATGGCTGGAAAGATTTCATCTCTATGTACAAAGGTAGGTTAAATTGCTATTCTTATTTTCCAATCATTACATGACTATCCAATACCCGATCTATTTCTAAAATAATATCGATTAATTCCTGATAATCATGATAAATTTCTTCTTGAGCATGGGCGGTATTATTCCTCAACACTTCGATATTTTTGAAAAATTCCTTGCACTTCGTCGTTGAGTCAAATCCTAATTGTTTAATCAAATGGGGCGTTTTCCTAACAATAGTTCCCTTATCCCCCAATTGGATATTATCCAACAATGTTAACGCTTCATTCTTTTCACTCCGTTTTTTTAACATTTCCTCTGCCTTTCCTAATCTATCTTCTGATAGCTTCACCTTCCAGTTATCTTCTGAACATGCCTCTCTTATTAAAGATATTAGAAGCATTTCCAATAAAGAAATCAGACTAAACGCTAACATGCGAATCGGTTGTTTCTGTAAATCAGCAATGGTAACAATTTTACACACTTTATTCTTTTCAAGAATGAAAACGTATTTCCTTTCTCTAAGAAAATCCAGTAATTCAATTAAAGAAGTTGAGTCAGAGATCAGATCCTCCATACGAAACTGTCGATAAAAATCTTCAACCCTTCCTTCAAAAAGTTCTTCTCGCAATATGTAGCCAGTAATTTTCCCTTTATCCTTCACCCCATATACGTCATAGTCCCGTTCAATCATTTCATTTTTTATTCTTAACGAATGATCATCAAGTGCACATGTATAAATATCCTCTGCCAGCAAATCCACACTTAAGTTTTTTTCATACATAGCTCTTAACTTCTCATACCCTTTTATCGTTCTTGAATTCAAAGCATTCCCTCCTTATGAGATGGGTGAGTGATGTATTTTTTTGCAAAAAATCCATTGACTAACTGTTAGTAAACTTTATCTCGCCACCAATGATTATCCAATTCTATAAATATATTCATATACATTCCCTCTATAAAAAAAGTGCCAACTTCTCTTGAATAGAAATTGGCATTGATTCGCTATACGCTATCGTGTCGCTTTTGGCGGTTGGCACACGTCACATTTACGTTGGTTATTATTTTTAAATTTCGTTAATGTTTTTTCAAAGTTGCTACCACATGCACATTTAAATAGTAACTTTTGAGAAAAACCGTGATATTCCGTCGTTAGCAATTTGCTTTCCGAATTGTTCTCAACAAATTCATTAATTTTATCAATCGTCCATCGTTTATTCATTCTCTTACACCTCCATATTTTAACGCTATGCGGAGGCTTTACTTGGCATCCGTTCAATTTTAGGTAAACGTAGGAATTATCCTAAGTTATTCATTATAACATGAGCCAGCACTCAATTAAACAGATGGAGGACATCTTATTAAAATAAACTGCACGTAAGTTTAAGTACCCCCTTGATATGAAATAATCATTTGCATTTTGTCATAAATAATTGCATGAAATATTATTTTTAATTTATTGGCGAATGGGTCATTCTTGTCACTTTTATTCCTTAATGATATTCCATCACAAAGACAAGAAAGCTCCTACTCTAAAGTAGGAGCTTCCAATGAAAAAAATTTTTATAATGAAGTTAGTTTGTGAGATGCTGGTAAAACTCAAAAGCCTCCTTATCTGAATACCCTTCATGTACAACCTTACCCACGGCTTGAATCATTTCTTCAGGGTATTGGGATTGGAAAATATTCCTGCCCATATCTACACCTGCTGCTCCTCCTTGAATAGAGTTGTAGGCTAGACTTAGGGCTTCTTTTTCTGGTAATTTCTTACCACCTGCCACTACTAATGGGACTGGACAAGCTGCTGCAACTTTTTCAAAATCCTCACAGTAATAGGTTTTAACTATTTGAGCACCAAATTCCGCCAGCATTCTTGTAGCTAACAAAAAGAATTGATTGGTTCGTTCCATCTGTTTACCAACAGCTACCACTCCCAATGTTGGAATAGAGTATCTAGAACCAAGGTTAACAGCTCGGTTTAACTCTTCGATCGTTTCCTTTTGCCCATCCGAGCCAATAAAGGTTTGAATTGCGATGGCACTTGCATTCAGCTTAATCGCATCTTCTATGTCAACGACCATAGATTCATGGCTTAGATCATCCTGGAGAACACTAGATCCAGAGGAAGCTCTAAGTGCTATCGCCTTATTATAGGTCGGTGGAACACTGCTTCTAATGGCCCCTCTAGTCCCCATTAAACAATCAGCATAATTTGCCAACCGAGGAATAAGCAGATCTAATCTTTCTAACCCTGAAGTAGGACCCATGAAATAACCATGGTCAAACGCTAACATGACGGTCTTACCAGAGGCAGGATTAAAGATTCTTGATAAACGATCCTTCATACCCCAATCATAATTATTTGCGCCTTTAACATGGTAGTTCCCATTGTTTGCAAAAGGAACACTCTCAGAAAAATCTTTTGCATTTTTGTTCCCCATTAAATCTGCCAAGTCACTCTCTCCCTCATTCCTAAATTAACAACCATGATTTACATGTTTAACTCTAAAAATCGTAGTCGTTTGTATTGTCTTTCGTAAATACAATCCGCTCAGGTAAAACGATAATTCCTGAATCATCTACCTTATAATCGTAGCCTTGAATGGTGTTCGGCTCTACTTTAACCGTACCCATATCAGGAACATCTATAGAGTCCCCAACCTTCAGATCATTGCCCTTGGCTAACCAATAAGCTACATATACGGCAAGGGCACCCTGATCTGTTACATCCCATAAACCATGGTTGTTAATGGTTCCATTTTCAATAAATTGTCTCATTGAATTGGGTGAAGCAAATCCTGTAATAATGACATCATCTGCTTTTAACCCTTTATTTTCAGCTGCTTGTGCCATTGCTGGTAGTGCTGTTGAGTCGGGACAAATTACGGCATCAATATCAGGGTAAGAATCTAAAATACTTTCTCCAACTTGTAAGGATTTTTGTTCATTGGCATCCCCAAATTGAGTTGTTACAAGTTCCCATTTTGGATATTTTTCTTTAATATATTTGTTTGCATAGTTCACCCATGAGTTTTGGTCCGGAACGGTTGGACTTGAATAGAACCAGCCGATTTTCTTAGCATCATCGGGATTATCCATTTGCTGCGCAGCCATATCAACAAGCATTTTACCTAAGATTTCTGGTGTTCCTTGGTTTACGTAAACAGAACGATATTTTGGATCCACATCCGAATCCCATGTGACCACTTTAACGCCGGCATCTAATGCCTTTTTCAATGCCTGGTTCAAACCATCAGAAGAGACAGAAGAAATAGCTATCGCATCAGCACCGCTATTTACAGCACTATTTATTATTTGTACTTGGTTCGCGACCGTACCTTCTGGAGCACCATCGTACTTTACTTTAAAACCAACTTTTTCACCCATTTCCTGCGCACCATCGTTTCCAGATTCAAAGAATGCATTCCCGGTCATTTTTGGAATGAATACCACCTGAATATCTTTATCCTCTTTCTTCTTGCCTCCCCCTTCAGAAGCGTCATCATTGGATCCGCAAGCAGCCACAAATAACATCACAATTGCCACAACAATGATTAGTTTAATAGATTTTAATTTTCTCATCGTCACTTAACCTCCATTATTTTGTTTTTGTGTGATGATCCGTTTTACATTAAATCTGAAATCAGGATTTATTCCCAGGAATGCAACTGAAACTATCAGAAGGCCCCCCGTTGCCAATCCTATATATTGGGTGGAAACCCCAGCCATTTGCAAGCCTATCTGCATAAATCCCAATATGATACTGGCCAACGCTGTCCCAACAACCCCCCCTTTACCTCCGGTGATTAATGTTCCTCCTAACACAACGACAGTTAGAATCGGCATAAGATATTCAGCACCATAATCAGATCTCGCGCTTCCTAAATAGGAAGTTAATACAACTCCTGCAATTCCAGCACTTAACCCTGACAGTACATATGTACTAGTAATTATTTTTTTAGTATCAATCCCAGAGTACTCGGCTGTGTTTTGATTAATTCCTGTTAAGTATATATATCTGCCATACTTCGTGCGATGCAAAAGTATATATGCGATGATAAACATGATGATAAATAAGATAACGGCATTCGGGATTCCCATGACTTCTCCATTTGCAATCCAGCTAAACCCCTCCGAAAACCCAGAAATTCCTTCATAGGTACTAACATCAGACACCCCTACCAACACAATGGCAATCCCACTATATAAAAGCATTCCGCCAAGGGTGATGATCATGGCTTGAACTCTTCCATATGCAATTAGGACCCCATTGAGAAAACCGCACAATCCACCAACTAAAATAGCGCAAATGATTGAAACCCAAATATTGATTCCAACCACTTGAGATAAGAGACCCGTAATTACAGAGGTTAACCCAATAATCGAAACTCCAGAAATATCAATTCCTCCTGTAATAACGACCAGTGTCACAAAAAATCCAATAATCGCTATGGCAACAAAATCATTAAAACTATTTAACAAAATCGTCACATTCCAGAATCTGGGATTCATCATCCCAAATACGATCATTTCAACAACGATTAAGATGAACAAAGTAAGGTTCCATTTCGGGATTTTATTTAACATGTCATATCTAAGCCTCCTTTTGTAGAACTCTTGCATTTAATCTTACTTTCTTTGCCTTTTTATTAGCGTTAAATGCAAGCAAGGCATCAATCACTACAATGATGATTAAGAGAGCACCCGAAATTGTATCATTCCAAAACGCTGGAACTTTCATAAAAACTAGAGCAGAATTGATTGATGTTAAAATAATGGCTCCTAACGCTGCGCCCACTACCGTTCCAATCCCACCTGCTAATGACACTCCACCAAGAACGCATGCTGCAATAACAGTTAACTCAATTCCTACTCCGGCATTTGTTGAGACAAAGCCAATTTGACTAACAAAGATTAAGCCTGCTAAAGAAGCACATATTCCAGAAATGACAAATGAATAGGCAATATATCTCTTCACAGGAATCCCTAATGAAATGGCTCCGTCTACGTTGTCACCAATAGCAGTGTAATATCTTCCCTTGCTGTTCTTTGATAGGTACACCTGAGCGAATATGACTCCAACAATGACGATGATAGATAATAAATTCACTCCAAATATGTCTATTTTTGAGAGTTCTTTCACGTTTGCCGGAATGTTTTCTACCCATTTACCATCTGTATAAATAACTTGAACCACTCTCGTAATGGAGAGTAAGGCTAACGTCATAATAAACGAAGAAATTTTTAATTTTATTAATCCAAACCCATTAATAAGTCCAATGAATGCTCCTATTCCTATAGCAGCGAGTACAGCTAGAAAAATATTCCCCCCGTCTCTAAGAATGGTTCCGCAAACGGCTGCACTTAAGCCCAGGGTTCCACCAATTGAAATATCTAAATTCCCCGTTAACAAGACAAAGGTCATCCCTACCGTTAGAACAATATAAATCAAGCTGCTTTTCAGAGATTTATCGATATTCTGTAACGATAAATAGTCAGTATTTATGAAACCCACAACCACAAAAAGAAGGATTAAAAATATAAAAGTTCTAAATTCTCGTTGTTTGATTATTTTTGAAAATCTAGTCATGTGCCCTATCACCTCCTTCAAATGTTCCAAAAGATGCTTTCATCACATTGACTGCATTAATTTCGTCTAAGTTTAAGCAAACCTTGCACGTTCCCTGATAGACAGCAAAGATGCGGTCACTTATTCTTTCGATTTCTTCAAGATCAGAAGAAATGAGCAGAATGGAAAATCCCTGGTTTTTTAATTCTGTTATGATGGAATAGATATCCCCCCTTGCAGCCGCATCAATTCCTCTTGTTGGTTCATCCATAATGATTATTTTGGGATTCACGGATAACGCCCTTGCAATCACAGCCTTCTGCTGATTTCCGCCTGATAGTGATTTGATTTCATCCTCCTGAGAATTCACCTTAATTCTTAATCTATCAATATACTGATGGGCCACTTGTTCTTCTAACTTTTTCTTAATAAAAAAACCGCTCCGTTTCATCATTTGTGAGGTGATATTATTCCTTACAGAAGTTATCGAAAAAATACCGTTTAAAAATCGATCTTCAGGTATATAAGCCAGACCGCTGTCCACCGTTTCATTGATGGACAACTTTGTGATGTCTTTTCCATCAAGATAGACCTTCCCGCTCTGGATAGGATTAATTCCGTAAATCGCTTCAGCAATTTCCGTTCGTCCAGCCCCAACCAGCCCAGCGAGACCAACAACCTCACCCTTATAAACGTCAAAACTAATATTCTTAAATCCATCTCCAACGATGTTATCCACTTTAAGAATCGGTTTTTCTCCCTCATGGTTGGATTTTCGTCTTTCAAACGTCTCTTGGTGATGATCCTCGTTTTCAGCAGGAAGCAGCCCCTGAATCAGCATTTCTTTCGTAAATTCAGCTATTTTTCCTTTCAAAGTTACTTTTCCGTCTCGTAATATGACTACATGCGTGGAAATCTGAAAGACTTCATCCAGTCGGTGGGTAATATAGAAAATTCCAACCCCGGCATTCTTTAACTGCTCAATGACTTTGAAAAGAGCCTCTGTTTCTGAAAACGTTAAAGTAGAAGTTGGTTCATCCAGAATTAACACTTTTGACTTTCTTAAAAGTCCTCTTATGATCTCTAGCTGTTGTTGCTCCGCAATACTTAGTGTAGCTGCTATTCGTTTCAGATCGATATTCCAGCCTAATTCTTTAATTAGTTTTATTGACTCTTCCTTAACTTCCTTTTTATCCTTACGAAATCCAATCGTAAGGTTTTGTTCAACCGTCATATTAGGAAATAACAGCGGCTCCTGGGGCACTAAATAAATGCCTCTTTCATGCGCTGCAAAAGGATTTAAATGATCTGCCTTTTCACCATTAATTTCAATTATTCCGCCTTCTGGTTTGTAAATTCCTGTGAGAATTTTCATTAGGGTGCTCTTCCCTGCCCCATTACCACCGATAATAGAGATAACCTCGGACTCATTCAGTTCTAATGAAACCCCTTCTAAAACTGTATTCCGATTAAAAGACTTTCGAATATTCTCCAATCTCACTAAGTTCTTCGGCGCCTGCATCCTATCCACCTACCTTAGCACTATTCATGTAATCGCTTACTTTTTTATCATTCTATTACTGATTCATACATTTTATTAACAAACAAACATTTTATTATTTTCTATATTTTAGATTTTTCAAGTTTATAAATAACCCTATATACCTTCATAGTAATCCCTCGTAGATTATATGAACTATGCATAATTTTCATTACATCCTTATTACAATAGATAAAGGTTATGAAAATTCAACAGAGCGGAGTTTTGCTGTTACTTTTGTTTTACCGAAAATCAAATGTAACACAATTGTTTTAACATAAAATTTTTGTTTTAAAAATAAACTAAAAGGAGTGATGACCATGACATATGAAAATAGCCTTATCATTAAAATCGCATGGAAATATTACATTGAAGGAATGACACAAAATGAAATAGCAGAGTCTTTAACACTATCAAGAATGAAAGTGATTAAATACCTAGATATAGCTAAAGCAAACAACATTATACAATTTAAAATCAATCTAGATAAATTTGTTAACATGGATCTGCAAAATAAAATAAAGAAGCAATATAAATTGCAGGATATTTATATCGTTCCAGCCTCTAACAATCATTCGATTGATAGTCTTACAAAAGCCGCTGCCCAATATATAGAAGACAGAATTACCAGCGATACCATGATTAATGTAGGTTATGGGCAAGCCGTTTCAAGAACCTTGGGACACTTAAATATTTCGACAAAGTATAAAGTCACTTTTGTTTCTTTATCTGGCGGAGTAAGATTTTACATTCCGACAGCAGTAGAATCATCATCCGATTATTACACAAATCCTAATTACAACCATTACATTATGCCTGCCCCATTATTGGTATCCTCAAAACAGCTTGCTGAACAGTTAATTCATGAAAAACCAATCAAAAAAATCTTTGAAATGATCCCTTACTCTACGATCACGATCATTGGCATTGGAGCGGTAAATGAACGGGCCACCATTGTCAAGGAAGGATATTTGAACACCAATGAAATGGAAATCTATAAATCAATGGGGGCTGTGGGAGATTTATTAAGCCAATTTTATGATATTAATGGCAATGTTTTAGATCTTAAATTGCACAAACAACTAATTAGTACTGATATCAATCTATTAAAATCACTGAACCATGTTGTTGCCGTGGCTGGTGGCCTCGAAAAAAGAGAAGCCATTATCGGGGCATTAAAAGGGGGCTATATAAATGTATTAATTACAGATGAAGTCTTAGCCAAAGCTCTTCTTGAATGAAGGGTTTCTGATTATTCATCTCTATTAAATTTTAGAAAGGAAGATGAAGTCACATGGAAAAGTACTTAATGGCGATTGATGCCGGAACTGGCAGTGTCAGAGTCATTTTATTCGACATATTCGGAAATGAATACTGTGTTACACAATCAGAATGGACCCATCTAGAGGATAAAAGGTATCCAGGTTCGATGGATTTTGATATCAACAAAAATATTGAACTAATTATCCATCTAATTAAGGAAAGCTTGGCAAAGAGTAAGGTTAATCCAGAAAAAATTGTCTCCATTTCCACAACAAGCATGCGTGAAGCCATTGTCTTATACGATGAAAACGGCATGGAACTATGGGCCTGTGCTAACGTTGATTCAAGATCCAATGATGAAGTCGCTAACTTATATAAAATAAGTGACACAATCGAATCAGAGATTCATCATGTTTCTGGACAGACCTTTTCATTAAGTGCTATTCCTAGAATCCTTTGGGTAAAAAATAATATCCCTGAAACATACAACAAAATCAAATATGTTACGATGCTGAACGACTGGATTACATATCGCTTGACCGATGTGATTTCTGTAGAGCCTTCTAATGGTTGTACGACTGGTCTTTTCAATCTAAAAAATAGAGTTTGGGATCCAAATATTTCAGAAATGGTAAATATTAAGAATGATATTTTTCCAATTGTAAATGAAAGCGGATCCATTATTGGCCATGTTACCGAGGACTTTTCGGTACTCACCGGATTAAGCACTCAAACTTTAGTTGTTGCGGGGGGCGGCGATGCCCAATTAGGATGCATCGGCATGGGGGTCATCAATGAAGGAGATGCAGCAGTTTTAGGTGGGAGTTTCTGGCAATACGAGTATACAACCAATCAGGTCGAAATCAATGATAACTGTAAAGTAAGAGTTAATTGCCACGCGATTCCAAATACATGGCAATATGAAGCCATCGCCTTCTTTCCAGGATTAATCATGCGATGGTTCAGAGATACGTTTTGTGAGCTTGAAGCCTTCCTGCAAAAGGAAAGTGGCGAAAGTATTTATGCCCAAATGGAGAAAAGAGCTCAAAGTGTACCCGCTGGATGTAATAGAATGATCTGCACTTTTTCCGATAAAATGAATTACTTTTCATGGAAACATGCGGCGCCAAGTTTCGTAGATTTTAAATTTGATAGTTCGTTTAATAAAGCAACCTTTTATAGAGCCATAATGGAAAATGCGGCTTTTGTCACAAGAGGGAATATCGAAACCGTTTCCAAATCAACAAACAAATCACCAGAAACTATTATTTTTGGTGGAGGTGCATCAAAAAGTGACTTATGGGGCCAAATTGTTGCAGATGTTCTTAATAAGAAAGTAAAAATTCCCGTTGTAAAGGAAGCGACCGCTCTTGGTGCGGCAATTTGTGCAGGCGTAGGAGCAGGTGTTTATCGAAGTTTTAATGAAGCTATCGATCAAGTGGTAAAATTTGAAAAAACCTTTGAACCTAACGAAGCGAACCGCTTCATTTATGAAGAATTATATAAAAAGTGGGAAGCTGTGTACAAGGTACAACTAGATCTAGCAGATCAAGGATACACAAACCATATGTGGATTGCCCCAGGACTATAATACATCTAAAGGAGTGAAACAAAATGACTGTTATTAACGAGAATGAGCGAGAATACCGATTTGGTAATAGTGGGCCAAAGTACCTTATGAAAGGGCCGAGAATGAATTTCGGTGTCGTTGTGCTACAACCAGGACAGGATTTTACAGCACACTATCATAACGTTATGGAGGAAAACTTCTTTATCTTAGAGGGAGAGCTAGAAATTCATATAGACGAGGAAATTTTCCAATGTAAACAAGGAGACTTTGTTCATGTTGAACCCCATAAAGTCCACTATTTAATCAACAAGGGAGATACTGTCTTTAAAGCAGCTTTTATGTTAGCGCCTTATCAAGAAAAAGATAAGGTTGAAGTTGATTACAAGCCATACGGAAATTAAAACAAGAAACCACGGATACCATGGTTGTCAAAAAGCTTATTTTATAATGAAGCAATAAAACGTACTGGCGAACAGTGATTAGAACTGTTCGTCTTATTAATTCGCTGTCCATTTACAGCGATTTGCTTTAATGCGGTTACTTTTGGCAAAAGATTGTTTAGCGCCCCTCGTGTTCATTTTCTTCATAAAACAGTACCTTCCAAGCCCCAAATTCATTTAACAACTCTTTAGGCTTCAGTTTATACTGATTGGATACACCTTGGCCCTCCTGACTTGGCGACTGATAATAAGTCTCCATAAATAAGTACCCATCTTTTTTAAGAATATCTTTTATAAGAGGAAATAGGTTTCGATCAAGGTAATAGGTCATCACAATGATGTCAAAGGATTGGTTTTGCCAGTTGAATGGATTCAATCCAGTTAGATCAGCCACCTGAGCATCAAGTGAGAGGCCCTTTTTTTCTGCTTGATCCTGAATAAACGCAATCGCAACATCTGAAAGATCCATTGCTTGTACACGATAATTCTTTTGCGCTAGAAACAAACTGTTCCCACCAAGACCGCATGCTAGGTCAAGAGCCCTACCCCCAGATAGATAATCCGATAGCTTCATTAATCTCGGATTCGGGGTGGGATCTGACATTTGTTTCATCCGTTCCCGATGTTTTGTGTTCCATTTTAATTTTATGTTCATTCCTTTACACCTCACAGTAACCAGGGGGACGGTTCTTGTGGCTTACTAATGTAGTAGATCCACTAGAACCGTCCCCCTGGCTCACCCCTGGTTCATTCCATGCTCATTTTTGGGATAAAGTCGAAGATCTCGTGTGATTCAAATGATTGGATGAGTCGGTTTAGCCAATCCAGATATTCTATGCCTGAATAGAGCTTTTTTAAGTCTTTTTCAAGTAACTCCTTTGATTCCACATCAAGATCGTCCTTATCCCTTATCTCTTGTAATTCGGAAATAAATTTTTTCAATTCATTGGTTTGCGGAACGACTGATTTTCGCCAGTGATAGCAAAAGAATTTGATAAAACTATCATAGTTATCTTCTTCCACCTGGTAAATATCCTTTCGTTCTCCTTTTTTCCAAATCTTTTTCACTAATCCCATTTCGTCCAGTTCTCTAACAGCAATACTCATACTTGCTTTACTCATGCCCAACAGTTCTGTCATATCATCTAAGGTCATCGGTTTTTCATAATAATACATCACCGACATTAAACGTTTAAGGGTATTAGGCATGGAGAATAATGTTTGATGATCAGAGTTAAAATCAATGATTTGATCTCTCACCCTCTTGAAGTTTTCATTCAATCCATTTTCACCATCTTTATCAAAATTTCAACGTGGTACTCCTATCTATTAATTTATACTAAATTTGTCAATAAATATAGGATTAGTTATTCAAAATGGCAGAAATAAACACTTTTCCGATATTCACCATCGACTTTTCATCTACATCAAATTTCGGATGATGATGGGGATAGACTGCATTTAAGTCAGGATTTCCTCCACCCACCCAGAAGAAGGTTCCAGGAACAGCGTCGACGTAATAAGCAAAATCTTCGCCTCCCATATCCGCCGGCTTTACCACGACATTTTTTTCGCCAAAAATTTCAGTGGACAGCTGTTTGATATAGTCTGTTTCTTTCGGATGATTATACAAAGCAATATACCCTTTGGTGTATTTCACCTCAATTTTTGCCCCATGCTTTTCGCCTGTATGTTCCGCCATCCAGTTAAGCGCCTTCTCCACTTGAAGTCTTACCTCTTTATCATACGTTCTCACGGTACCTTTTAAATAGGCTTTATCCGGAATGACATTATGGGCATTGCCGCTATGGAAGGCCCCAACTGTCACTACTGCCGGGTGAAGCGGATCAATTTGTCTGCTGACAATGTTTTGTAAATCGATTACGAGATGACTGCCGATCACGACTGGATCAATACAGCGATGCGGTTCTGCCCCGTGCCCGCCCTTCCCATAAATGGTAATATCATAGGCATCCGATGCCGCATGGACATAACCGTCATTTACGGCAACCGTACCGATCGGGAAATTCACTTCAACATGGGCACCATATACTTCGTCAACACCGTCTAAACATCCATCTGCAATCATGCCAACGGCCCCGCCAGGACTTAATTCTTCGGCATGCTGATGAAGGAAAACGACCGTTCCTTTGATTTCATCCTTTACTTTACTCAATGTTTTGGCGACACCGAGCAAGGCGGCAGTATGAATATCATGTCCGCATGCATGCATCACACCCGGTACTTTTGATTTATAGGGTACATCTTTTTCATCCTCAATCGGCAGGGCATCAAAATCGGCTCGTAGGGCAATCGTCTTTCCAGGCTTACCACCCCTTAAATAACCAACCACTCCATTGCCGCCCACGCCCGTGCGCACCTCTAACCCTAAATCCTTTAAGTAGTTAGCAATGAACGCAGGGGTTCTTTTTTCTTGAAACGATAATTCTGGATTCATGTGTAAGTCTCTTCGAATATCGACCAGCTCAGAATAAATACTTTCCAACTCATCAAATGCCTTCTGCTGCAACGTAACCACTTCATTTTTTAACAAAGTAAAAACTCCCTTCTATAATCAACCAACCTGCTCGTATTTATAGATTTCTATTTTTCTAGTGTTTCATTCTTGGGTCCAAGGCGTCCCGCAGTCCATCTCCCAAAAGGTTAAAACCAATTACCACCAGCATAATCGCGATACCCGGAGATACCATCGTCCAAGGGGCCTGGGTAATAAATTGCCTGGAATCAGATAACATTTTCCCCCACTCCGGATTAGGTGCTTCTGCTCCTAATCCGAGGAAGCCCAGCGCCGCTGCTTCTAAAATCGATGTTGCAATCGCCAGTGTGCCTTGAACGATGACCGGTGCCATACTATTTGGTAAGACATGATGGAATAGAATTCGAAAATCCCCCATTCCAATACTTTTTGCCGCCATAATATATTCTTCTTGCTTCACACTTAATACCTTCGAACGGATCAGTCTGCCAAAGCTTGGGATATTGATAATGGCGATGGCAATTAACGCATTGGATAAGGAGGGACCAAGAATCGTGACGATCGCAATCGCCAGCAATATGCTTGGAAAAGCAAGCAAGATATCAAATAGCCGAGAAATAATCGTATCCACCCAACGTCCATAATAACCAGCCACGATCCCTAAAATACTTCCTACTATAATGGAGCCAAGAACTGAAAACGTCCCGATCCATAAGGAAATTCTCGTCCCATATAGTATTCTCGATAATATGTCTCTTCCAAAATCATCCGTCCCTAACCAATGGTCTGCTGACGGAGATTGCAATCGATCGGCTAGCTTTTGTTCATTGATTCCTTCTGGGGCAAGGAGTGGAGCGATGATCGCGACAATCACAAAAAACGAGATAATCCCTAGACCCACCACCGCTAGCTTATTCTTTCTAAACCGACGCCATAAATCAAGCCACGGGGAATGAACCTCCTGCACCTCTTTTACTTGCTGAAATTGTTGAGTATTTAGTATCTCTTGCATGAGCATCCCTGCCATTCTAAAAGTTAATGATATTTAATTCTTGGATCAATCGCAGCATACAACAGGTCCACGACTAAATTAATCAATACAAAGAAAGCAGCGACGATTAAAATACCAGTTTGAATCACGGGGTAATCTCTAAAATTAATCGCCTCATAAATATATCGTCCGATTCCAGGCCAGCCAAATATCGTCTCTGTTAACACGGCACCGCCTAACAAAATTCCCATCTGCATCCCGATCACCGTAAGGACGGGAATTAAGGCATTTTTTAGCCCATGTTTGTAGACCACCCAGAACATGCGCATGCCTTTCGCTTGGGCTGTACGAATATAGTCTGAGCGCATTACCTCAAGCATGCTGGATCTCGTAATCCTAGCAATGATCGCCATCGAGATGGTTCCAAGTGCACACGCTGGTAATATCAAGTGTTTTACGACGACATTCAATTGACTAAAATCCCCTTGTATCAAAGTATCGATTAAATAAAAATTCGTTATCGGCGTAACCGGGTCTCGAACATTTTCTCTTCCTGTTGACGGCAGCCAGCCTAAGTCAATCGAAAAAAACCATTGATCCATTAATCCCAACCAAAAGATCGGCATCGATATCCCCACTAGCGCAATGACCATGGCAGTATAATCAAACCAGGAGTTTTGAAACCAAGCACTAATCACACCGGCATTCATGCCAATCACGATGGCGATGAGCAGGGCTACTACAGATAATTCGATGGTAGCGATGAAAAACGGCCATATCTCTTGGCTGATAGGTGCCCCCGTTCGTATCGATGTACCGATATCACCAGTAAACAGGCCCTTCATATAAGAAAAATATTGAATATACCACGGCTGATCCAACCCTAATTGGCTTGTCAAGGCTTCAAGCGATTCTTTCGTGGCTCGTTGTCCTAAAATTAATTGTGCTGGATTACCTGGTATGAGCCGTAAGATAAAAAAAACGATCAGTGTCATCCCTATCAAGACAGGAATGACCATTAACAGGCGCCGTATTGTATATGAAAGAATGGTAATCACCTCTTAACTTATTTGGAGAGTTAGGAGGGGCTGCCCCCTCCCTCCTCCATTATTTAAAATCAATTTTCGTTGTGATCACTCTTCCTGTTGGATGTGGATCAAATCCGATAAGATCCCCTCTTGCTGCTAAAACAGGTGTGGTATGAACTAACGGAATAATCGGTGCATCATCATGCATGATTTCTTGGACCTGCTGATATAGTTCGTTCCGTTTTCCTTCATCCGTAACAGATCTTGCTTCCGTTAACAGCTCGTTTACCTCGTCATTTGAATATTGCGTCGAGTTTAGACTTCCGATATTGTCCTTATGCCATAATGAATAAATGAAGTCGTCAGCATCTCCATTCGCACCTGTCCATCCTAGCAGGAATGAATCTGCTTCCCCTGCTTTCGTTTTTTCTAAATAGGTCGCCCATTCATAGGTCACAATTTTTGCCTTGACGCCAATCTTCGCAAAGCTTGACTGAAGGAAGACGGATACTTTATTAGCATCAGGCATATACGGACGTGAAACGGGCATCGCCCATAATTCCATACTGAAACCATTTGGGTAGCCTGCCTCAGCTAGCAGTTCTTTCGCCTTTTTCACATCATATGGATACGCATCGACATCATCATTGTATCCTTCAACCGCCGGTGGAATCGGGTTTTTCGCCGCAACCGCTTGACCTCCGAAAAATGCCTTAATCATTTCGTCTTTATCAATCGCATAATTTAATGCTTGGCGAACGAGCTTATTATCGAAGGGCTTTCTCGTAACGGTTAAACCTAAATAGCCGATATTAAGAGAAGGTCTCGATAAAATTTGTAAGTTTTTATCCGCTTCTATTTGTTGAATGTTTCCAGGGTCGACGCCATCCATCATGTCAATTTCTCCGCTCATTAAAGCATTTAAACGTGCCGTATTGTCACCAATCGTCCGGAAAATAACTTGATCCAACTTTGGATAACCTTCTAACCAGTATTCTTTGTTTTTATTTAAGACAATTCGATCATTTCTTTTCCACTCTTCAAACGCAAATGGTCCGGTACCAACAGGATGGCCGCTATAATCCTCACCATATTTGTCTATTGCTGCTGGACTTGAAATCGAGAATGGCGTTAAGGCGAGAGTTTTAAGGAATGTCGGCATCACATGCTTTAAAGTAAACTTCACCGTATTGGCGTCAACAGCTTCTACAGCTTGAAGATTATGTGTCTCATCCCCCTTAAATCCCCGAAAAGCGGAAGCATACACAGGGAATTTCGCAGCATCCTTTCCATTCATCCAACGCTCAAAATTATAGACGACTGCTTCTGCATTGAAATCAGTCCCATCTTGAAATTTAACACCCTCACGAAGTTTAAAGGTATAAGTCAAGCCATTATCCGCTTCTTCCCATTCTGTTGCGAGTAGTGGTGCAATCGTCGTTTTTCCTTCATCAAATGTCACTAATGTTTCTAAAATACTTTGGGAAACATTTTCAGATTCACTGTCAGTTACTTCTGATGGATCCAAAGAAACCGAATCGCCGCCCCGGGCAAAGACAAAAGATTTTTTCCCTGCCTTTGCGGTTGAATCCACTTGATCATCTTGTCCTGATTTTGAGCATCCCACTAATGCCATCGATAGTAAAAAAGCACCCAGAAGCATAAAAAGTAACCGATTCGTTTTCATTTGATCAATTCCTCTCTCCATCTTTTATAATTTATACATGCAGTTTCCCATCATGATAAAGATGACATGCAACATAATGAGCTGGTTCCACTTCCTGAAAATCAGGACTCTGTGACTGACAAATATCCATGGCTTTCGGACACCTCGTATGAAAAGGACACCCTTTAGGAGGATTAGACGGACTCGGAATATCTCCGGTTAAGATCTCTTGTTCATTTCTTGCTGCTTTTGGGTCCGCAATCGGAACGGCTGAAAGAAGCGCTTTTGTATAGGGATGGAGCGGCTGTTCATAAAGGCGTTCGCTCTCGGTCAATTCGACTAAATGCCCTAAATACATCACGCCAACCCGATCACTAATATGCCTGACAACCCCTAGGTCATGGGCAATAAACAGGTACGTCAAATCAAATTCTTTCTGCAATTCCTGTAGTAGATTTAACACCTGGGATTGGATCGAAACATCTAAGGCAGAAACGGGTTCATCTGCTACGATCAATTTGGGCCTCGTCATTAACGCTCTGGCAATGCCAATCCGCTGCCTTTGTCCACCGCTGAATTGATGAGGATACCGCTTTGCGTGATAGCTGCTGAGACCGACCACTTCAAGCATTTCTCTAACCTTCTGTTTGCGGTCTTCAGCCCTGCCCATTCCTTGAACAATTAAAGGCTCAGATAAGATTCTTTCAACCGTATGCCTAGGGTTTAACGAAGCAAACGGATCTTGAAAGATCATCTGCATTTCTCTGCGAAGACTTTTCATCTCTTTCCTTGAGAGGTTTGTAATCTCCTGATCTTCAAAATAGATTTGACCTTCTGTCGGTTCTAGCAATCTCATTAACAGCCGGCCAGTAGTGGATTTTCCACAGCCGCTTTCCCCTACTAATCCCAATGTTTCCCCTTTTTTTATAAGAAAAGAAACACCATCGACGGCTTTTACGGCTCCTACCTGTTTCCCGATGATTCCTCCCTTGATCGGAAAATGCTTCCTCAGATTCTTCACTTCTAGTAAAGTATCAGACACTGTAGCTCACATCCTCTACTGTTTCATGTAAAAAGCAGCGAACACTCTTGCCATGCCCCATATCAAGTAATGGAGGGGTTTCTGTGAAACAGCGATTCGTCGCAAATTCACAGCGTGCTGCAAAAGCACATCCTTGTTTAATCGATCCTGGCTTTGGAACATTACCCGGGATGGAATAGAGTTTGTCGATTTTCATATGGACATCGGGAACTGATTTAATTAACCCGATAGTGTAAGGATGTTTTGGGTGCTCATAAATCGATTCAACATCCCCCTCCTCGACAATTTTACCCGCATACATGACAACCACTCTTTCGCAGACTTCGGCGACGACTCCCAAATCATGGGTAATGAGCATGATGGCTGTCTGATCGTTTTCATTCAATTTCTTCATAAGCCTTAATATTTGCGCCTGTATGGTAACATCTAATGCCGTGGTTGGTTCATCCGCAATCAATAATTTCGGCTCACACACCATGGCCATCGCAATCATTACGCGTTGCCGCATGCCGCCGGACAGCTGGTGAGGATAGTCATCAATTAATTCCTCTGCTCTCGGCAGGCCAACATGCTTCATGATCTCAATTGCCCTATTTCTTGCCTGTTTCTTATCCATTTTTTGATGAAGTCGAATCGCTTCAACAAGTTGATTGCCGATCGTATAAACCGGATTCAGTGATGTCATCGGCTCTTGGAAAATCATCGCCACGTCATTACCCCGAATCTGCCGCATTCTTTTTTCAGGTAGTTTCGTCAGGTCCTCGCCATTTAATAAAATTTCCCCACTGATAATCTTTCCGGGCGGATTCGGGACCAAACCCATGATCGATAACGAGGTAACGCTTTTGCCACACCCAGATTCACCGACCACACCGAGAATTTCCCCTTTATTAATATGAAAACTGACATGATCGACAGCAGGGATGATGCCGTCATCCGTAAAAAAAGATGTTGTGAGATTTTTTACTTCCAATACAGGTTTACTCCTCAAAAGTTTCACCTCTGAATGTTCTTCTTATTTCTCAAGTAAATTTGGGGGTAAGTGCGTAAGTCGTTCACATCCATCGTCTGTTACTCTGATTGATTCACTGACGACAAAACCTGTGTCAGCCTGGAATAGGGCGGGTAAAATATGAAAGGTCATGTTTTTTTGTAAGATACTCGTATCACCGGGACGGATACTAATCGTCTGTTCACCCCAATCCGGGGGATAACCGACCCCAATTGGGTAACCTACTCGCGAATCTTTCATGATCGTAGATTTTGATAATACCTTGTTCCAGCTCCTGGCCACCTCATCACAGGTAATTCCTGCCTTTATCACATGAAGCATTTCATCCAAACCTTCTAGAACAATATTCACGGTGTCAATGTATGTTTGAGGAGGGGTACCTAAGTAAACGGTCCGCGCTAATGGTGCATGGTAACGATTCACACAACCAGATAGTTCAAGAGTCACAATATCTGCTTTCTTATATGGACGATTTGTCCAAGACAAATGTGGTGCCGAAATTTTTTCACCAGAGGACATAAGTGGGATAATGGCTGGATAATCTCCAGGCTGAGCTTCAGTACCTTTTATGAGGGACTGATACATTCGAGCAGCGACATCTGATTCTTTTACACCCTCTTGGATCGAATCAAAAGCCGTGTTCATCGCATGAACAGTAATTTCTCCTGCTTGCTTCATATAAGTGATTTCTGTTTCTGACTTAATCATTCTCACGTGATTGACTAAAAATGAAGCATCTATAAATGGACAATCAGGGAGCTTTTTTTGTAATTCCATGAATGATGTCACACTAAGCGAATCCTGGCCCCATTCAAGACCGATTCTTTGATTGGTAACCCCCTTTTCCTTTAATACATCAGCAAAAAAGTGCATCGGGTGTTTCGTGTTCGATTGAACGTAATCATCCCCATATCCGATGATATTTTCCGTCCTGAGCCACGTGGAAAAAGCAGCTCCAGGAACATCCATGTTCCGGCCAATCCAAATCGGTTCTGGTTCATCAAGCAGGACCACTACTCCCTGGATCACATAAAATGAATAGCCATCATAACCTGAAAGATAATTCATGTTTGCTGGATTCGTTGTGATCAAAATATCAATCTCTCTTTTTTGCATCGCTAATTTTGTATTATGTAACCGCTTACTAAATTCTTCCTTTTCAAAAACCATAACCATCCCTCCTCCTTGATAGGTTCTTTTAATTTGTTTAATACGTTTAAAATTTACTAAACGTTTAGACAAAAGAAAATAGCAACAACCAATGTTATCTCTTTATTTATTGTAGCAAATATTTATAAAATTTAAAACATTTAATATTTTTAAAATTTTATAAAATCAAATCACTTACCTATTTATCCATCATAATACTTACCACAAACCACTTTTGCAATTACTTTGGTAGATTATCTTACAGAGTTTCTGAGCCATGGGGACGGTTCTCATGGCTCTAAAGTTCATTTGAATAAAGAAACAACACTCTAATCTTACATTGATCGCTCTCACCCCTTTTTTGAAGAATTCCATTTAAAGACCTAAATATAGTTTTATACTAAAAAGCAGATCTTAGGAAAAGTTCAGGAATGGGAGTACTCTTCCATCACTTGTGTACTTTTATTTTCTCGGGTATCGTCTTCCAGTACATCGGGTCTTCTAAACCGAGCCGCCAAATCCCGATTCCCCGTAAGTTATATTTTTCTACAAGGTCAAGCTTAAACCTTAGGCTATAGCTATTCTCAAACCAAGCCTGATGGCTATGATGTTTTTCATCTACGTAGCTGAAATGAGGTGTTTGCGAACGTGAGTCCCATAAAACTTTAGCATTATACTTTGTTTTCCGATCCATTAACAGTGAATAAGAGCTATACAAGGCTTTGTCTGTTGTTGTATCCCAGTCCCATCCATAACCAGCGATACCGAGTAAAATTTTTGATGGTGGTACTCCATGTTTCAAAGCATAACGAATCGTTGCTTCTGTCCAATTGACTGATGCTGTTGGCCCGGGTGCTGTTCTTGGGTTGTGTTCATCGTATGTCATAATCATTAACCTATCTGAAAATTGACCAAGCTTTTCGTAATCAAACCACGGCGACCAGGGATTAGCACGAGAATCACCTGTGTTTGCCGGGACTGATACCGACACCACTTTCCCATCACGATGCAGTACAACAGACAATTCTTTTATCAGCTGACTAAAAGAATCTCGGTCAGCCAAATACAAATTTTCCATATCAATATTAATTCCATCATATTGAAACTGATTTATTTCATTTCGTACGTTCTGGATAAAAATAGTGCGGCTTTTATCGGTGTCGAGTACCTTACTCGCTACCTGTTTGCCCTTCTCCAGCTTTTCATATAAGAGATTATGTACCACCATATATACCTTCAGATGTTTTTTATGTGCACTCTGAATAACCTTTCGCTTATGATCTGCTGTAACGGAATCGATAAGACTGCCGGGACGTTTATCATCAAGCTTGTACCAAAAAGGTGCAATGATGCTTAAATTGTTGAATTGTGAGTTAACTGTTGGTTGAGACCCTGAATACGTTCCTTCCTGTTCTGTGTAGAAACCTAACACTTCTCGAGGAGTTTTAGGCTTATTGTATTCCTCTTTTGCTAGTAGCGGAATACTGGAGAACATGAGTAATAATGCCATACTAAAAAAAATAATGGTGAATGACCCATAACAATTTTTCGCCATAATACCCCTTCTTTTACTTTATATAGTACTTAAGGTGATAGAAAAGATTGCAACTTATTCACGAATTGACTTTCTAGAGGAAAAAGGTTTTTTATCATATTGCTTCATATGATTTCTTCCTATGATGGTGATAAGATGTGTTGACTACTAAATCTGTAAATGAGGGCATAAAAAAAGTATGTCGCTCTAGGGATTGTTTGGTTTGGCAATTAAACAATCCAACAAAGAGGCATACTTTTTTGTTGTTTTATAAAATAATTTTACATTGAGCTATTAGAAAAATAGATATAAGGAATAGGTTGCTACTAAATTTGCCAATCCATGGGCTAGAGCTGTTATATAAATGTTGTTCGTTCTGACAAATAGAATGCCTAACAGGATGCTGTCAATCAATACAGTTGTTAAATCCAGCCATACGACAAATGCTGATCCTGTTGAGAAATGCATGATTGCAAATAAAATGGACGTGATCAGGATCGCAGTCCAAGCAGGCATAAGTTTCGTTAAGCGAGCTTGTATCAATCCCCTAAAAACGATCTCTTCACCAAAAGCTAAGATTAGGAGCGTAAAGAGGAGCTGACTATTGACTGTGTGAATGTTAATGGGCAGACGTGTTAGTAAGTGATCCAGCACATCAGGAAAGAAGTTTGCATACATCAGCAAATAAAAACATTGCATGATAACCCCCACTATTGCAATCCATTTCCAATTCTGCTTTAGCTTGCGAGGGAATGCGGAAAAAGATAAGCCCATTTCCGCTCTTGTTCGATTCCGTATTCGTCGTTCAACTAAGAAATAAATAATCGAGACAACAACCATCATCCCTTTCAATTTTGGGAAGAACAGGACCTCGATCAGCATTAATCCCATAATGAGCAATACTTCCATATTCACTCTTTTTTGTTGAAGTAAGGTAGATTCTAATTTAGTTTGTTTGATATCTTCCATTTAGGACACCCCTTCTGATTTTTTGTGTTCTATTAAGCAAAACGAGGGCATAGATAACAAACAACACATTTAAAACGATAAAACCTATTAATATAGGATAACTAAAGTGAGTGATATGAATACCTATTTCCCCGGTCGCTAAATACTCCATACTGTCTACGAGAAAATGAAAAACGATAACTGGTAATATACTTCGATTCCGTAGTCGCATGGCTCCTAAGGCAATCCCACCTAAAAACGCCCAGCACGTTTGAAAAATGGCAAAAGAGGTGTCTGTCCCCTGAAACACATTTGGAAGATGAATCATTCCAAATAGGAGAGCGGGAATAAAAATGGCTGGAAAGACTCCTTTGTGTATAAAAGCCTTTAAAAATAGTCCTCTAAAAATTAATTCTTCATTAGCTGCTACCCCAAAAGCGGCAAGTAAAAGCATAACTAATCGCCAGATAGATGCTGGCGCTTCCACCCCTAAACTGAAGATGATAAAAGACAAGAGTAGGAATCCATATCAACCATTCTTTATTATCAGGTGGGAAATTGATTCCCGCATCCTTCTGTTGTCCAAATCCATAAATGAATAGGACTGCCATGATCATATATAACAATTGTAAAACCCAGCCTAGGTCTTCCTTCAGAGAAAGACCTGGAACTACAATCAGGATAATCTGTATGATCACTAATCCAACCAGCCTACTGCTACAAAAAACAAAAATCGTAAATAAAAGCGGATGTTGATGAAAATAAGCTTTCATCTATAGCTTCACTCCATATCAAGTAAGAATTTTTTGATGATCCTCTGTTTTTATTCTTACATGATTACTTTCCTGAAAAAATAGAAATAAAAAAGCTTTTTTTTCATCTTTTATGGATGGAACAAAAACGGTGCCACTTTTAAAAGAAAGGCCCCGATCACAGTTCCAGAAGCGAGTCCGATTGTAACCAAATATCTTTAAAGACGACCCCGCTTCTCAAGTTAAAGTGAATGCCTTTCACGGACGTATGAAAGGAGCTGCTAATAGTCTTATGCACTAGAAAAATGAGCGAGTCGTTGGCTTTGAACCCCTCTTCTATTTGTAAAAAAGCAGCCGCTCTTTCCGTTGGAGAATGCAATTGCAAAATTTGATCGATTGTCTGATCCAATCTGATTTTTTCCTCCTCATTTAGATGGGCACGGATAAAGCTAGAGGGATATTTAACTAGTTCAAGCTGCGACATTTCATTCTGACTTGCTGTTGCTTCAAATAAAATAAAGTCCGCTTGCCTTTGGTTCGATTCCAGCAGCATATCCTGCCAAGATACAATCGTCACATCTAGATAAATACCGAACTGCTCTAGCTCTTTTTTGAGCCAATAGGCATCAGGTGCATGTCTTTCATATGTAAAAAGCGCTAACCGCTCCCCGTTATAGGCACATTGAGATAAAAGAGCTTTTGCCTCTAACAAGGTATCCTGATTATTTCTTGAACCCAAATCCTTCTTCCTATACATGAATCCATCTGAAGGATAAATTCGGTACTCTCCTAATTCCTCAATTAGTTTTTGGCGATTAATAAGCAGGCTTAAAGCTTTGCGAAACAATGGATCGGATTGTGGACGGTTTTGATCCAGCAAATTGACGGTAAGCATGCTGCTCCCATGATAAAAATAGTCGATTTTATCCCAGCCCACCCCTTCTCTTGGGGTCTTCCTCTCACCCGTACTCACAAAGATTTTATCCCAGCCAGTCATTCCCTCATTCCATGCCTGCATATTGGAGGGTAGAATGATAATTTCAATTTTATCTAGGTGTGCTCGTCCTTGAAAATAAGAAGGGAACGCCTCCAAAACGCATATAGATTCTGTCTTTTTCGCGACTTTAAATGGACCTGTCCCACTAAATGGTTCGGTTTCAACATCATACGGCACAATCGAGGCAGGTGTGAAGCTAACAAATTGGGCGAATAATGTATTCGGTTTACTTAAATGGACTTCAACGATGTATTTATCTATCACAATGACCTGATCAACATTTTCCATCAACCATTGTTGTGAATGCTGCTCTTCACATTCCTTTAACCGTTTGAAAGAGTATACAACATCCTTAGCCTCCAACTCTCTTCCGTGATGAAATAAAATTCCTTTACGAAGATAGAATCTCCATTTAGTTGCTGTTTGATTGGACTCCCAGTGATGGGCTAAATGCGGCTTGATCTCACTCGTATCCAGGTCAATCGTTAGTAATGTACTGTATATTTGTTCAATCATATGCGCATCAAAATCATAAAACACATTGACTGGATCTAGTGTGTTAATGGGACGAAAAAGAGGGAATCGTAAAGAATCAATGATTCCCCTTTGGTAGCCAAAATAACGATTTAACCAATCAGAAATAATTTTTTTACCATCCAGGTCTCCTTTATACATACTAATTAAATCCAAAATGGTAGAAATACCACCGGTTGCCATGAGCTGATCTGCTTCCTTTAGTATGACCTGCTCGGGAAGCATTAAAAAAGTAATCGAAGACTTATGTCCCCTTCCTTTTCCCGAGGAAAAGATCAACCATTTTACATCAGCTAATCTAGTTAAAATGTACTTGGCATTTCGCGGTGTACAAAAAAGGATGGCCGCAATTTGCTCCATCGTTGCTTCTCTCGGCATACCCATTTCGACATCTTCAAAAGCCTGATATAACCGTATATAATCCTCCGCATTTACTTTCATCTGTCGGGCTCCTTAGGTTAAAAGTAGAATTTTTTCATCAATTTTTTACAATTTTTAAATAGAATGGTTTCCTTTATGATGATGGTAAACCATTGAAAAGGAATGATATTCATGGCGACAACCGCACGAAATGAAAAAGCAATCCCGAAAGCAGCTTTAGATAAATCCTTTTATCTCTTGCTTGGATCTGCTTTTCTTCTAACAATTGGGAATAAAGTCTACGAATTACTCCTGCCATTAATTATTTATGAATGGACTCATTCGTCTGTAGCGATGGCGTCGATGCGAACGGCAGAGCTTCTGCCTAATTTGTTCTTGGGCATCTTCATCGGGGTCATAGTCGATCGAGCTAATAAGAAAAAGTGGGTATTATCGATGATTGGCAGTCAAACCATTCTATTATTCTATATGTCCTATATTGTCCGATCAGAAAATACTAGCCTATTGTTGCTCTTCTATCTCATCGGTTTCTTGTTAATGACCTGTAATTATGGCTACTTTAACGCTCAAGTGAGTGTAACAAAATTAACGGTCCCTGCTGTTCAGTTAACTTCTGCTAATGCCAAGTTTTCCTTTATCGAAACCTTTATCGGAATCATGGGTCCCGGCTTAACAGGAATTATTTTACTTTTCTCTTATTATAATGGACTGCTGTTCACGGCGGTAGTCTACATGATTAGTTTTTTGTTAGTAACCCAGCTCCATCTTCAAAAACGGGAGAGGTCCATTCAGAACAGACATTTTCTTTCTGAACTGAAAGATGGCTGGCATGCCTTTTACAAAAATAAACCATTAGCGAAAATGTCTATCTTTATCTTACTATTAAATTCTAGTATGACAGTGGTAAGCACGACGGTGATTTTCTTTGCTAAAGACGATTTGCATCTATCTTCCTCTGTTCTGGCCTATCTATTATCGGTGGAAGGGTTTGGTGGATTAGCCGCTAGCTTACTCGTCAGCCGCTTTCGACGTCGGTTTGGCTTGGGCATCTTATTTGGACTATCCGCCATCATTAATGCCTTGTCCTATTTGGGGATGTACCTTTCTTTTCACCCGGTGCTTTTAACCTTGGCATTGTTCATTAATGGGTTCGCCACTACCATTTATAGTGTGACCGCTTATACATTTCGTCAGGAGCAAACTCCAACTGAGCTGATCGGACGAATTAGTGGAATCACCGGTAGTATCTTTCGAATCGGCATGCCGATTTCGATGGCTCTTTCCGGTTATATGATTCTATGGTGGGGAAGCAGCTCCGTCTTTCTAGCTGCATTTGTTTTTAACGTGATTATTTTTCTATTCTACCGAAAGTCTATGCTGTGGCGTGCAGAGTGATTTATCACCTATATTACTCGGGAATAAATTGTAATCTATCATCTTCGCACTTGTGTGGTGTCAGGCACCATGTTTTCTAATTAGCTGGTGCCTGACACCTTCCTTTTTTCACTTTATTTCAAAATGATCTGATGGCACTTTATTTAATAGTAATTGCGCTTGGTCTTTCGCATACATAAATAATCGATGCATCGGTCTCGTCATCGCTACGTACAACAATTTGATATCCAACTCTTCTTCCGTGTACGCTTCTTCTAAGGCTAGAATGAATACTGCATCAAACTCCAAACCTTTCGAAAGGTAGGAAGGTAAGATGACCACGCTGCCCTTTTTCATGTCTTGTTTTTCTTCTAATAGTTGAATCGGAAGCTGACTAGTTTCTAGCATGCTATATATTCTCTGGCACTCTTGGTCGGTTCTGCCAATAATCGCAATCGAGTGCAAGTCTTCCGCATGGAGTAAGTGAATTTCCTGTTCTAGTACCTGTCTAAGCCCTGGTAAATTGGCAGGGTCAATTTTTGTAAACCGCGGTTTGTCGCCATGCCGAATGACGGGTTCTACCTTTGGCAAGTCTTTATCCATAAGCGTTAGAATATCATTAGCTACATGCATGATCTCGACCGTTGTTCGATAACTCTTCTGCAGGGTTTGATAATTGGCATTCGGGAAAATTTCCGTTACCAAAGGTTCCCAGCTGTCTAATCCTCGATAGGAATGAATCCCCTGGGCTAAATCACCCACGATCGTAAACAAATCGGTTTCAAACCCTTCTTTTAGTGCGGCAAATTGAAAATAGCTGTAATCTTGTGCCTCATCAATGAAAATACTTTTCATCTTATATGGTTCTTCGATTCCTTCTAGCTTTGCCTTCATATAAAATAACGGAGCTAAATCCTCCAGCTCAAGCGCTTTTTTGGCAAAGATTTTGTGACAATACTGACTTAATCGCTTGCATTCATTTTCAGCTAGAGTTGGTGCATACTGCTGCAACAGGTCAGGTGACGTCATCAGTTCTTGATAGAGAGTAAAAATATCCCTTTTCACAAAAGAATCCATATACTTTTTTACCGCGATCTTCGACTCTTGTTGGACGGCACTCAGTCTTTTTTCTTTTGTATCCATGAGGGACACGACTATTTTTCTTCTTTTTTCCGAGTCCAAGCGGCTGCTATAAAGAGCCTTATCTAGAGCATCATCATATTTTTTATTAATTTTGGTCAGTATGATCGATTTCTTTATCCTTACATCATTGGATAATAGGTTTTTAATTTTATCTATCCTTTTATAAATCGGTAAGTATATATATTCTTTTAAAAAAAGTCTCTTGATATTTTGCCCCTTCATTAGACGTGTTTTTTCAATGATGAAGTCCTCTGAAGGTGCTAAACTTTGTTCAATTTCCCGCAAAAAGCGATCGATTACCCCCTTAAATTCCAAAGATCCTTTATAGCTTGTGACCCATTGGATCCATTTTGATTTTTCTTCCCCTTTGATTAAGGCCATTAATTTCGAATTGGGGGATAGTAATTTAATTTTCTTGCCTAAACACTTTCTCATAAAGTCGATATAGGTGGTTTGTTTGATTTTGTTTACCCCTAAATCAGGCAAAACAGCGGAAATATAGTCGATAAACAAGCGATTCGGTGCAAGAATCATTAATTTTTCTGGAGGAAAACGATACCCGGATGAGTAAAGAAAGTAAGAAATTCGGTGGAGAGCAATGGTTGTTTTTCCACTTCCAGCCGCTCCTTGAACGATAATGGGATGTTTAAGAGAGGCGCGGATCACTTCATTTTGTTCATTTTGGATTGTGGCGACAATTTCGTTTAAGCGATTGTCTGCTTTTCCTGATAGGGATTTCTGCAACAATTCATCATGTGTGGTTAAGTCGATATCTCGAATCTCTTTCAGTAAACCGTCTTCGATTTCATATTGTCGCTTAAGAGATAAATAACCACTTTGTTTTTCCCCATAGGCGTCGTACGTGACATTCCCAAGCCGACCATCGTAGTAAACATTGGCAATTGGTGAGCGCCAGTCCACGATTATCGGGATTTGATTAACTCGGTCGAACAAGGAGACTTTCCCAATATATAAAATTTCTTCATGGGCGTCACCGCTGCTGGTAAAATTGATTCTGGAAAAGTACGGTTTACCAATGACACTGGCTAACCTCTCCAATTCTGTTTCAGCCAATTCTAAATACTGCGCATTGGTGAGAAGGGTCATGTAGCTTAAACTACTCTCAGAAGTATCCAGATCCGCAAAGGCTTCCTTTAAATTCTCGACAATCTGCTCTTTATTCCCCTTCGACATTTCCAACACACTTTGAATATACTCCTTCGTAAACTCTAAATGCTCAACCTCTGTCTGGTAATCCTTATGATCACGAACTGAACTTTCCATTAGTCACCTCTCAATGAACCAGGGGGACGGTTCTTCTGGCTTTTTTTCAAATAGGACCACAAGAACCGTCCCCCTGGTCCTCCTCAACAAAAAGAAACATCTACAAATTTTTGCAGATGCCGTTTTTTATTATGAAGTTATATTTTACCATTTGATGATCGTTTATTCAATCATCATTTTCGATGAAATCTTATTTTATCAGGCAATAGTATCTCCTTTCTATCATAGGAATAGAAAAAGGACGAATATGATTAGGCAGGACAGTCTTTCAAGCACCTATTTCCTAAGATTGGGAGATCATAGCTATGAACAATCAACTGAAAATAAAAATTTTAATCGAGGATATAAATCATAATATAGAAATATATGAAAAAAGGAGAAAAAGCAATAAATATAAATCTTTATTTTTAAAAGTATCTTCTTTGATTGGTTCCGCCATTATCACTGTATTATTGGGATTAAAAAGTGCACAAAATAATAATTTTCTATCCGATATTACCCTCATTCTGTCTGCTGGAATTACCATCTTTAATGGAATTGAAGGCTTCTTTAACCACTTAGGATTATGGGTAAAAGATGTAACTACTTTAGCACATTTAAGGGAACTAAAAAGAGATTTTGAATTTTATATTGCAGGAGAACCCGAGGATGAAATATCTACGAAAATACTCACAACCTATAAAAATCGACTTCAAGATATATGTAAAAATGATTTAAAAAGTTGGGCAAAAATTAAAGAAGAGCAGCTTTTATCTGAGAAGGAGGAAGGAAGCCAAGGGGACGGTTCTTCTGGCTCTTAAACGGAGGTAGTCCACTAGAACCGTCCCTCTGGTCATTCAAGAAAAAATATTAATAATCCCCCAATTTTTATGTAATTTCCTATATAATGGGAAATTAGTCACATCTAAAAACAATAGGGGGGTTTTTATTTGGCACTATATTTTGGCTGGATGGGTTTTGTCATCATGGCATATTTTCTCGTTTCCGGAATCAACGGACTCAGAAAACGAAACCCAAGAGCAAAATTGAATTTCTTATGGATGCTAATCGGGCTAATCATTTGGTTGATTACATCTGGTAACTCATTTATCATGATCTTGTTTGCCTTTGGATTTTTGGCATTTATCTTTTTTCTTATCGCTGGAATCCTGGCACTCATTAAACGGAACGGAAAAGCGAAAAAGAGATTTCTTCTCATGTTAGGTGCATTGGTCATTTGGTTAGGAAGTGCCGCGATGCTTCCGAATGATAAAAAAGAGACCAATATTCAGGCATCTGAAGCAAAGATTAAATCAAAGGAAGATACGAAGGAAAAAGCTGCAGCTCTAGCTAAGGAGAAAAAGGAAGCAGAAGAGAAAGCTAAAGAAGAGGCCGAACAAAAAGCGAAGGCGGAAGCTGAGCTAAAAGCGAAAGAAGAAGCTGAAGCACAAGCGAAGGCGGAAGCTGAGCTAAAAGCAAAAGAAGAAGCTGAAGCACAAGCAAAGGCGGAAGCGGAGGCTAAAGCAAAGGCAGAAGCTCAGGCTAAAGCAGAAGCCGAAGCTCAGGCAATAGCTGAGGCAGAAACTAAAGCAAAAGCGGAGGCCCAGGCAAAAGCTCAACAACAGAAAGCCACCTCTTCCTCAACAACTGGACAAACTTCGTTTGCAAACTGCACAGAATTAAGAAAGGTGTATCCGAACGGAGTTTCTTCTGATCATCCTGCATACACGACCAAAATGGACCGGGATCATGATAATGTTGCTTGTGAGAGATACTAGATTAGTAAGAAGGCGTACTTATTTACGCCTTTTTTGTCTGTCGAAAAGTCGATTTTAAACGTCAAAATCGATACATATGATATAGTCCTTTTACATATTCGAACATTTTAATTACTATCATTTGAAATATGACAATGAGGTTTTAAATTCTGTCTTAATTAGTTATTTATTAATTGGAATGCCACCTCCTCAAATTTCCTTTTTTTGAGGTATCATTTAATTAATGATAACAAGATTTGCTAGTTCCATAGGTAATACAGTCTCAACATAATAATCTTCCGCTTTCCAGTATCTCTCCGAAAACTTTTTCAAATTATTTTGAGTTCCTGCACTTTCACGCTTAAATCTTTTATCTCGCGAACAATCGACATAAATCATATAATCAAAAAATGCTCTCCACTCACTGCGTTGAAGAAAAACCCCTTCAATGATAATTAGACAAGTATCAGGTAATTTGACGTTCTGAGCTCTTTGTGTATCAGAAATAGTTTCATATTTTAGCAGGCTAAGTTCCGTTGACGCTTTTAATTTTTTGAAAAAATTCTCTTTTAACCACTCTACATCCCATTGCAAAGAATAATACTCATACCATTCTTCGCAACCTGTGTTGTAGCGCCTTTTTCTCTCAACAATGTAATCGTCAATATGAAAAATACAAACATTTTTATTCATTTCCTGAAGTTGATGTTCAATATTTTTTACTAATGTCGTTTTTCCCGAACGGCTTAGTCCGTCTATTCCAAGTATCATTCTCTTCCCTTGCTCCATTTTCAGGATCATATTAAGGATAGTAATCATGTTAACTTCCAAATTCATCACCCCTAGTCCAAAAGAACCATCCCTCTGGTCCGTTATTTAGCTTTAATAGTGGAAATTGTAGTATATTTAACAGTGACAAGACAGATACTTAAAAAAACTCTAAAAGGGGATTAATTATGAAGTCTTGGACTGTGATAATAATACATATGGTTACAAGTTTCACCGCAATCTTTACTGCTATTGGATTAAACCGTCGGCAAGAAAATAAGCAAGACAAATACTTGTATTTTGCATTAATGATTGGAGGGTTTATCTGGTCCCAACTACAGACAGAGTATCTTATTTGGCGTATCAAAAAAGATACTAAAAAAACGGTTGGGAATTCCTAAAACCTCCTGCCCGATTAGTGGATTTAGAGTCCTTTAGTGCCAAATTGTTTTTGCAAAGAAAATGAAATGAGTTGAACTTTAAATCGATAATCTTATGGTTTCGAAATTTCCTCGTCGATTCTCCCAATTTTTGCTCGCGCACGTTCTCTAAGAGTTACTAGTTCCGTTTGTATACTAAGTATTTTCCCAATCTTTTGTTCAATTATCGCAAGTTGGTGATCGAGGACTTCTATGATTTCTGTCAATTTTGACTTTTGTTCTATTAGAAACAATTTCTGTATTTTTAATATACAAGGTAGCGCAAAAACTTACTCATACTTTCACATAGATAAAACGAAATTGGTAGTGGGGTGGACCAAGGGGACGGTTCTTATGGCTTTTAATGAATGGAGGTAATATTAACAAAAAACCTTGAGTACCCCAATAAAGGACTCAAGGTTTTTTGTTAATTATTATATTTACAAGAGAATAGTCACAGTTATAATTTGTCTAATATATTCTCATTCTCTGGTGCTTCGTTAAAGGTTAAAACCTCATCTACTGGTTGATAGGATTCGCCATAGAAACGGTGATCTTTATAGGTATGAATCATATCGTACGTTTTTTTCATGGCTTCAAAGATCAGTTCTTCAGATTCATTGTTAGGTGCCCAATAAAGGATTTCCATCTTATTAACCTCATTTGTTGCCAGAGATCTTCTCGCATAGCCGATAGACTCTGCATGCTCGAAGCCTTCACGTTTATAATAACGGAGCCTTTTTTCTGTATCACTGTCTTCATAATTGACGGGTTCCACTTCAAGTATAATCGGTTTTCCCTTACTTTTCATTTTTTCCATTAGTTTATGTCCCAGCCCCTGACCACGGGCATTTTTCGAAACGAATAGGTAATCAATAAAGACGAAATTCTCAAGTTCCACATACATTAACACATGATTGGGGCCCTCATCTTTATGATAGATCTCAGACCTCTCTTTTAGTAGGGTTTCCATATGCTCCTTAGATTTCATCTCTTCTACCGGAAAATATTGATTCAATTTTTCATACCAATGCATGGACATACTCCTTTATCCCATTGTAAATTTCATAAGGGAAGTATATGCTAATTTCTATATTTAATACTCATGAACCGGGGGGACGGTTCTTCTGGCTCTTTTTATGTGAAAGGACCACTAGAACCGTCCCCCTGGCACCCTTCTCCAAAAAGAAAAGGGCATCCCTGATAAAAAGAAAGCCCTGTTATATAGCACATATTCTGTTTGTTTTTAATGAGATAAGGCCACCAGAACCGTCCCCCTGGCACTCCTAGTCCCCATTATTTCCGCCAGAATTTCTTCTGAGTACTTTGTAAAGGCAGGATTCGCGCGCTGTCTTGGTCTTGGCATTTCAATCACTTGATCTACAGCCACATTCCCATCCTTCAACACAATAACCCGATCGGAAAGCATAACGGCTTCTTCTACATCATGGGTAACAAGGATCGTCGTCAATCGGTTCTTTTGCCAAATGGCTTCAATCAATCGTTGCATTTCCAGTCTCGTTAAGGCATCAAGCGCACCGAGTGGTTCATCCAAGAGTAACAGCTGCGGCTCATGGACTAAGGCCCGAGCTAAAGCAACCCGTTGCTTTTGACCGCCAGAAAGTGATGAAGGATATTGATGCGCACGATCCTCTAAGCCGACACTACGCAACGCTTCCAGCGCCTTTTCCCTCCAATCGCCAGAAAGACCCAGTCCAATATTTTGCAAGATTTTCTTCCAGGGTAAGAGCCGGCCATCTTGAAACATAATGCGGGCCGCTTCATTTAAAGATTGTAATTCGCTTCCATTCATCATGATCCGACCCCCGCCTGCTGCTTCCAAGCCAGCAATAATGCGGAGCAGCGTACTTTTCCCACAGCCGCTTTTCCCGACAATCGAGATAAACTCCCCTTGTTGAAAAGTAAGGTTTATTCCTTTTAACACAGAAAGGCTGCTGTATGATTTTTTGACATCCTTTAAGACTAATAATTCCTTCTGATCCATTTCCTCAGCCTACCTCTCTTCATCATTTTTCGTTCGCCCTTACGATAACTGCCTCCAGGAGAGCCATTTGTTTTCACATAATTTCGCCAGCCAATCAGACAGCTTTCCGAGTAAGGCATAAATTAAGATACTAAGGACAATAATATCCATTTGCATAAATTCGCGGGCATTCATCGCCATATAGCCTACTCCCGAATTGGCAGCAATTGTTTCCGCCACAATCAAAGTTGTCCACATAACCCCCAACGAATAGCGAATCCCAACCAGTATCGAAGATAACGCTCCTGGAAAGATGACGTGTGTAAACAGCGAAAAACCCTTTAACCCATAGGCCTGTCCCATTTCGATCAACCCTCGATCCACTGACTTAATACCATGATAGGTATTAATATAAACTGGAAATAGGACTCCTAATGCCACGAGAAATATTTTCGAGGTTTCATCAATCCCAAACCATAAAATGACCAACGGTAGTAATGCCAAATGTGGAATGTTCCGTAGCATTTGAATGGACGTATCAAACAGTAAATCAATGTATTTGAACAGTCCGTTAAATAATCCAAGGATAAAGCCTAGTGTTCCCCCGATTAAGAACCCAATTAATGCCCTCCATAAACTGATCGAGATATGTGTCGTTAATTCACCTGAAGCAGAAAGCTTCACGCCTGCTTTCAATACCTCCGTCGGTGAAGGCAAAATCCTTGCGGGAATGATTCCTATTCCACTAAAACCTTGCCATACGATCAAAATAAGCGCCGGGATGACCCAGGGAAGCCATTTTTCTCCCCTTTTTTTATCTATTTTCACTTTCTTCATTGCTCCATCACTGCCTTCGAAATCGAAATCTTCTTAGGAATAATCTCTAGCTTGTAAAATAAATCAGCTAGTTCTTGCTGCTCTTCGATGATTTCCTCTGTTATTGCCTCAACGCCATATTCCCGTCGCTCCACTGCCTTGGTGACCGATTCCTCATCCATTTTCAATGCATCTGCAAGAAGCTTGATTAATTCCGGATGATGATTGTTCGCCCAATCCATCGACACTGTTACTTCTTCGATGATGGCGTCCATCACCTCTTTATGGTTACTGGCAAACTTTTCTGTTGCCACAAAGAAATCACGGTCCGTTGTCAGACCTTCACCATTCACAAGTAATCTAGCATCAGAATTTACTTCAGTCGATGAGGTATACGGATCCCAGACAACCCACGCATCCACTTGGCCCTGTTCAAAGGCAATGCGGGCGTTACCCGGTGTTAAATAGGCAGGTTCGATATCGTCAAGGGAAAGACCTGCTTGTTCGAGCGCCTTTACAATTAAATAATGAGAACTGGATCCTTTTGAAAAAGCTACTTTTTTCCCTTTTAAATCATTAACCGATTCGATCGTTGAATCCTTTTGTACTAAAATTCCGCTTCCTTCAAATTTTGACTTTCCTGCTGCCACATATTTCAAATCGGAACCCGATGCCTGTGAAAAAACAGGTGGTGTATTCCCCGTTCTTCCGAAGTCAATGCTGCCTGTATTCAACGCCTCAAGAAGGGAAGGACCATCTTGGAATTCCTTCCATTCTACCTTATATCCTAATTTCTCTAACCGTTCCTCCAGCGAACCTAAAGATTTCAGGATAAAAAGTGGTCCATTCTTTTGGTAGCCAATCCGAACCACTTTGTCTTCATCAGCTGCAGCATCACTGTCATTATTACTGCAGCCTGTTACCAACAGGAGCACCATCATGACCAAGCTCAGAATTATTTTCCCTTTTCGATTGAATTTCACTATTTTTCACAACCTTTATTTTCGTTAAAGTAAACTAGCGCATGTTTTTCGTTTTAAGATTTTGATCCCTGTGATCATTTAGCTCCTTTAAGCGATTCCGTTGAATTTTCCCTGTTGGCCCAACCGGAATCTCGTCCACTATATAGACTTCAGCAGGCCATTTATAGTTTGATAGTGACTTTTGGCAGTGCGCCATCACCATCTTGACGATTTTGTCAGGATTTTCCTGCCCGTTTTGACATGTAATATAAGAAACGACAATTTCTCCATACAGCGGATGAGATAATCCAATGACGGCAGCATCTTTGACTTCCGGAATCTGCCGGATCACATCTTCTACCTCATAAGGGCTGATCTTCTCTCCGCCTCGATTGATCATTTCTTTCATTCTGCCTACGATAAACACATAACCCTCTTTGTCGACATAACCAAGGTCACCTGTATGGAACCAGCCATCAAGAAAATCATTCTGATTGGCCGCTTCAATATAGTGATGAATGACATTATCTCCTTTAATTACGATTTCTCCCACTTTAGTAGGCAAGCATGGCTGGCCATTTGAATCAACAATTTTCAACTGTACCCCCACTGGCAAGCCAACAGAGCCTAAAACCCTTTTTCTTGGGGGCAATGGATTGACACAAATTTGACTAGCTGCCTCTGTCATTCCATACGATTGGATGACAGGTACATGAAACCTTTGTTCAAAGCGGCGGGCATTTACCATCGGCAGCTGCGAGGAGGCAGAACGGATAAATCGTAAATGACTTGAAATTTGTTGGGGGGGAGATGAATTCAACAAAATGGAAATGACGGCAGGAACAGCAGAAACCCAAGTCACGCTGTGTTCATTTATCACATTCCAAAACTTCGAAGCACTAAACTTTGGTGCGATCACAATCTTTCCATTAGACAAAAATGTCGACAACACCGCAACCACCTGAGCATTGATATGGAACAAAGGCAAGAAACAATAGGTAATGTCCTCGGCACTAAGTTCATGTGAATGAATAATATTCTCAATCGCAGCTAGTATTTGTCCATGTGTTAAGCCAACAGCTTTTGGATTCCCGGTAGTACCTGAAGTATAGAGCAATACAGCCAAAGAATCTTCTTCCGTCTGATAGGATATTAAATTTCTTATTTTTCCCCGTGCATTGCTTTCCAGCCATGTTACACCAGTTTGATCAAAGCGTTTTGTCAAAAATGATTTCGTATCAATCACGAAAATGGATCCCATTGAACAATCGGAAAAATCACTTTTTAATAGGATGTCAGCATGATAGCTGCCCATAAAACCACTCACTGGACGAGAGCGTTGAATGAAAGAAATCAGTTCGTATTCCGGCATATTTGGGTTAATCGGAACGACGATGGCTCCGTAATCAATGATCGCAAGGTATAGGCAGACAAAATGATAGGAATTCGCGTAGCTTAGTAAGATACGCTCTCCTTTCAGTACACCTGCACTAGCCAGACAATCTTGAACTCTAGCAATATCGGTTTGTATGTCGGTGGTAACATACCATTTTTCTTGATCGTGAATCATCGGTTTGGGTGATGCTAGCACATGTTGAAGTCGATCTGTTAAGACAGACATTGAATCATCTCCTTGTAATTACTTACATTTGACCAGGTACGGACACTGTTGTTGCTCGCTTCATTATTTTTGATTTTTTCCCGACAACATAGGAAAGGATGGGAATTTTATTGAGCCAGTAGGAAAGAAACATCGATGTTCCATACACAAACAGGATCGATAGTGGTAAAAGCACGATATACATCCATTTCACCTCTGCAAAAACGGGAACAATCTGTTTAATAATAAACAGCGGGAATGGCTGGACAAGAAACATGCCAAAGGATGTTTTGGAAGCCAGCATGATATAGCGGCTAAAGGACTGCCATTTTCGTTCCGTCCGATGATTTACCCACTTTCTTCCAAACATGAATAATGCCGCTATCACCAGCAGACTATAAGGGAGCAATAATGGCTGATGTGGCTCCTGTGCTTTATTTTCCGTTAACATTAGTACAAACCGGTTGTAATAATAGTAAGCCCACATGGCGAAAACACAGAAAACTAATGAAATGATAATAGTTTTGGCATGCTTGTCAATGAAATGACAAATCTTTTCGTAATGGCATGCCACCATCCCTCCTGAAATAAACCAGCATTGATAGGTCAAAACAAATACTCCATAGTGAGAAAATAAATACGGCCATCCAGATTGATCGATATGTGGGATGGCAAATTTATAGAATGACATTAAGGCAAGTTGGAATAGGACACTCCCTATAAAAATGTGAAGATGCCATTTTTCAAATTTCCTCAGCCCAAAAAGCAAGAAGGGAAAGACAAGATAAAATTGAAAACTGATTAAGACGAAATAAATATAAAACTCATCCCCCTGTAAAAGAGAGATTCCCCATTCTTTCATAAAAGTTAGAAATGAGCCATGTAAATCCAGCGAATAGGTACTGCGAAATAGGATATAGACTACATTCCAAAACAAATAAGGAATAGCGATTAAGAGAAGTCTTTTCTTCCAAAATGAAAATATATGAAACTCTTTCCGGTAGTAGGTGATAAACAATACCAATCCAGTAATAAACATAAACGCCATTCTCGTCACATGCATCGATGAGTGTACTGCTGACATGGCCAAAAAAGGGAAAGTCCCCTCTTCCATTTGGTGATTAAAAATGGTCATGGTATGTACAGAAAGAACACCTAGCATGATAAAAGTACGCATAAAATCTATTTCGTATAAATGTGTCTTTTTCAAAAAGAAAACTACCTCCTTGTCCAAAATACGGTCTAAACTTCCTTTCTTCTCCATTTAATCGAAAAAGTATGAATTTTTTGTTACCAAACTTTTAATAAAGTAGGACCTTTCTTTCAATCAACCGTTAAGTAGAAATAGAAAGGTCCCTTTATCACTTTGTTTTCCTTAAATGGAGATCAAAGAATTCTTGAACTTTGTTCAAAATGACAGGTTGTGAAAATCCCCCATGTCCTGCCCCTTCAATTTTGTACATCGATACTTCCACTTTTGCTTTTTGTAAGGCATGGAATAACAAGACACTTTGGTTAAATGGAACTCGTCGATCCCTATCTCCATGCATAATTAAAAATGGCGGGTCATCAGGCGTGATATAGGTGATTGGATTTGCAAGTTTTACTTTATCTAGGTTTTCCTGAACTGGGCCACCAATTAACGTTGATTCTGGTGAATCCGATGCGTCCACATCGATCTTCAAGGGAAATTTACTCATTTGCGAAAAGTCAGTTGGACCATACCAATCAACAACTGCTCGCACTCGACTATCTGTTCTAGTTGCTGTCCCGTCTTTTCCTTCGAGCGCTTCTACCCCTCCACTGGTTCCCACTAACGCGGCAAGATGTCCACCTGAAGAGCTGCCCCAAACGCCTATTTTTTCGGGATCAATATTAAACTGCTCTGCATTTTCCTTTAGATATCGAACAGCTGCTTTAATATCTTGGAGTTGCGCCGGAAATTTCGCTTCTTGACTTGTCCGATGTTCTACACTCGCGACAACATAGCCATTTTTTGCAAGCGGCACTAATTGTGGAATGAAACTAAAAGTCTTCTGGGGCTGATCCTTTCCCCAGCCTCCTCCTTTAATAAAAATAATCAAAGGAAGTGGTTTGTCCGCCTTTTTCGGGACTAATAGATGCAAGTGTAATGCTTTTCCACCAATCTCTGAATAAACGATATTGGGTCTCAAATCGACATGATTATCTTCCGCTTTTTTGGAATGAATCGTTTTAATCTCTAGTTCTCTATCTCCTAAATCAGCATCGGGACTGTTCCAAATCGTTCCGCTCAATAATATAATTCCTGTCACGAATGGTATTATTCTTATCATTCAATCACAACCGCCTCAGCTACAAGTTTAGACTGCTTTTCTTAAGAAAAACTTAATTTCTCGTCTTATTATTACCCGTTACTGAAAAAAAAACCAGAAACCAGGGGAACGGTTCTCATGTCTTTTTAAGGCGATGTACCACTAGAACCGTCCCCCTGGTCACATGAAAAAAGTTGCCTATGAAATAGGCAACTCAAAAAATTCTCTTCACCCTTTTAGTCTACAAAAACCCCCCAACCATCTGAAAAACCACCATGTGGTTTACTTAAGGAATTTAATTGATTCTGTATCTTTATTATTTCATTATAATTTAATAGCATTCTTTTTGAACAACTACATGCCCACTCATCCGTTTCATCATCTTGCTCTAAGAAACAATTGAAGCCTGCTCCTTTTAAGACTTCCGTTAATTTTTTACCTGTACTTTGATCAGGCACAGCCACAAAAAATTCAACTGATTGTGGTTTTTTGAAATTTATTCCTTCCTTATATAGACCTAGTAAAGCATTTCCATCCGCATCATTAGGGAATTTCATTCGTTTATCCTCCATATTCTAGTCCTTCATCGTTGTCATTATAAAACACTTCGTTCTTAAAGACTAATCATAAATTAAATTCATGACTCCCATGATGAAAAGTAATCATGTTCTTCCATCAACTATTCTTATCATTACTGATTTAACATAATTTTAACATCTACTTCATCGTCTCTTAAAATACTAATTATATAATGAGAATAGTTAAAACCAATACAATGATAGGAGGATTTCTTATGTACTTAAAAAAACTAACTCAAAATGGACTGATTACGATTGATTTTTACACAAATGGTGCTTTGCATACATTTAAAGGCCACGTTTATCGCCTGAATCTAAAAGATCAAATACTTTCATTAAAGGATGAACAACAAAAGTCTTTCTCCATCCGTTTATCAGCTATTAGACATATTTATTAACTTTGTTTCAACGTTATTGGATCATTGAAATTAAATATTCTTCGTTTTCTTCTTCATTTCTTCTTATATCTCTAGTCTAATTCCTGCAAAGGAAAATTAACTTTGAAGTTACATCTTTTGCTAGCGTTAATTTTCCACTTCCTACGAAAACAATCCTATGTATGTTTTAGTGTATCACTAGGGTTTTTAAATTTTAATTTAAGAATTCTTTTCTTACTAACCCCATCTATAAAAGTTTAATACCTTCATGATATACTAACAATATTCATACCAATAACCGTTCGTGTTACTCTTGTTGGAAGTTGTAGTATATTTATATAGGTTTTAATTTACTTTTTAGAACTATTTAGAGAAGGTGTTAAATTGCGTTTAGTTTCTATTGGGAATTGTTTCCCTGGTATGGTCGTTGGGAAACCGATTTATACGGAACTTGGAAGTGTTCTTATAGCTTCAGGAGTAACGCTGACAGTTGCAATGATCAATCGTTTACAACAAAGAAATGTATCGGTTTTATATATTCATGATGACTTAACCGATGATTTAGAAATTGAAGATAGTGTACCAATTGAACTTCGGGCAGAAGCGAATATTCGAATTAAAGAAACCTTTGATGAACTACTTAAAGGAAATAGACGTGATGGGAGGAGGATCAAGCATTTCAACATTGAAAGAATACAGAGTGTTCTTGATAGTCTGCTAAAAGAAGTACAAAGAACGAAAAATGTTTCCAGATTATTGAGTGATGTGTACATTCACGATGATTACACCTACACTCATTGTACAAATGTTACGATCTATACATTGGCGATGGCGATGGAATTAAAAATGACTAGAAAAGAAATAACGATGGTCGGCATGGGTGCTATGCTGCATGACATTGGTAAAATACATATTCCAAAAGAAATTCTAAATAAAAATGGACAGTTGACATCAGAAGAATTTGATCAAATTAAGAAACATCCGGAATTTGGTTGGGAAATTCTCCGGAATGAGCCATCTGTTCATACCATATCTGCTAATTGTGCCTATCAACATCATGAAAAGTTAGACGGAACAGGATATCCAAGAGGATTAAAAGGAAATGAAATTTCCCCTTTCGCTCGTCATTTAGCAGTAGCTGATGTATTCGATGCACTAACTTCCAATCGAAGTTACCGAAATGCTATGCTCCCTCATGATGCAATGGAAATACTGTATGCAGGAACTCACTCCCAATTCGATCCTTATTATCTCAAAGCTTTCCAAAAAGCCGTTGCTACTTATCCTGTTGGTGTAACTGTCACCTTGAGCACTGGAGAAACAGCTGTTGTAACGGAATATAAATTTAACGTTCCTGACCGTCCAACTGTTCGTGTGATTAAAGATCCGTACGGAAACAAATTGAATAAGCCATACGAAATCGCTTTATCAAATCAATTAAATATTACGATTACAGGGTGTGAAGCTATTCTATAATTATATTAATGAGGTTCCTTTTACGAGGAATCTCTTTTTTATACTAGTGTTTGCGAAAATAAAAAAACCTTTGATTCAAAGATAAATCAAAGGTTCTGAGTTTTATTTATAAGGTCTAACTAAGGACCAGTTCTTTTTCGCTTAAACCAAGTGTCTTTGCTGTTGATGTATGAATTTCATGAATCAGCTCAGGATTGTCCATTAGAGATATACCATACGAAGGAATCATTTTTTTGATCTTCGATTCCCACTCATTCATATATGTTGGGAAGCATTTTTTGATGACCTCAAGCATAACGTGAACGGCAGTAGAAGCACCTGGAGATGCGCCTAATAATGCAGCAATCGATCCATCAGCGGCAGTAATCACTTCTGTCCCAAATTGCAGTGTTCCTTTCCCCGCCTCTGTATCCTTGATCACTTGTACACGTTGGCCCGCTACCACTGTATCCCAATCCTCACTTTTGGCGTTGGGAATAAACTCACGTAATTCTTCCATGCGCTTTTCATTTGATAACATCACTTGCTGAATCAGATACTTCGTCAGAGATAACTCTTTTATCCCAGCCGCCAACATCGTGATGACATTATTCGGTTTTACAGAACCTATTAAATCAAAATTTGAACCTGTTTTTAAAAACTTAGGTGAGAAGCCGGCAAACGGTCCAAACAACAATGTTTTCTTGTTATTAATATATCTTGTATCTAGATGCGGGACAGACATTGGCGGGGCACCAACCTTAGCTTTACCGTAGACCTTTGCATGATGCTGCGCGACAACTGCCGGATTGTTACAGACCATAAATAGTCCGCTTACTGGGAAGCCACCAATGTGTTTTGATTCAGGAATACCAGTTTTTTGTAGTAAAGGCAGACTTCCTCCACCACCACCGATAAAGACGAATTTTGCCGTATGGCGCTCTATGTTACCGGTACCAATATTCCACACTTTCAATTCCCATGAGCCATCACTAGTACGTTTAATATCTTCAACACTATGGTTATAGTTGATCTCGACATGATGACTCTCTAAGTGATCAAACAACATGCGTGTTAAGGCACCAAAGTTGACATCCGTACCTGAGTCGATTTTTGTTGCCGCTATCGGTTCATCCATTGTACGACCTTCCATGATAAGCGGAATCCATTCTAATAGTTTTTCATGATCATCCGAAATTTCCATCCCTTGAAACAAAGGATTGTTTGACAGCGCTTCAAAACGTTTTTTCAAAAAGGTAACATTTTGTTCTCCTTCTACCAAACTCATATGTGGTAATGACTTAATAAAGTCCTGTGGATTACGAATCAGGTTGCTGTTTACCAGATATGACCAAAACTGTCGTGAAAGCTGAAACTGTTCATTAATATTAATAGCTTTACTAATATCTATCGATCCATCCGGTTTCTCGGATGTATAGTTAAGCTCACATAAGGCAGAATGGCCCGTTCCGGCATTATTCCATTCGTTTGAGCTCTCCTCACCTGCGTTTGCAAGTTTCTCAAATACTTTTATCTCCCATTCTGGTACTAATTCTTTTAAGAGTGTTCCTAAAGTTGCACTCATGATTCCGGCCCCGATTAAAATAACGTCTGTTTTAATTTCTTTGTTGTTCATTTTTATCAACCTTTTCTCCTAAAATTTCAGAAAAGATGTAAGCGTCACACACCTTCTCTGCCCCAATTAAAACCAAACAAATTATTTATTACTATTAATATCTTTATTATATGACAATTTTAAATTATTTTAAAGTTGGAAGTAGTAAGAAGTCTGTCAACTAAGTCCACGGGGACGGTTCTCATGGTTCATTTCTTGAACAAAAAAAAACATCCCCTTACTAGTGAAGGAGATGTTTTTACAGAAAGCAACACACCCCTCATTTGCATCACGGGGTCTTTTTACTTATATCGATATCGTCATTGTATTAATCTTGTATTCTCCAATCATGTGTGTAAATGTTAAAGCTTTGATTACGAATAAATCCAACCGTTGTAATACCAAGTTTGCTAGCCAGCTCAAGTGCTAATTCAGTGGGAGCAGATTTCGATAGTACCACAGCGCATCCCATCTTCGAGGCTTTGATTAAAATTTCACTTGAGATTCTGCCACTAAAGACAAGCACCTTATTGTCCGTTGGAATCGAATTCTTTAAACAATACCCATACAATTTATCAAGGGCATTATGCCTGCCGATATCCATTCGCATAACCACCAGCCCATTTTGGTCGCATAAGGCGGCATTATGAACGCCGCCAGTCCGCTTAAATGTGGAAGCTTCCAACTGCAAGCTATTCATCAATGAAATACAGTTCCGAGGTGTTAGTGATAAATGAATATGATGAAGCCTCTTAACTGTTAGCGCATCATTAACAAAATAGAAGCCCTGCCTCGACATTCCACAGCACGAGGTCACATAGCGTTTAGATCTAAATTTTCCAATTAAATCTGGCTGCTGTCTTACCTTAACATGGGCAAAACCGCGTCCTTCCTCGATCCAAAGTTCATCAATATCGTCATATTGTTTAATCACATGTTCTGATGCCAAAAAACCAATAACCATCTCTTCCAAATATTCCGGCGTACAGACCAGTGTAGCAAATTCTTCTTGATTGAGTTTAATCGTGATTGGAAATTCGGTCACAATCGTATCATCAGTTCGCGATAATTCCCCATCCTTAAATCGAACAATTGAAAAATTCGTTTCATTTTGCAGTAACAAATTTCTCACCCCTCGATTGGCTTTTCAAATACAAAGACCGATATCGCTATATCTTGCTCGATATTGATGTCTGAAAATAAATTTACTAATTTGGATTGAATGACTTCTTCCATTTCAATGGGCTTTTGTTGTTTATAATGTTCTTGAATCATTTTTGTCCGAGCCCGGTGGACTTGTTCAAATCCTTCGGGACTTTGCATAATAAACTTCTCAACCGGAGTAAGATTTCCCTTAAGGGTTGTGATCGCCATATTGTCACAGAATACTGTTTTAATGGATTCTGGGCCTTTGCCAAATAAATCTTTTCTTACTTTTCTAACAATCTCATTGAATTGGTGTTCTTTTTTGCTCAATGTACTGCCACCTCTTATGTTTTACATAACTTCGCCATTCATTTTTAGAAGGAGTTAATAGAATATAGCCAATAATCAGTAATAGGATAACAAGTGTTAATAATAGATTTTGCATCGCATCTGAACGATTTACAATAATGTATCGGACAGTTGCCGTGATTCCAATGTAAATTAAGTGACGAAGCGAGAACTGTTCACGCTTTTCCAAGTAAATAACAATCATAGTAAAGAAGGAAAGATACAGAAAAAAGTTTAATATTTGAGTTAATATTAAATGATTACTTTTTGATTCATAGATCGCATTGATGCCAATTTCGTAAGTTTGCATAATCATTAAATAGCTCAAAAGAAATAGTAACGCAACTAAAGTAAAGTTTTTGACTATCTGTGCGAACTTGATAATCAATTGGGTAAAAAGCTTAGGTTCCACTTATGTTTCCCGCTTTCTCGTAAAAAATCAATTGTAATAAGTATAGGGAGGGATTTCAATCCTTTAACCCTTCTCCCATCCCTTTAAGAAGATGAATCCCAAATAAAATGGTCCGATTGATATCAGGATCTTTCATCGCTTTAAAAAGATCCATCACCCCTGCCTTTTCTCCACTTTTTACACTTTCTTCCGCATTTTTCATTCCAGTAGATAGACCATTTACTAGTTTTTTTGTAAAAGTTGGATCCAACTCCGTGAGTGCACCTGCTGCAGCCATAGCGTTATTAATCAGATTCGTTACAGGCGGCCGTACCATTTGATCAACCGCTATCTTCGCGACCTTCTCTTTTGCTTTGACAAGGGAAACTACTGCTTCAAGGATGCCACTTTCATGTAGTTCATGGAGCAGAGCGATAGTTTGTTTTAATCCATCTGCATTTTCAATAATGTATTCCATTAAATGGTCTATTTTTTCTGAATGTAGTTCTTCTTCCGTCTTTTGTTTGTTCGCAAACATAGTTATTGGCTTTGCCACATTGTTTCTCCCCTTTTATACCCCTGGTTTTATATACTTATTTACTACGGCAATCGGCTGATAATCGTCCCGTTCCCATTTGCGGAACACTTCGACACCATTCTGTGGTGTTCTTTTCGCATTTCGAGGATTGAAGGCTGGGATTGGTGATTCTCCTCTCGCTTGGATCACTTCCATCCGTACCTGCGTTTGCTTATATGCAGGGGTATGTGTACGGACATCACCCGCACTTCCTGTTAAGAGATTAATTGCATTTTCATGACTGACAGAGTGCATTGGCACATATAATTCCTTTCCCTGTACACGACTTGTAATGGTAGCCCTTAGTTTTATCGCTCCATAAGGCGAAATTAGCCGAACCAACGCCCCTTCAAAAATGTCCCGTTCTGCTGCAAGTTCCGGAGAGACTTCAACAAATACTTCTGGCAGTTTATAAAGCAGCCCAGTCGATTTGTTGGTTAAATTACCTTCATGGAAATGCTCCAATAAACGGCCATTATTTAATATCAAATCAAATTCCTTGCCAAATTGGACCGGTGGAACATATTCCATTAATGAAAATACCGCTTTTTTATCAGGGAAATTAAAACCCTCTGTGAATAAAAGAGGTGTACTTTCTCCTGTATGACTACCCCAGAAAAAGCTATTCCAGCCTTCCAGACTTTCATAATTAGCTCCAGCAAAAATCGGTGCAAGACTTGCCATCTCAGCAAAAATTTCACTTGGATGCTCATAGTTCCAATCAGCGCCTAACTTGTTTGCCACTTGTTGAATGATCCACCAATCTGGTTTCGAATCTTCAAGTGGTACGAATACTTGATAGAGCCGTTGAACACGGCGTTCCGTATTAGTGAAGGTGCCATCCTTTTCCAATGACGGTGCAGCTGGAAGAATCACATCAGCAAATTGAGCTGTTTTTGTAAAAAAGATATCCTGCACGACGAAAAAGTCTAATTTCGATAATGTTTCATGGACATGGTTGGCATTAGAATCAATCCACGCCATCTCTTCACCGACAAGGTAAAGGGCTTTTAAATCGCCTGTTTCGACTGACTCGAGCATTTGAATATTATCCTTACCTGGTTTGTTGGAGATTTTCACTCCATACACTTGTTCAAATTTTTGTCTTGCTTCATCATTTGAGATATGTTGATTACCAGGCAGCCACCCAGGGAGAGTCCCCATATCACAAGCACCTTGAACATTATTATGACCACGTAGTGGATAAGCGCCGGCACCTGGTCGCATATAGTTACCTGTTAGTAACAATAGATTCGAGATCGCCGCAGAGGTATAGCTGCCAGCAATGTTCTGGGTAACCCCCATTCCCCAAAGAATACAGGTTCCGTCTGCCTCAACAATCATTTTCGCCACTTCGATTAACGACTCTTTCGCAATCCCTGTTTCTTCTTCGGCATAGTCTAGAGTATATGTTTCTAAGTGTTTGACAAAGGCTTCATACTGATTGACATGTTGACGGATAAACTGCTTTTTCTCCCAGCCCTGGTCAATGATGTACTTCGCGACCGCACAAAGCCAGACAAAGTCTGTCCCCTGGTTCGGATGTATGAACAGATCGGAACGTTCCGCCATTTCATGCTTCCGTAAATCGGAAACAATTAATTTTTGACCTTTCAGCTTATGAGCTCGTTTTACTCGGGTCGCTAATACAGGGTGCCCTTCCGTTGGGTTCGCACCAATGATGATCACCAGCCCAGCTTTAGCGATATCTTGAATCGTCCCAGAATCGCCGCCAAATCCCACTGTTGACAAGAGACCATCTGTTGCTGGGGATTGACAATACCGTGAGCAATTATCTACATTATTTGTGGTAAACACCTGGCGAGCTAACTTTTGCATTAAGTAGTTTTCTTCATTTGTTATTTTAGAAGAAGAAACAAAACCAATTGAATCCTTGCCATACATTTGCTGGATACCACCTAATTTCTCAGAAATAAGCGTGAGAGCTTCGTCCCAGCTCGCCGGAACAAATTGATCTCCTTTTCGGATAAGTGGTGTGGTCAATCGTTCTTCTGAGTTAACAAAGTCCCAGCCGAATTTCCCTTTTACACAAGAAGAAATACTGTTTACTGGTGATTTTTCAACTGGTTCCACTTTTAAAATTTCCCGGCCTTTCGTCCACACTTCAAATGTGCAGCCAACACCACAAAATGTACATACAGTTTTCGTTTTCTTTGTTCTTGTTTCCCTCATGGCAGCCTCTACTTCGGAAACGGCAAAGATCCCACTGTAGCCTGGTTCGACCGCTTTTATCAGGTCAATCATCGGTGATAATAAATCGTCTTTGATCCCCGACATGTATCCAGCTTCACCCAACATCGATTTTTCCATTAAAGCATTACATGGGCATACAGTCACACACTGACCGCATGACACACAGGAAGATTCATTTATTAACTTGCCGCCATCCCAATTCACGCGCGGCATCTTGCTTTCCCAATCAATTAACAGCGTTTCATTTACTTGAACATCCTGGCAAACCTCCACACATCTTCCGCAAAGAATACATTGGTCCGGATCATAACGGTAAAAAGGATGGGACATGTCCACCTCATACCCTTTCGACCGAAATGGGCGTTCTTGATGCTCGATTTCCAAAAGTTCTGCCGTGTTATGGACATGACAATTGCCATTGTTATTATCACAAACGGTACAATAAAGCATGTGGTTCTCCAAAATACGGTCCATCGCTTCTGTTTGTGCCAACTTAGCTAATTCTGAATTAGTGTTAATCTCCATCCCACTAGTAAACGTGGTCGAACAGGCACGCATTAATTCTCCATTGATCTCACACATACATGTGTCACAGGTCTGAATAGGTCCTGTTATTTCTGAATAACAGATGTGTGGATGTTCTATTCCTTGATCATTTAAATAATCTAATATTCTTTCATTCTCTTTTACTACTTGCTTTTCACCATTAATTGAGACTGTAACCATGCTGATCGCCATTGATATTACCTCCAGAAAATAAAAAAAATCCATCACAAAACAGCTATGTACTCGTACATAGATCTTTTGTGATGGATGTATATCAAGCATTATAAAATACTTTTTACCAATCCAATAACTTGTCAAGGGGTAGCACTCAAACCTTGTGAACAAAATTTGAACACCACTTTGACTAGTTTATTCTTTTTCAATAAATATGTCAATATGGTGAATTTTTTTATGCGTTACCAATTTCTATACCTTCTTTTGTTTTCAATGAAGTATTGTACCCCATATAATATATAAGCTTTATAATGTATATACAGAAAAAATTGGAATTGATTTAATTTGTTAAGTCGCAAAATTTTTATTTTTTTAAGAAGATTCATGAAAACAAAAGCAAAAAGTCCGTCTGCCATCACATTCAATAACACAAATTTTTTAAAGTTTCCATACGAAACTTTAAGTAACCACATGGAAAGAGGCATATATGGACCGATACTAAATGGGAGTTCATTTGTTAAAAATGATTTTCGCTTGTCATAAAACATCCACCAGTTCCGCTTTTGGCCAATCTTATGATTGATAATCTCAAATACGACAATGACTACCCCCGCAAAAGAATACCGTTTTATATTGCGCTTACCTATAAATATCAATGATAACCATGGAATCAATATTAGACCTATGTTAAACAATCTGTGCCTTTTAGATATCATGATTGAGTTCACCTTTACCTTTTTTTTCATCTCTTACCTAAAATAACCAAAATTTCAATTAATAATACGCTATTATATCAGCATAAGTAGTTCTTTAATAATTCAAACATCGAATGGGAATATTACAGGGGGATATTCTCATATTGAGGAGGACATAATGGCAAATAAACCACTTTACATAAAAAGCTCTTGTTTTAGTGAATATGACATTTTAAAGAAAGTAGTTTTATGCCCCCCTACTTTTATGATCATAGGTAATAACATTCAAAAAACACATCAACAATCCCCACAAATAAACATCAATATTGAACTAGCAAACCATCAGCACGAACAATTCGTTAAAACGTTACAAAAATACGGTGTGGAGGTGTCACTGCTTTCACCTGCAAAGAAATTTCCCGAACAAGTATTCACTCGTGATATTGGATTCACACTGGGAAATCAAGTATTTGTGGCACAAATGGCACATGATGTCCGAAAAGGCGAAGAACAGCCGTTCATTGCTTTGCTCGAAAAAGCCAAAATAACCTATACCAAACTTTTGGAAGATAAAATCGAAGGCGGCGATGTGTTCATCGATCGGAACACGCTCTATATCGGTGTGAGTAATCGGACAAATGAAACAGCGATCGCCCATTTACAAAGTTTATTACCATCGTTTGAAATCTTCCCTGTCCCGTTTACCGATAAATATTTACATCTAGACTGTGTTTTTAATATTATCTCGGCAAATGAAGCATTAATTTTTCCAGGAGAAATAGATGAAGATAAAGTAAAGATGTTGGGTTCCAGATATGATTTAATTGAGGTATCAAAAGAAGAACAAGCAAGCTTAGCGACCAATGTGCTTTCCATTGGTAAAAAGCGGGTGTTAAGTTTACCCATTAACAAACAAGTAAATACGAAGCTCAGAGATCGTGGCTATCAGGTGATTGAGGTTGATCTAACAGAAATAATTAAATCCGGTGGTGCCTTTCGCTGCTGTACATTACCAATTATGAGAGAACTCGAACAGTAAACTTACCTAGCTATGACAAAACCTTCCTTACACAGCATAAAGGAAGGTTTATGCTGGTTTAACGTTATCTTCCACTTGGACTTCCCCATAATTTAAGTTGACTTTCTACCATTTATCTCTTTTCTGAACATACTTTCTCATTTCAATTATAGCCAATAGAAAGATCTTTGCGATGTCTTGAAATATAACAAAATTATTTACTTTATTCACAACAAACATGATATAATCGTGATATCACTTTTATATCATCATTATTAGCTGGAGGGGATCAAATGAGAGAGAAATCAATTTTTAAAATGAACGGGTTTGCTGCACTGATCATTGCACTTTTGTGTATCGGTTTTGGAATCTATTTAATCGTTACGGGAACAGTCACTGAAAAAATAACCGGTGCAATCATCATCCTATTAGGATTGATTATTACGACGAGTTTAACGATTGTTCAGCCCAACGAGGCAAAGGTATTAACGTTTTTTGGTACGTATCTCGGAGTGATCCGCGACCAAGGCTTATGGGCCACCATTCCCTTTACATTCAAACGAAGTGTTTCTTTACGAGTGACCAATTTTAACAGTGAAAAGCTAAAGGTCAATGATCTTGAAGGAAACCCGATTGAGATTGCTGCTGTTGTTGTGTATAAAGTAAGGGATGCGGCAAAAGCTTTGTATGACGTTGAAAACTATGAAAAATTTATTCAAATTCAAAGCGAAACTGGAATTCGTCATATTGCAAGCAGACATGCCTATGATTCGTTCGATCACGCTGAAAACACCTTAACCCTCCGTCAGAATAGCGATGAAGTCGCCGATGTACTAATGTTTGATTTACAAAAAAGACTGGATGTCGCGGGGGTTGATGTCATCGAAGCTCGGATTATGCATCTTGCCTATGCTTCTGAAATTGCTTCTGCCATGCTGCAAAGACAACAAGCACAGGCTGTTTTATCTGCTCGAAAAGTGATTGTCGACGGTGCAGTAGGGCTTGTCAAAGCAGCAATTGACCAGCTAGCCGAGCAAAAAATAGTCGAGCTGGATGAGGAGAAAAAAGCGCAGATGGTCAATAACCTGATGGTCGCGATTGTTTCCGAAAAAGGAACGCAGCCGATTATCAACACAGGAAGCATTTATTAAGGTTGTGTAAGCAATGACAAAAAGAAAAGCATTTCCGCTTCGCATTGACCCGAAATTATATGAAGTGTTGGAGAAATGGGCAGAAGATGAAATTAGAAGCGTAAACGCCCAAATTGAAGTTATCTTAAAAGAGGCCGCCAAAAAGGCCGGAAGATTAAAAAAAGAATAGTTAAAAAAGCCTTATGTAAGATTCTCTAGAAATCTTACATACAGGCTTTTTTTCAATTTAACATTTCTTGTAGATGTAAAATTTGAACTAATGAATCAACGAAGCCCTTAAAGTAGTAATTCCTTGTTCCAAATAGGCCTTTAGACAGGATAACATATATACCCAGCCTCCTTTTTGTCCAAGCATGATGTTCACGATTTCAGGGTCATCTTCCTTAAAACCTGATTCGATGACTTCAATTTTGGTACTAGTATGATCTAAGTCTTCTAGTGTGATTGTCACTACCGTTCCTTCACCACTCTCTGCTCCCCAGGAAAACACAATTTTCTTATTTTCCTGTATTTCTAGAACGGTTATAACCCCTTTTGCTTCGTATTCATCATATCTCAACGTCACCATCTTGCCTTGTTCCCATCTTTCAGAACTAGAAGAGAACCAAAAATTTCCGATTTTATTGGGGTTCACGATCGCATCAAACACTTCTTTCGTTGGTTGGTCGATTTTAAATTTCGTTGTAATTTCCATCATTCAATCAACTCCTCGTTCAGATATTTGATCATTTTACCATTTTTTCATCATCCTATACTTTCTTTACATTCAAGGAAAATCCCTTTATTCAAAATCCAACTATCCGATAATGAATGGTAAAATCGCTGCCCTCATCACTGGCAGCGGTTTTTATTATCCTAAACAGCGATGATAGACTGCCTTTGCTTCGGCAATATCCTTCGTTCCGTGGATTAACACCCGTCCATCTTTAAAAATAACTAATCGATGCGAGTCCATCGTATACGATAACAAATAGGGATTTCGCTGGACCGTCCCCCCTTGATTTATCAACAAATGTTCGAGCATTTCCAAATTACGCACAATGGGAACACCAGGACGAATCTGAACAGTATCCCTTCCACACAGTACAGCGGTCTTGGTTTGTTTTTCAAATGATAAATTCGGGTAGGAGCGTTCTTTCCCGCAGGAAGGACAATCCTCTTTTTTCAATTTATCAACTTGGATAGCACTATATTTATTTTTCCATAGATCAAAAGACACCAGTTTGTTTCGCAATGAATCCACGTCGCCAACCAAAATTTTCAAGGCTTCTCCTGTTTGATGTGCAACGACCATGTTCACAGCTGGACTAATAATTCCAGCTGTGTCACAGGTCAATCCCCCTAATGGAACGGTTTCTAGCAAACATGCAAGGCAAGGCGTTTTTTCAGGAATAATTGTATAAGATATTCCATAGCTTCCGACGCAAGCTCCGTAAATCCATGGGACACCGACCTTTTGGGAAACGTCATTCATCGTCATTCTTGTTTCGAAATTATCAGTGGCATCTATGATGAGATCGACATTCTGAGCCCAGTCTAGTAAATCTGAGACGGACGCATCCGCAATTATTGCCTCCATTACCACGGAAGAATTAAGCTCTGTTAAGCGTTTCTTAGCTGCAATGACTTTGGGAATTCTTTTATCAGCATCCTCTTCCGTATATAGCTGCTGCCGCTGCAAGTTCGACCATTCCACATAATCCCGGTCAACAATCGTAAGTTTGCCAATCCCAGCTCGGACAAGAGCTTCGGCACTTCCTGAACCGAGTGCCCCCATACCAATAATAAGAACATGCTTCCTAGAAATTTGCAGCTGCCCGTCTCTTCCAATTGGTGAAAATAGTTCCTGACGAGAGTAGCGATTATTCACCCGATACTCATTCCTTCCCTTGGACTGCTAGCTGTCGCATATTGTTTTTTCTCGATTCTGCCAGCTTCATAGCCTAGCCGGCCTGCTTTGATCGCTAAATTCATCGCTTTAGCCATTTTGACCGGATCCTTTGCCGCTGAAACAGCTGTATTTAATAATACACCATCCGCTCCTAATTCCATTGCCAATGCAGCATCCGCTGGTGAGCCAATCCCAGCATCCACAATCACAGGTATGCTCGACTGTTCGATAATAAAGCCAAGGTTTACCGGATTGATAATTCCCTGACCGGACCCTATCGGCGACGCCCCTGGCATGATCGCATGACAGCCCACTTCTTGAAGCTTCCTCGCTAAGACCACATCATCAGAAGTATAGGGAAGGACAATAAATCCTTCTTTTACTAATTCTTCACTGGCCTTTAAAGTTTCAATCGGATCAGGAAGTAAAGTTTGATCACAGCCAATCACTTCTACCTTAATCATATCGCATAGGCCGGAAGCTTTTGCTAACTTGGCAATGCGGACAGCGTCTGCTGCTGTTTTAGCACCTGCTGTATTTGGTAGAAGCGTATATTTAGTTGTATCAAGCTGTTCTAAAAAGTTCGGCTGGCTTGGTTCAAAAATATTCATTCTTCTTACCGCAAATGTGAGAATTTCTGCCTGCGACACTTCCACCACTTCCTTTTGGATTTCAAAGCTTGGATACTTTCCCGTTCCCAGTAACAAACGAGATTGAAAGGATAATGTACCTATTTTTAACATCTCAACCGCCTCCTACAAAATGAACTATTTCGATTCGATCTTTATCTGCCAATCTAGTACGTTGGTGTTCTACTCTCGATAAAATTTCACCGTTTACTTCCACCACCACGACCTTATCGTGGATGTGATAAAATTTGAGAACATCTGCTACATTTACTGCATGCTCTGGTAATTGAATCCACTCGCCGTTTACGATTACTCTCATGGTTTCCCCCCTAGCTCACCGTTTCTTTATGTCGATCTAAACGAAAGGCTGAAAGCTCGTTCTGATCTAGTATTTTACCTGTTAATAGATCTGCAACTACTACCCCTGTAATCGGACTTAATAGAATCCCATTACGGAAATGGCCTGCTGCGACGAACAACCCCTTCCAGTTTGGATGTTCGCCAATATAGGGAGTTCCATCAGCTGTCTGTGGTCTAATCCCTGACCATACTCGCTCCCATGCGGCCTCTTTAATTTGCGGGACTAATTGAGTTGCCCTTTCGATTAATGTGGCAATCCCTTCAGGTGTTACCTTGTTATCCAATGAATGTTCAATCATGGTTGCACCAATATAAATTTCTCCATTGCGTTTTGGCACCAAATAACAACGTTTATCGGAAAAAATCGTCGTGTTGATGAGCTGTTTTTCCGCTCGAACGGAAAAGCATTCTCCTTTAACAGGATAGACATGAATATCTAAGCCTGATTCACGCAATAATTTCGCCGACCAAGCACCGCTGGCCACCACCACTTGTTCACTATGGATGACGCCATTGGTAGTATTCACCCCTTTTACCTGACCGTTTTCAAAAATAAATGATAGAACCTCAGTTTGTTCACGGATGACTGCACCGAAATACTCAGCGGCTTTTGCAAATGCCTGTGTTAGCTTGGCTGGCTGCACATGTCCATCGTTGGGAAGATACATCCCTCCAGCTACACTTTGTGACAGCGACGGTTCCAGTACGCGAATTTCCTTTGCATCGAGCCAAGTGATCATTGGATCCCATTTTCTTTGAAAGATAACCTGTTTTTTTATATCAAGCGCTATTTCTTCTGTTTCCGCAATTTTTGTCATCCCTTTGTTCACAAGCTCAATATCGATTCCAGAGTATTCAACTAATTCTGTTGAGAGGGATGCAAACATCGCCTGACTTTTTAAAGCAAGCTGAAATAAATGACCATCTTCCTCCAGCTCTGCCTGGGCAGCCAGCATGCCAGCAGCGGCACTTGATGCTTGACACGCTACTCGGTCCTTCTCAAGGATGACGACTTTTCTCCCTCTTTTTGCGAGTTGAAAGGCGATCGAGGATCCGATAATTCCGCCTCCGATTATGGCAACATCAAATGAGTTTTCCACTTTGTTCATCTCCATATAATACTTTTAAGTAATCCTTAACGGCTGCTAATGGATCATGCGCATCTAAAACGCCTGACATTACGGCAATTCCTTTTGCACCTGCTTGAATGACCTGCTCCGTATTTTCGGGTGTGATCCCGCCAATGGCGATAACGGGAATGTCTAGTTGTTTAAGCCTTTTCAATTCCTTGAGCCCTTTTGGGGTTATACCTGGTTTTGATTGTGAAGAGTAGATATGGCCGTAAATCACGTAATCTGCCCCTTTTTCTAAAGCTCTTCGGCCTTCCCCGTAGGAGTGGATCGAGCTCCCGATCAAAAGCTGCGGGAATCGTGCTTTCACAATCGCTGTATCTAAACTATGAAAGGCTAATTGAACCCCTCTTGTTCCTGTCGCAAGGGCAACATCGACTCGATCATTTATGATGATCTTTGACCGTGGGACGTGTTCTTTTGTTAATAGCTGAACCGCTTGAAAAAGCTCTCTTGCCGTTTTTTGTTTTTCCCGTAAATGAATGGCGGTTACATAGGGATAAATTTCACTTGCGATTTCACAAAATTGTTTGATCGGCATTTTCCCATTGGAAATAATATGTAATTCTTTTTCGTTTACTCTTGTTAAAATGTTCGTCCCTCCAATAGGCAGCTTCCGCTGATAAAGTGAAAAACAAAAAACCACTTTCTATGGCTAAGAAAGTGGTCGAAAATTTGAAATAGACAGATTCGTCTCCAAATATCCAGTTTTTCCACTTCCCTACGCTGGTATTACCCAGATCAGGTTCATAGAGTCCCGAAGTATCACTTCAATCTCAGCCCTTTAAAAAGGCACCTCTAGCGGAATTGCTTCATTTATTCATTTGCAATAATTTCCCTACATGGATAATGTTAACACTGCATTTAGAAATGTCAATTAATTTTTATTTTAAATGCATCTCAACCCAAACCGATTTTCCTTCTGTGCAAACATCCTTATGCTTTTTCAATTTTCGTCTGTTTTTTTAGTAACAGCCTGATGATCAAGATGGTAAGCACGACTGCCGCTAGCAAATATAATACTAACACCATCACGTCGCCTCGAAGTAATTGCACATCACCCGTCGAGATGATGGCTCGGAATCCTTCGACTGAATAAGACATTGGCAGCAATGAATGAAGCGTTTGTAAAAACGTGGGGGTTAGTTCAATTGGAAACGTTCCAGCACTTGATGTGAGCTGCAATACCAATAAAATGATGGCAACGAACCTCCCAGCGTTATCGGCCGTAATGACTAAAAATAAAATAATCGCCATAAACAACAAACTGGTCAAAAAGGTGAAGAGGTAAAGTTCACCCTTATGGATTGGATCTAGTCCGATGATATGAATTAAGATGAGACTGGTTATAATCGTTTGTCCTAATGAAATGAGCCCTAATAAGATAAACTTGGAAAGAAACCAAGCGATTGCAGAAGGCGGATTGGCTGCTGTTTCTCTTAATGGGAGGATCGTGGATAGCAGCAATGCTCCGACAAATAGACTCAACGATAGGAAATACGGAGCTAACCCTGTTCCATAATTGGGCACATTATGAACCAATTGCTCCTTTAATCTTACAGGATTGGCCATCATTTCATAAATAGGCTTACCTGAATGGATGTCTTGTAATTCCTTTGCACCATTTGCGAGTTGACTGGTTAGATCCTTGCTACCTGTTGAGAGTTGATCCTCTCCCGACCGTAATTCCTTTAAATGACCAATCACACTTTCCCAGCCATTTACCACATTCTTTGTTCCAGTGGTCGCATCTGATTGTGAGGCGGCCATCTGCTTTGCACCCTGTGAAAGGTCTCCCAATTTGGTTTCAATCGTTTGTGCTCCGCTGCTTAGTGGTGCGATACTTTGGTTCGCTTGATTGATTCCCTGTTGAAAGGAAGAAAAATTTGACTGGAATTTCTCCACTCCTCCGTTTAGCCCTTGACTCAATTGAACAATCTGTTGGAAGGTTGGATCATCCGCCCAATCTGGATGTGTGCTTTGATAGCCCTGAACGGCCTGATTTAACTGCTTTGAACCATTTGTGAGCGGCTCCATTCCAGCTGCGAGCTGATCTGCACTACTATTTAAGGACGAAAGACCTTTTCCAAGCTCCGTCATTCCACCGGTTACTTGAGACATCCCCGACTGCAATTGCTCCGCACCGGTCGATAATTGAGAAGCAGCCTCGCTTAACTTAGTCGTACCAGAGGATAATTGCCCAAGAGGACCGACTTCCTTTTCCATCCCAGTTACAATCTCATTGGTGCCTGACACCAGTTCTTCCAACCCAGTTGAAATCTTGCCGGAGCCATTACTAGCTTCATTCAGGTGGTCACCAACCGTTTTTAATTGCGTAAAAACTACCTCAGCATAATTTTTGCTTAATTGCTCTGAAAGGTTTGTTCTAATTTTATCTACGCCAGTCCTGCCAATTTGTGAAGCGATGAAATTACTGCCGGCGTTGACCTTGTAGTATAGATTCAGTGGCATTGGCTTTTGGTTTGTCAAAGTAGTGGCCCGTTTTGAGAAATCCTTAGGAATATATACCTCAAAGTAATAGTGATTATTCTTTAACCCTTGGTCCGCTTGTTTATTACTGACAAATTCCCACTTAAAACTCTGATCCTTTTTCAGTTCTTTGATGAGATCATCGCCAATCTCATATGTGCTGCCTTGGTACTCGACCTTCTCATCATCATTCACAACCGCAACCGGCAGTCTTTCTAAATGAGCATATGGGTCCCAATTTGCCCATAAGTACGTTCCACTGTACAGACTTGGTACGAATAAAATAACAATAATAGCGACCACCAATTTAAAATTCGTCAGCACCTGTTTCCATTCATTGATTAAAAAAGAAATCATGCTCATAAACCTCCCCCTTCTTCACTGTCCACCCTGAATCATTTATTGTTCATTATGCCAATGAAAAGGAAGATTTATGTAACAGAAAAGGGGCCTG
>NZ_CCAS010000012.1 GCF_000612625.1 Neobacillus jeddahensis
AATTAATAGTCCCATTTTATCCTTTTTTCTAATTCTTTTGGGCATTATTACTGTAATCCTTGGATTAAAAGAGATTTCCTCTGAGTATTTAGCAACAATTTTCAAACAAAAAAATGCTGGTGCTTTACTAAAAAAATATAAAAGTAAAAATTTATATTATCAAAATAGATATTTAGTTCAAACAAAATTAGAATGGCTTAATTTTACTCGAAATATGATTTTTAAAGAACAGGAGTTACTTTTCTTACTATTAATCATACTGACAATTGGAATGAATTATTTATTTGATAAAACAAATTTTTTATTATTCTATTCATTTATTATTCAATTTGGGATTAAAGAAATATTGATCATGTTACCTCTCGTAATGGGAATACATTTTAGGAAAAACAAACAAGCTCTATACAATATCAATGAGGGAAAATATCCATATCTTTTACCTAGAATCTTTTTTACTTATTTATTAAATTGTCTAGCATACTTTGCATTTGTCTTGATCATTTATTTGTTACTTGGTATGAAGAATGATGGCATGATCAATGTGATGATTTCAATTGCTTTTATAACCACACTCTCTGTTTTAGTTGGGTATTTAATTAAAATTAGTGATGGTAATAGAATATTTGTTATTTTAACATTATTAATTTTGGTAAATACAATTGATTTAGTCATTCAACAAACAATATATAGTCAATTGAAAGTTAATGTAATATACATTTTTCTTACCTTACTTATTTTCTTGATAATTAAGGTCATGTTTATTAGGAGACCTATTTTTAAATGATCACATTCATTCTTGCCTTACTTATTGTATTTATTGCTCACGAATTGGGACATATTATTTTTATTATGATGTTTAATGTAACAGAAAAAAAGCCCTTTTATTATATTGCATTTAAAATCAATATGAAATATTTTTTAGTTATACATGAGAAGTTTAATAGCCATTTAAAAAATATTATAGTTGCGATTTCAGGTTCTTTATTTCCAGTCTTTTTATCAATAATGTTGATTATAATAAAGAAAAATCAATTTACTAACACATTTCTTTTCCTGTCATTAGCAAATCTATTAATGTTACATCACCGCCTCCCTGATGGAAAAAGTATTGTTAATATTTTAAAAGAAATGAGTGAAAATAATGGTAACAACATTTAAAGTGATTTCAAGTGGAATAAGCTTTGGATTATTATATATGTTCTTGGTATTTATGAGTCCTCTTTTACTTATGTTTTTAAATTACTCACATATAAATTCAAAACCAACAATATTTGGTTTGCCTTTATATATAATAAAACTCAATGGACATCAATTTAGTTCCGAAGCCACCTTATTAGGTGTAATTTTATCGATCTTATTAGGTTTGCTATTTTATTTAATTATTCAATTTTGTGTTTCTTTACTAAAGAAGAAGTATAGATAATTCTAGTTTTAAAGGAAACCCATTTTTACTATTTTTATTGCAGTACATTAGTTTGTATTCAACTGGAAAAGGGGAGACGATAGTCATCAGGTTGAGGGTGATTTCCAAAAAAGACCATATTTATTGGTGGGAATGATATAATACTCTAAAAGGAAAAAATTTCCTAGTGTGAGGGAGATATCATGAAAAACAAAGAGACTATTACAGAAATCATTTTTAACTCAGATAAGTTCGTTTGGACCAAGAAGGGGCTTAGCATTTTATTTATCCTTCTATTTTTTATTTTACAGGTATTTGATACACAGAAACTAATAATGGAGGGGGTAATTCAGCTGGTATTAATCATCCTTTTCCTCCATATAATTGGAAAAATCATGTATTACAATAAAAAGAACCATAAGGAGACAACTCTCACGGACAAAATTTTATTGATTGGCACAGTTATTTTATTGTCCTATAATACATTTTCTCTCTTTAGCTAAAAAGATGATTAACCTTCGAAACTCAGATTAACAGCATCGCACTGGTGGTTACCATGGCAGCTTTTTCTTTCTTTTTCGGATGACTGAACGTTTACAAGGGGTGCTATAATGAGGGGTTTTAGTTTTTTTTCTGTTGTATTTGCCGTAATTGGTGTACTTTTATTTTGGTCTTCTTATATTTTTTCAGGAATGTTTGAGTCACTCATGGCATCAGGATTTGTTTTTTTAATTATGGGCTCGTTATTTTGTTACGTAGCTGTATATAGAAGTGAAAAAGGAAAAGCAAAGTTTCTATCAGTCGTGGCGTTATTTTTCTTAAGTTTCATTGTTGTTTGGAGTGACCCTTTTCAAGTTATAAGGTTACTTACTTGGATGAAGAATTAGGAAGAACTTCATCCGAACAAGGTCTTGCTGACCCTGAAAGAATAATATTACTTAATATTGGAGTGGTTCTTGTGAGGAAGATTTATCTTATCAGACATTGTGAGGCAGAAGGACAGCCACCTGAAGCGCAACTAACAGATCGAGGCCGTAAACAAGCATTAGATTTAGCTGAGTTTTTTTTAGCGATTAAAATCGACCGGATTATTTCAAGTCCCTATAAACGTGCAATTGAATCGATACAGCCACTTGCCAAAAGATTAAATGTTCAAATTGAGATTGATAGCAATTTAACAGAACGTGTACTCAGCACCACAAATCTTCCTGATTGGTCTGAAAAACTAAGAGCAACATTTGATGATATTGAACTGAAATTTGAAGGTGGAGAGTCTAGTCGAGAGGCAATGAAACGAATAGTTAAAGTGGTAAATGAAGTGTTTAGCAGTAATAATAAAAATACAATTATTGTTACTCATGGGAATTTAATGTCCTTACTTTTAAAGCATTTTAATAAAGATTTTGGGTTTGATGATTGGAAAAGCCTTCGTAATCCTGACGTATTTCTATTAATAAATGAAAGTAATAAGGTAACTTTTGAACGGGTATAGAGGGGCGATTGTTCAATTAGGGCAGTCGCTTTACTTGTTTCATTTATTGATTGTAGAAATGAAGACTTTCAGTTACTGTTGTCCCAGACCTCATGGGAGCCAAAGATGGCACTGCTTTTAATGCGCATCGAATTTACATCGGGAGTGGCTCTTAGGGAGAAGGATACGATCAGGTACATCATGGAAAAACAGCGTTTTAACCCAAATTAAAATAATGAAAAATTAAAAAATAATCGCTTACACATAAGGAGATAAAACTATGGAAAAAAACAAATTACTAAGAATGGATAATGTCGGCATCGTTGTAGAATCCCTTGATGAGGCAATCTCTTTCTTCGAGGAGATCGGCTTGAACCTCGAAGGGCGAGCCACTGTCGAAGGTGAATGGGCTGGTCGCGTAACTGGATTGGGTTCTCAGTGCGTAGAGATTGCTACAATGGTTACCCCAGATGGCCACAGCCGACTTGAACTTTCGCGATTTCTCACCCCACCTACTATATCAGATCACCGGACTGCTCCCGTAAATGCCCTCGGTTATCTACGCGTCATGTTCACCGTTGAAGACATTGACGAAATGGTATCCAGACTCACTAAATATGGTGCTCAGCTCGTTGGAGAAGTGGTTCAGTACGAGGACTCGTATCGACTCTGCTACATTCGTGGAACCGAAGGACTTCTAATCGGTTTGGCGGAACAACTCGGTAACAAATAAGTAAGTGACGTTTTATAAAAAGCCTTTACTAAAATATGCATTACTGATGTAAAAGTTGAAACAGAAAACATTCGTGAATGCGAAAACGTTATATGCCAATCCGTCTTGATTTGAAGAAAATTCTTATTCAATACAAGGGCACATTTCTGCAGCAAGAAATGCGTTCTTCTTAATGAATTGAGCCATTTAATTGAGTAAATTAGACCTATATTTAAGAAAGCTTTATCCAATTAATTTCGTATTTCAGTAAACACGATTAACTAAGGTATATTGTATTAGATTAAGGGGGAGCAAATCAAAGTGGCTGTAACTATTATTTTTATTCGAATATTCGCTTTAATTCTTTTTATGGCAGGAATATGGATGGGAAGCACGATTGATTCGTTGTTTGGCGTAATAACCATTTTAGGAGGTTTGTTATTAGGATTTTCTAGCACCTTTGAAAACAGTATAGTAATGAATAAAAAGTCAAAGGTTTTTCTTTATACATCTTTTGTATTCCTACTAAGTTTAATGTCATTAGCTTACTTAGCTATGGTTCATTTTTATCTTTAGTTCTTACAGAAACGGGCGCACTTATTGAATAAGTAACAAATATTATAGGTGGTGTTTTTTTGAAAAAAGAAGTAAAAAATGATTTAAGTAAAGTTATATCCGTGACTGTTGTAGGTACAATTCTAATATTATTGGTTCCTGTTCTTTTTTTGTTAGGTTCTCCATAGATGTATTCCATTATAGGGGGCAATTGTTGAATATCATTAGTCTAATTCTTCGGTAAAAATAGAGAGAAATTAGACTTTTTTTCTCCTAAAATCCTACGTTACAAATCCACTTTCCTTGATATTGCTTATTTGGTAAACGACTTGGCGATAGATGGTAAATCTCGTGTATTCGCTGGTAAAAAACATGACAGAAGTGGTACATTCTTATGGCCGTAATTTCTTATATCTTTGGATGATTTTACGGAAGCTACCATCGGCTTCATACTTTGCGACAGCTAGTTCATCAAGCGATTCTGGCAATCTGATATAAGTTCAGTTGAAAAAAATTCCGAGTAGTTCTCCAAATGATAATCAGCTACATCACTTTGACCTTGGAAAATGCACGTTGAAATTCCTAATTCCTTTGCGGGTAATAAATCCAATTCTCTGTCCCCAATAACTAAATCGATTCTGTGTTTTGTGTGTAAATGAATATAGGCTGATGGATTGGGTTTACGAGGAAAACCGTCGTCTATTGTTACCATGTCAACAAAGTATTTATCCCATCCGTAGTATTTTAAGATGGCTAAAACCCCGGACCTATGTTTATGGGTCATGATAACACTTTTATTGGCGAATTTTAAGATTTCTTCTACATGATCAAACGGTTTAACGTCCTTTGGGGATAATTTCTTTTTTAAATTTTTAATTTCTTCTTCTTGATTGCTGGAAATGTTATAGAAATCAATTGCGTGGGAATAGGAAATTTTTAACTTTTCATAGATTTCCTGATTATCCACTTCATTTCCTAAAACCTGAGTGAGTATTTTTGTATAGGCAGGATAAGTATCAAATAATGTTCCATCAAAATCCCATAAAATATTCAAAGAAACCACCCTTTTTATCATTATATCAGTATAAATTCGTTAGGATAACGGAAAATTCCTTCTCCTGTTAACAAATTGAAGTTCCATTTTCAGTGGAATTGAAATAATGCCTCTATATTGCTGGGGACTTATTTCCATTTTAAAATACAAACCTTGACCTTTTATTATCCATAATCTAGAATAAATGTAATAATTAGAAGAGCGATGAAGAAGAATAGTAAATGTTAGGAGCGCTGCAGAGAGCTGATGGTTGGTGAGAATCAGTGCGGGATGAATGTTGAATGGGCTTCTGAGCTACTAGACTGAAATAAGTAGTAGGTCTAGCGGAGGGTCTTACCGTTAAAAGAGACGAAGTATCGAAACACATTTACTGTTTTTGTACGGATAGTGCGTTTACTTATGTGAACGAATGAAGGTGGCACCACGGGTTACTCGTCCTTATTTTTTGGATGAGTAGCCCTTTTTGTATTTAATTTATATTTTTTCGGGGGTCAATTATGAGAAAAACGATTTTAACTGGAATAAAACCTACAGGACAAATACATTTAGGTAATTATATTGGTGCAATAAAGCCAGCCTTGGAGCTAGCTAAGGAACCTGATTATAAAGCAGCATACTTTGTTGCGGATTATCATGGTCTTACAAGAGTCCATGATGCGGAGGAATTTAGACAATTATCATATGGAATAGCGGCAACATGGTTAGCGTTGGGGCTTGACCCTGATAAGGTAATCTTTTATAGACAATCTGATGTCCCCGAGATATTTGAATTGAACTGGATCCTTAGCTGTTTTGCATCCAAGGGGTTAATGAATAGGGCTCATGCCTATAAAGCTATTGTTGATAGCAATAAAAGATCGAATAAAGATAACGATTTTGGTGTTAACATGGGCGTATTTAACTATCCCATTCTAATGGCTGCTGATATTTTGATGTTTAAAACCGAAGTGGTTCCTGTGGGAAAAGATCAAATACAGCACGTAGAAATTGCTAGGGATATTGCTGAAAGTTTTAATAATAATTATGGTATGACATTCTTGTTACCCGAATACAAAATACAAGAAGATACCGCTGTACTACCTGGATTAGATGGTCGGAAAATGAGTAAAAGTTATAATAATACGATCCCACTTTTTGAAGAACCAAAAAAATTACAAAAACTCATTAATAAAATCAAAACTGATTCAATGCCACCAGAGGCACCGAAGGACCCTGACTCATCAGTCTTATTTATGTTATATAAAGAATTCGCTTCTGATATTGAAGTTAAACAGATGAAAGAGCAATATATAAATGGTATCGGTTGGGGTGTAGCGAAAAAGGAATTGTTTCATGTAATGAATCGATTTATTGAAGGACCACGGGAGAAATATCATGAACTAATGTCCTCTCCAGAAACAATAGATAAAATTTTAAAAGAAGGAGCAGAAAAAGCGAGATCAATAAGTGCTCCATTCTTAAAAGAAATTAAGAATAAAATTGGGTTTTATGTGTAGAAACTTTGTAAAATAACAAGATTCAGCTGCCGTATTAGGCCATGACAAACCTTCGTTTTTTGAGGATCTTGATAGTCCCTAAAAACAATTTTGGTAGTAGATGTAGAGCCCATCAATATCTACTTTTCTTTAAAAAACAACCCGGAGTGCGGAAGTAGAACCCGGCTACATCTACTATTTCATAAAATTTAATAGAGAGAATGAAGGGATTTAAAGAAAAGTAAACAATAAGCACTTGATTGCCTTTTAGGCAACAGGTGTTTTGTTTTTCGTAAGAAATTGAAACTTTGGACGACATTGGACGATGTTCTACCGAAATTCATAACTTATGATGGTTGAACCAACATGATAGGATGCTAAGGGAGGTTTTTGTTGAAATAAATGGGAAAAAGTTTAGCATAGTAAAGCGATTATATAAATGCCCCTATATTCTATATATTACCAAAATGTTATTTCCATATTTTCCAATATACGGTATAGTATGTTACATAGAATAATAGAGTAGGGGTCTATTTTAATGGAAAAACAACTGAGCCAAGAGCTTCGGAATGAAGAAGCACAACCAATGGAAACGAATATGGAATCAATCATCGCAAACTATGGGGGAAAATTGAGGACATTTGCCTTTAGATTTGTTCGGAGCTGGGATCTAGTGGACGATATTATGCAAGAGGTTTATTTAAAAGTTTTTTTAAAGCTAGACACTGTAATCAATCAAAATACCTTAAACTCCTGGTTATATACCATTACAGCCAATCAGTGTATGGACTATCTTCGTTTAAAATATGTGAAAGCCACTATACTTACGGAGAATTTAGAGAGATTGATAATCATAAATGGTGAATCAGTAGAGAATGAAATCATTTGGAAGGCAGACAGGCGCAAACTTCATAAGATTATCTCTGCTCTACCAACGCATTATAAAGAACCCCTAATATTATACTATTTTCATAACTTCACCTATAGAGAAATAAGTGAAATTCTAAGGATCAGTATGCAAAATTTAAAAACGCGGATTCATAGAGCGAAAAAGATGATTAGAGAAAAATATTTATCCATGATAGAAAACCAATGAACAGTACTTCTAAAACATTTTCAAAGGAGGAGGGGGACGTTGCTTAGAAAAATGTTGTATTTGCCAGTGAGAGCAATGGCTATTATCGCTGGATTACAACCACTATTATAACGCTCCCGATAAAATTACCGAAAAGAGTAAAAAGTCTTGTCGACTTTACCGCCACTGCTCCAGAACTTCTCATTATCTTTCTACTTCAGTATCTGTGCATTTATCTATATAAAGCCTATGATATCAAGCTTTTTCGTCTATATGGTTTCTTTAAAGATCCCTATTTAGCACCCAGCTTTATCACTTCCGCTCTACCTACCATATTCTTAATACAATTGGTGTTAAAAGAGTTCGTAAACGAAGAGCGACAAGACCTAAATCAGTCAGGAAAGGCTAACCCCAAAATTTGTTATGTACCTACAGCAAGTGGAGACGCGGATCGTTGCATAAAATGGTTTTATGACTTCTTTGAAAAACAACCTCTAAGAATAACTGAAGAACATAGAAGGAATTTTACAAAATCCTATAAGCAATATAATAAAATGTAAGCAAATACTCCCTTACTTCCAAATGGTTGTGAATGTAGTATATAGTATTTCATAGGTAATAGGATTTATAGGTTATTTTTAAATGAAGAGCAAAATGTTGGAAGTAATAGAAAGGAAGGTTGGAACGATGGATTTCGAAATGGTTATGCAGGAATTGGAAGCGCTCGGTAAGGAACGGATGAAGAAGATGTACATAAACAACGGGGCACATGAGCCGCTTTTTGGCGTGGCAACAGGCGCGATGAAGCCGCTTGCGAAAAAAATCAAGATCAATCAGCCATTAGCTGAGCAGCTGTACGCCACCGGGAACTACGATGCCATGTATTTTGCCGGCGTTATTGCGGACCCCGTGGCAATGACGGAGACAGATTATGAGCGTTGGATGGATGGGGCGTATTTTTATATGCTGTCCGATTATGTGGTTGCCGTAACTCTATCAGAAAGCGAAATCGCGCAAGCAGTTGCCGATAAATGGATTGCAAGTGGTGAAGAACTGAGAATGTCAGCAGGCTGGAGCTGCTATTGCTGGCTATTAGGGAATCGTCCGGACGGTGAATTTAGTGCCAGTAAGATTGCCAGTATGCTTGATCAGGTGAAAAATGCGATTCACGATGCCCCTGAACGAACAAAATCAGCGATGAACAATTTTATCTACACAGTTGGGATTTCCTTTTTGCCGCAACATGACAAGGCGGTTGAGACCGCAAAGGCAGTAGGCCCTGTCGAAATCAAACGGGAAAAGAAAAAGAACAGTATCCTGCTTGCTTCCGAAAATATTCAAAAGGAAATAGATCGAGGGAAGCTTGGTTTCAAACGTAAACATGTACGGTGTTAGCATAGTTTGTCGTCTAACTTCATTATAGTTTTTGAACAAAAGATTAGATGGAATATTTAGAAAAATGATGCTATTGTCATATTGTTGTTTTTTTGCACCGTGATATTATTAAGTTAATAGTGTAATATTCGATCACATGTTACTGATCCTTTGCAGGCATGGTGGTAAGTAGGAGGACTCTTCAATCCTTTTATTGTACCTCCATGCCTTTTTTATTCATTTGATTGTAAGCGCCATCAGCGTTTAATACATAGGAAGCTGCCTACAATAAAATTAGTAAGAAGGGGGGAAGCTCAGACTATTCTAGAGAGAAAATTAGTCGGTAAAAGATCTTTCTTTTTCCAAAATACAGGGAGGTAGAGCATGAGAAAATCAATTAAGCAGTTAATCATGTCCATTATGGCCGTTGCGTTAGTGTTCACAGGGATTCCACTTTTGGGGTCTGGAGAGGCGAAAGCGGAGGAAACGGGTGTCCGCGATTTAGTGATTGACCTAAATGTTCCTCAAGTTACGAGAGAAGTGAAAGACAACAAGCTTGATTTACGCGCACTTCATGTTTATAAAGATGGGCATTTTTTACTTGCTTCGGAGAAATTGTCGTGGAAGTCTTCCAATAAAAATGTTGCCTCTGTGACTTCGACTGGAGAAGTTACTCTCTCCGGTCACAATGGGAAGACGTTTATCTCTGTTAGTGATGGAAACGTTAGTGATCGAATTTCGATTCAATACAAAGGCAATCAAGAAAAAATCTTAGTTGAAAAAGAAAAAGGGAGCCGATATGATTTGATCGGGAATGCCATCAAGCACATGTCGATGGAGGAAAAAGTCGGACAGATGCTAATGCCAGACTTCCGAACATGGAAGGGCAGTAATGTCACGACTATGAATGCTGAAATTGCTCAGCTTGTAAAGGATTACCATCTGGGCGGTGTGATTTTATTCCGTGAAAATACGGTTACGGCTGACCAAACTACCAAGTTAGTTAGTGCCTATCAGGAAGCTGCGGATAAGGTTGGACTACTGATTTCCATTGACCAAGAAGGGGGAATTGTGACACGCCTTCAGACGGGGACCAATTTTCCTGGAAACATGGCACTTGGGGCAACACGGTCTGAAGAAGCAGCTGAAAAAGTCGGAAAGGCAATTGGTGAAGAACTGAGTTCCCTCGGAATTAATATGAATTTTGGGCCCGTCATGGACGTCAATCTAAATCCTGATAATCCGGTCATCGGCGTTCGATCATTTGGTGAGAATCCAGAGCTTGTCGCGAAAATGGGCAAAGCCTATATTAAAGGTCTTCAGGAAACAGGAACGGCTTCAACGGCAAAGCACTTTCCAGGCCATGGCGACACGGCGACCGATTCGCATTTAGGCTTGCCGGAAGTTCCACATGATATCGACCGTCTGAAAAAAGTGGAATTATACCCATTTCAGCAGGCCATGGATGCGGGGATTGATGCAATTATGACGGCACATGTGACCTTCCCGAAAATCGATGATACAAAGGCGATATCGAAAAAGGATGGAACGGAAATTGCGATTCCAGCTACGCTATCCCATAAGGTGTTGACAGGGCTTATGCGTGAGGATATGGGCTTTAAAGGTGTGATTGTGACGGATGCCATGAACATGCAGGCGATTTCGGATCACTTCGGCCCAGTAGACGCAGCGATTCGTGCTGTAAAGGCGGGAGCGGATATTCTTTTGATGCCGGTCGGAATTGAATCTGTGGCCAATGGTCTCTATGATGCGGTAAACTCTGGTGACATTCCGATTGATAGGGTAGAAATGTCTGTTGAACGCATACTAACCTTGAAATTGAACCGGGGAATCGTGAAGGCTGAGGTAGAAAAAAGTCTTGATGAAAAAGTGGCTAACGCAATGAAAGTGGTAGGATCTGCTGAACATTTGGCAGTAGAAAAAGAGGTAGCGGCCAAATCCATTACCCTTGTGAAAAATAGTGGTGTTCTTCCTCTTCATGTAGGGGCGGAAGAGAAGATTGCCGTAGTGGGCTATTCCGGTTACTATATGAATTCACTGGTGAATGAGGTCAAAAAGCATCATGCAAACGTGACCTATATTAATACTTCAACCACACTGACAGCAACGCAGTTAAATCAAATTAAGGACGCAAAATATATTATTGCTGGAACCTATACTTCAAGCGTGTCAGGAAGAGCGCCGAATGCCAGTCAAATGTTGATGACAAAGCAGCTGATTGGAACGGGGGTACCCGTAGTTGCGGTGGGCGTTAGAAATCCATATGACATCATGTCCTACCCAGATGTGGATGCCTATCTTGTTCAGTACAGCTACAATAATGCAAGCTTTGAAGCGACGGCAAATACTATTTTTGGAGAGAACAATCCAACCGGAAAGCTACCTGTTACGATTTACAATCAAGATGGCAGCGTGCTATACGGATATGATCATGGGTTAGGCTATTAGTTTATCGCTTATCTTTCCTAGCGTAAAACAGTAAAATATCAGTCAAAATGAGTGTCAAATTGTTTATGGCGTTTGACGCTCATTTTTTTTTGTTGTATAGCGACTTTGTCCAATTTTTTTAAAAAAATTGGAACTTTTTGGTTCTATTTTCGTATATATTGTTAGGCAGGTGTTTGATGAGGCTATCGAGATATTATTCTTAACAAGAAAGAGGAGGAACGTATGGCAGTCAATGCTTTAGAAGTACGATCGTTAACGAAGGTCATCGGTAAGAAGAAGATAGTAGATGATGTAAGCTTCAGCGTAAACAGAGGGGAAATCTTTGGTCTTCTGGGTCCAAATGGTGCAGGGAAAACAACCATTATCCGGATGATTGTCAGCTTGATCAAGCGGACAGATGGAGCGGTTAGTGTAAATGGACATAACCTCGATGGGCAATTTAAAGAGATGATGAGTGAAATTGGGGCGATTGTCGAAAATCCGGAATTTTACAAGTATATGAGTGGCTACAAAAATTTAAAGCACTATGCGAATATGGCCATTAAAGAAGTGTCAGATGAGCGGATTATGGAAGTGGCTAGATTAGTAAAATTGGACGATGCCATTCATCAAAAGGTTAAGACCTATTCGCTTGGAATGAGGCAGCGGCTGGGCGTGGCGCAGGCGTTATTACATAACCCATCATTGCTTATTCTTGATGAGCCAACAAATGGCTTGGATCCTCAAGGAATTAGAGAATTTAGAGATTACTTACATGCCCTTGCCCATGAAGGAATTTCCGTGCTGGTATCCTCTCATCTTTTAGCTGAGATGCAGCTGATGTGTGATCGATTTGCCATTATTGAAAAGGGAAAACTGATACATATCTCTTCCATGAAAGAAGCGATGGAGGAAGACGAAAAGACCGAAGTCATTTTTGAGGTGAGTAGCAGTCAAAAAGCAGTGGATGTGCTGAAAGGACAAGCTGCCGTTTCCAGTATCAAGGTGCTGGCAGATGACCAGTTCTCCGTCCATGTAGAAAAAGCTACGATTAGTACTATTAATAAGCTATTGATCTCAAACGATATTGATGTCTATGGTATTAGCAGAGTAACTGTTTCGCTAGAAGACCGCTTCTTAGAAATAACAAACAAAGAGGTACGGGAGAATGGAGGTGTCGTGCAATGATTGCATTAATTCGTAATGAACTTATGAAATTGTTTCAAAAAAAATCGAGCTGGATTTATCTTATCATCATTGTCATCGCAGTCATTGTAGGGGGGATTATCTCCAATAAAGTATCAGATGAACCCGACCCGAATTGGCGGGCTGGGATGAAGGCTGAGATTACAGAGTTGCAGCAAAATGCAAAAAATGCACCAGATGAAGAAAAACAGTTTTTTACAAGCGAAATTGAACAAAAGCAGAAATATCTCGATGAAAATGTTAACCCAAATGCGGTCAGTAACTGGCATTTTCTGAATAATGTTGTATACCCCATGACGACGCTAGTCACTTTGCTGGCTGTAATTGTATGCAGTGCAAGTGTGTCTGCTGAATTTGCAGATGGAACGATTAAGCAGCTGTTAATTAGACCACATCAGAGATGGGCCGTCCTCCTGTCTAAATATATTTCATTAATGATCTATTCGCTTATTCTGGTGGCAACACTTATTGTTGCTGGATATCTGGTTGGTTTGATTACATTTGGTAATGGTGACTTTTCAGCAAAAATCTTTGAGCTGGCTATAGATGGACAGAAGGAAGCCGCAGTCGGCCCGCAGTTCTTCCTTAAGATGGCCTACTACCTTCCAAGTCTGTTGGTGATAACGGCGATTGCCTTTATGCTGTCCACTTTATTTAAAAGTCAGGCATTGGCGGTGGGAATTGGAATCTTTGTTCTGTTTGTTTCTTCCACACTGGGCGGGTTGATTGTTATGCTGGCAGAAAAATACGAGTGGGCTAAGTATTTGATATTCCCGCATCTCGATTTAACCATTTATGCGCTCCAGGATAAGATTTTAGGAGACATTACTTTGCCGATATCACTGGCCATCCTGGCCGTGTATTATGCGATTTTTATGATCCTGACTTTCGTCTTTTTCCAGAAACGGGATATTAGTATATAAGAGAAAAATGGGAATAGAGCTAAATACTCTGTTCCCATTTTTTTATTCTGAAACCTGATAGAAGGGAGGGACGATGCTTCCTTTATATATTCATAAAAAGGGCCTTCCGTTCCATGACCTTCTGGAGGATTAGACTTGAGCTGCTATGCCGAGGTAGTCTCTTGCTGGGCTGCCTTTTTACTAGGCATGAAGAGTGTCACAATGAGGGCTAGGATCCCGACAATGGCGATAAACATATAAGCAGAACTGGTACCATGGATAGACGCCTCTGTTATCAATTGAGCCTTGGACTGCACATTGCCAGATTTCATCAACAGTTCCGCCTGATGCGTTGAGCTGTTCGTCATGATTGTGATCACCAGTGCCGTTCCAATTGCGCCTGCTACTTGGCGTACGGTGTTCGTAACCGCTGAACCATGAGCATTTAATTGTTTTGGAAGGGCATTGAGTCCCGCAGCATTGATCGGCATCGTTAAGAAACTAATCCCAATTCGTAAGATGATGGTCCTCCACATTAAATAAGTATAGGTCGTCGTTTCACTCAAATCGGTCACTCCCCATATTGCAGGGATAATAAAAATGAGACCAATAATAGCAAGTGGCTTTGCCCCGAATTTGTCGAATAAGCGACCAGATATAGGTGACATCAACGCATTTAATAAGGCACCGGGCAATAGCAGTAAGCCAGTATCAAGAACGGTGAATCCACGACTGGACTGCAAATAAATTGGAAGTAAAATCATATCGCTATACATGATCATCGTTACCAAAATACTAATGATCGAACTCATCGTGAACATCTTATTCGAGAAAACGCGAAGATTGAGCAAAGGTTCTTTTGATGTAAGCTGACGCCAGCAGAACAGGATTAGAAAAATAACACCAATAGCTAAAAAGGTCAACACCACAGTGCTCCCCCAGCCTTTGCTCCCGGCACTGCTAAACCCATAAAGGACCCCGCCGAATCCGATGGTAGAAAGAAGAATACTGGTGAAATCGAGTGTTGGCTTGGAGGTTTCTGAGACATTGACTAAATATTTGAAAGCAAATGCAATAACGATAGCGACAAGTGGTAACATACCGAAAAATAGCCAACGCCATGAGAAATGTTCGATAATGAGTCCTGCGAGCGTCGGACCAATGGCTGGTGCGAAGACGATCACAAGTCCAATCATGCCCATCGCCGTTCCACGGCCTTCTTCAGGAAATACCACAAGGACCACCATCATTAATAGCGGCATAATAATACCGGCTCCGGCTGCTTGAATCAATCGACCTGTTAATAAAATGGGAAAGTTTGGGGCAATCGCGTTAAGTAACGTACCTACTAACAATAACAGCATCGAACTGATGAACAGCTGCCGAGTGGTAAATCGTTTCATTAAAAAGGCAGTCGCAGGAATTAAAATCCCATTTACCAACATAAAGCCAGTCGATAACCATTGAACGGTTGTCGCGGAAATCGCAAATTCCTTCATTAAATCGGGTAAAGCTACATTTAAGATCGTCTGATTTAGGACGGATAAAAATGAGCCTAAGAGGAGGACGAAAAGAAGGAGTCCTCGTTTAACTTGTTGATTTGATTGATCCATAATCTATTTTCACTTTCCTTTCATCCATTAGCAAATTGACAATGAGTTAACTAATTGATACGGTGTCAATAAAATTGATACTATCATGTAAGTGGTAATAAAACCATTTACACTTTTGAAATATCTGTTGACTAATTGACGATGTGTTAATTGTTTGTCGTAAAAGTGCCAAATTATAGTCAAAGGATGGATAAAATGTCTAGCAATAAGAATAGTAAGGTGGATCCCCGAATTATCCGAACGAAGAGGATGTTTAAGGAAGCACTGATTTCATTGCTCGAAGAGAATGTTGATAAAAGTAAATTGACTGTGCAAAGTATCGCGGATCGAGCCGAATTAAACCGGGCCACCTTCTATTTGCATTATCGTGATATAGAGGATTTAATGGAACAAATTATCGAAGAGGTGCTTGCGGAAATGTCTAATACGATCACTCCTTCACCTGTGAATCAGCAGTCGATTGGAAAGGGGAATCGAGCATCTGGGTCGCGGTTGATTTCTTTTCTAGAGCATATTCACCAAAATGCCGGTCTTTATCAAGTGTTGCTGGAGAATAAGGAATTTCGCAAAAGAGTGTTTGGTATCCTTTTAGATATCGTGTCTCTCTGGGGAGAAGACCGCAAGGCAAAGGGGCGTTCGTTTAAGGTGCCTAATGAGATTATTGTTTCTTCGTCACTCGGCATCGTGTCATGGTGGCTAGCGGAGGGGACGCCTTATAGCTCGAGTTATTTGGCTAAACAGATCGTTCGAATGGTATAGATCTTCGCATGGAAAACGACTAATGCCCATGAGCGATTAAAAAAATAAAAAACGGTAACTAGTAGCGGCGGCCAGTGCCCGTGAACGAAGAAAAAGATAAAAGACGGTAACTAGTAGCGGCGGCTAGTGCCCGTGAACGAAGAAAAAGATAAAAAACGGGAACTAGTCGAGGTGGCTAATGCCCGTGAACGAAGAAAAAAATGAAAGACGGTAACTAGTCGAGGTGGCTAGTGCCCGTGAACGAAGAAAAAGATAAAAGACGGTAACTAGTCGAGGTGGCTAGTGCCCGTGAACGAAGAAAAAAATGAAAGACGGTAACTAGTAGAGGCGGCTAGTGCCCGTGAACGAAGAAAAAGATAAAAAAGGGGAACTAGTAGCGGCGGCTAATGCCCGTGAACGAAGAAAAAAATGAAAGACGGTAACTAGTAGAGGCGGCCAGTGCTCGTGAACGAAGAAAAAAATAAAAAAGGGGAACTAGTAGCGGCGGCTAGTGCCCGTGAACGAAGAAAAAGATAAAAAAGGGGAACTAGTAGCGGCGGCTAATGCCCGTGAACGAAGAAAAAGATAAAAAACGGAAACTAGTCGAGGTTGCTAATGCCCGTGAACGAAGAAAAAGATAAAAAACGGGAACTAGTCGAGGTGGCTAGTGCCCGTGAACGAAGAAAAAGATAAAAAAGGGTAACTAGTAGAGGCGGCTAGTGCCCATGAGAGATGAAAAAAATAAAAAACGGTAACTAGTAGCGGCGGCCAGTGCTCGTGAACGAAGAAAAAGATAAAAAAGGGTAACTAGTAGTGGCGGTTAATGCCCGTGAACGAAGAAAAAAATGAAAGACGGTAACTAGTAGCGGCGGCTAATGCCCGTGAACGAAGAAAAAAATGAAAGACGGTAACTAGTAGAGGCTGCTAGTGCCCGTGAACGAAGAAAAAGATAAAAAACGGTAACTAGTCGAGGCAATTAGTGCCCGTGAACGAAGAAAAAAATAAAAAACGGTAACTAGTCGAGGTGGCTAGTGCCCGTGAAAGAGGAAAAAAATAAAAACCGGTAACTACTCATGTCTTCTAATGGCTCTACATCTACCGTCAAAATTATTTTTCAGTAAAAGTAGCCGCGCTTTCCTTTCTTACACATCTAATTCCAGCCATTCATCCGTTTCAGTGAACCCAAACTTCTTATAGACAGGTCGTCCTAATTTTGACGCGCCAAGCCAGATTTTTGCGATTCCGGCCGCTTTTGTTTCATCGACTAACAGGGCTAGCAGCTTTGTAGCTAGGCCGCGGCCGCGGTAATCATCTCTCGTATACATATTTGTAATATATGCTTTTTTTCCACTTTTATTGGTATACAAAGGTGGGAAATCATAGAACAGGACGGCGCCACACGCGATGACTTCTTCACCATCTTCCACGAGCCATTGCATTAACGAGCCATCTGTAAGTTTCTTTTTAAAAAAGTCGGCAAGTTCGGTATCGATGTCGATGCTTGGTTCGATCCCCTCATCGACTAATTGTCTTTTTCTTAAATCTATCAATTGATCGATATCATCAAACGTTGCTTTGCGAAATTCCATCTCATCACTCCTCACTACCATTTTACCAAACAAAAAGAAGTTTAGGTCTTCATAATGAGGATGAAGACCCTTTTTCAAAAAAGCAAAGGAATTTAGGTCTTCATAGCCCCTTTTATTATCCCCGAAAGATCAAGCAACCAAAGGGTCGAATTCCATTTTGAATATCTTAGTCAATCTGCAAGCGAGGCTACCTTATTTAAACGTTACGTTCACGGTATAGCCTAGATTCTTAAAGAAGTCTTTTAAGGCAAGCGCGGCATTTTCTTCTGCTGTTTTTAAGAGGCCGGAATCGATCGCTTCATCTTTGATATTTTGCTTGGCAAGGTCCGCTAGCTCGAAGCCTTCGTCCCAATCAGCATCGCTGCGGAAAAGCCCTTCAGTTGAAAAGGTTTGAATATTGTCAAAATCGAGCGACGGGTCTTGGCCAATCGTGGCATGTGGTAATGTAATGCTGATGATTTTCTCATCGGCATCGACGGAAACGTCCTTCTGCTTGACATCTTTTACATCAACCCCGGCAGTTACGTCTCCTGGAACCACTAGAAATAACGTCCTTTTGGATCCTGGAAAATTAAAAGAGATTGTTTTTCCGAATAATTTATTATCTTCTTTCGATATGATGGTTTTCATATGGGCTTGGGCCGTTGTCAAGGTGGCCAACTTTTGAATGCTTTCTACGGCAGTTGCACTTTTCATCGTTTCCGCCTTTTGGAAGTAACTATGCCAAGTGAACCAAGCCGCTAGGGTAAGGACAATCCCCATGATGATTCCAATGAACCAGGGTTTGATTGAAAATAATCTGGGCAGTTTCCAGGAGCGGGCGGGCTGTAGGGCGATTGTGGATGCTGTTTGCTTTTGTGCCTGCTGCAGTTGGCGGATGACGTCCTCTAGTTCACTTTTCGACATGGTCTTTTCTTTTTCCATGACATCTCCTCCTCTAGTAAGTCTCTCTTTTCTATGATTGAACCTGAGTTGTTTGTACGATCTTGATTTAGGTTGCTTGCTAATTTTGTATCTATGTACCTATTATACTTTAATTCGACATTTTTCGTCGTGTTCCAGTTTATGTTAGTTTTTTTTAAGGAACGAAAAAAGGACCGCTGCCCACACACAGCGATCCTTTTTTACATTAGAACCTATCCATAATCTTTCTTGCTGATTCTACCCCGTTCTCAATACAGTTAGGAATCCCCACGCCATAATAAGAACAACCCGCAAGAAGGATTCCAGGGTAGTCGGCCGCCAATTTACTTTCAAGTGCCGCCACACTTTTCGGATGAGTAATCAAATAATTGGGCATCTGATCTGTCCAATTGGTAACCACACTAGCAATCGGCGCAGCAGTAATCCCCAGGCTCTTGCGAATATCGCCAAGCGCTATCTCCAGCAGTTCGTCTTGATCCATTTCCTTTAATGAACTAAATGAAGGCAGGCTGCTTTTATAAAAAAGTCGAACCAGCAGGTTTCCGGATGTCGAAGTATGCTCCCATTTCCGGCTTGTCCAGGTACAGGCGTTGCAGGTCAATTCCTCCGTATTCGCGGTTATAAAACCCGTCCCATCCGCGGGTAGGATGCTATCTGGCACGTCGAAGCCCACATAGACACTAATCAGCGAACTGTTTTTCAATCCGGAAAATTCGTGCTGAAGCTTAGGATCATCGAGTAAGCTTTCAGCCGCTGTATGGGGGATACTTAGGATGACGTAATCCGCTTCGATGATGTCCTGGTTGCCTAGCCCTACATGATAACGACTGTCCACTTTTTCAATTTTAGTGGCCTTTGTATTTTTTAATATCTCCACCGTATCAAGCTTTGCCTCTAAGGCGTCAATCAGCGTGCTCAAGCCATTTTGAAACGAAAGAAACTTTCTCTCGCCGCCTTTAAATTGCTGTTTATTAGCCTCAAGCCCTTTGATGATACTTCCGTATTTCTCTTTATAATCGATCAAATATGGCAGAGTCGATGCGATCGTTAGGTCACTAAGCCTGCCGGAATAGACGCCGGACAGGACAGGGGCAATTTGCTTCTCCACCAATTCTGTTCCCAGAAAGTATTCCAAAAAGGAACCAATTGAATCGTTTTTGGTGAACGAGTCATTTTTGGTATAAAAATCCTTCAAGGCCGCTACTTTTCCCTCAGCGGAAACGAGCGAACTGGTCGCTAATGATTCCAAACTAGCCGGAATTCCGAACACGGCATCCTCTGGAATCGGCTTTAATTCGCCATCCATATAAATAAACGAGCGGCCGGTTGCATTGTAGACCACATCCTGTTCCAAACCTAGTTCTTCAATCAAGGACATGCTCTCCATTTTACGAGCCACAATGGAATCCGCTCCCGCTTCCATCATAAATCCATTCTGTGTCAAGGTGCGGATTTTTCCGCCAAGTTGATTGGATGCTTCTGTCAGAACCAACCTAACCCCCACGCTATTCGTTTTTGTCCATTTTTGTAATTCATACAGAGCGGATAACCCTGTAATCCCGCCACCAATCACTACGACTGTTTTCACTTCTGGCACCTCTTCTATGTTTGTTACTTCAAGTGTACCATACCTTTGAACTAGTTCGTAAATGGAACGCGTGCTGGTCGAAGTGCTTATCTTTTTATTGAAATTAGCTTGAAGTATTGATTAGTGTCAAAAATTAAAGTGCATTTTGTCATGTTAAAAGAAACAGAGTATTTTCTGGGGAATAATGTAGATTTATCTGTGATTATTTTGACAAAAAATGTGGGATACAAAGAGATATTCTCATGGTGGCAAGGTCAGGGCGGGTAGTCCAAGTCTGATTCCTCTCCAAATCATTTGAAAAAATAAAGAAGACTGCTCGAAAGCAGTCTTTTCCATCACTAAAAATGTAAAATAATTCCGAGTAGTGAGTAAGCGATAATGGTTGAGAATAAAATTGTCATATAGAGAAGGGAATAGAGAAACATGGTATTCGCCCATCTCTGTGCATCCACCTTTTTCGATTCGACGATGCTGATGAGCAGCCACAAAATACTTAAAAGAAGAGCTAGTACCATAAGGATGAGGCTTAAAGAGCCCAATAGGAAACTACTAGCAATTAACACTAGTAAATAAATATTCGTTTGCAAATAAGTTCTCTGAACCCCTTTGACGACGGGAAGCATCGGAACGTTCGCAGCCTTATACTCTTCATGGCGGCGAATGGCGATCGCATAGAAATGGGGCATTTGCCAAAGAACGGCAATGACAAAAAGGCCAAGAATCGCCGGATGGTTGATGTCTGGATGGATCGCCGTCCATCCAATGAGGGGGGGCGCTGCGCCAGAGATACTCCCAATTTCCGTATTGTAAATAGTTCGTCGCTTACTCCACATCGTATAGGGGACCGTATAAAAAAACAAACCTAAAAACCCTAGCAATGCTGCTAGAGGAGTGGTTAAGGCAAGAGCTCCTATTCCGACAATCGCCATCAGGATTGCCAGCCATAGCACGGTCTGAGGTTTGATTGCTCCTGTCACGGTTGGTCGATTTTTTGTTCTCTCCATTATGGCATCAATATCGCGATCATATAAGTTATTGAAGGCTCCAGCTGCGCCCATTACTAAAATGGACCCAACCGTCACAAATATGATTTCTGGTATTTTTTCGAACAAGCCGATCTGATAGGTATACAGTGATAATGATAGCCCAGCAAACATAGGAATGAGGTTTCCCTTGATAATTCCGGTTTTAATGGTTTGTGCCAATATGGTTGATTTCTGTGGTGTATGCTTCTTTTTCATTACTACCTTCTTTCCCTTCCGCACGTTTCTATTATCATTGTACACTTTATCAATGAACCGCCAAAACAATTTCGTTTAGTACTTTATGAATAAAGTGATACCAAGCGAGATCACTAATTGAGCTCTTCCAAGCAGATTTTTGAGGTCCACGGTCATATTGCCGAATAATTGTGCCCGACCATGGTGTTGCCCCAAACCATGGTCACATTTCAAAAAACTAATAATCGTCTTCTTGAAACGGATCACAATGAAATCAAATAGGCGAGGAATTTTCCCCGCCTTAGTGAATCAATTTTATGGTAGTCAGCTTGTTGCTACATTGACATTTGGTACTGTGTTTAAGTATTCTAATTTGACTGCCGCATTGGGGGCAAACTTCTTTAGTCGTCTTCATCATTTCGACTCCTTTTTGGTAGATTAGTTGCTTGATTGCTACTTCTCCAAGAGATCAAGCTAATAAACAGATACCCAAAGAGAATAAAATGTTTTTGATAAGTAAATCATAACACTTATTAATAAAAAATCAATACTTTTTTATAATAATTATAATTAAAGGGCTTGATTACAAACTCAGTGAAGCACTCACTCAATAATTGAAAAAAAGAGAGGAATACTCCTCTCTACGTGATTTATCTTGAAATGTTAAATTTTTCTATCTGTCTAGTGTTTTCTTTAAGCGTCCGGCAAGAGGTACGACAATTATACCTGCTATTACGACCTGCATAACGTTTCCAGGGATAGAGCCGATTGGCTGGATCCAGTTACCATAAAGAGCCACTTCGGCAAAATAGTAGCCAACAACTTTTATGATTAGGGCACATGCAACTGCCAGAGAGTTAACAATGACTCTTTTGCCGGGTACTTTTTCGGAAATAAGACCGACTGCAAAGCCCATTGCACCTACAATGAGAAAGGTAAAGGGCGACCATACTGCCCAACCAGAGATCAGGTCGAAGAGGCCCATTCCAAACGCACCTGCGACGAATCCTGTTTTCTTTCCGTACACCATGGCTGCTATAAAAAGAGGTACGTTACCCAGGTGGATTAGACCTCCGTTACCCATGATGGGGAGCCGTATGTTGATGAACATTGTAGCTACAAGGGTTAAGGCGATGAAAAGGGCATTGATGACAATGGCTTTAGTTTTCGATATTCCTGTTGAAGATAATGTTGAATTCATATGATAACCTCTTCTGTTTTTTAAAATAATATCATACAATCATATACTTAATAAATACGTAATATTAATTATTATTGTAAAACAGAATTGGTAAAATGTTATTCAATGGTGTTTTTCATTGCTTTGTACATATTTTCTACGTGTTCGTCGACCTCATCTCGTGACATGCGTAAGCGATTCACGGAGGTTCCATATCCAATCTCGATTTTACCTTCTTCTAATCCTTTAAAAATTCCATCTGCGAAGGCATCTAATGGTTCTCCTTGTGTGTGTAATCCTGCTCCACCTAAATCTGTATTGACTGCCGGCGGAGCAACTTCAATGACTTCTATCGACGTATCAGAAAGTTGGTGTCTTAAACTCACGGTAAAAGAGTGAAGTGCCGCTTTTGTAGCAGAATAAATCGGCGCGATCGCCATCGGTGTAAAGGCTAATCCAGATGTTACGTTCATGATTGCAGCCTCTTCTTTTTTTGCAAAAAATGGAGCAAACAGCATGGAAAGATGGAAGGGTGCTTCAATATTTGCAATGATTTCTTTATTGAAATAGCTCCAATCGTTATTTGCATCCGCTTTTAACACATGAAACCGTTGTTGAATCCCGGCATTGTTCACTAACACATTCACTTCTGGATAGTTCGCTGTTACCCAATCAAACAATGCAATCCGCTCGGATTCAATGGCCAAATCACATACACGAGTAATAAGACTAGGGAAGCTTTCTTTCGCATTTTGAAGTGCATTTTCACGTCGCCCGCAAACGATGACATGATTTCCAGCTTTGATAAACCGTTCTGCAAAAGCTAGCCCGATTCCAGCACTTCCGCCAGTAATCAGTATTGTATTTCCTGAAAGTTTCATTATAGTTCCTCTTTTCCATTCTTTTTTCACTTACTATATTATGACTTTTCTGGATTAATATTAAACGAAACGCAAGCTAAGACGTGAATGTATTGCTCACTCTCCGTTTTTCTATTTGATTTTGAGATGTTCTAGTTTTCATAAATTACCTATGTAGGGTGGAAACCATCCAAAAGGGCTTTTGCGTAAAATTGTTGCCTTTTTCGCTTGAAGGAGAGAGGGAGGTTTATTGGTTTTGTTTGTAGAATATGTAAGTATCAGCTATTTAATAAAGCTGCTCATTGCTGTCAGTGTGAGGAACTTTAGCTCAGGAATTGTTTTTTATGAATAAAGTGGTAGAAGAAAAGGAGCTTAGATTAGCTCCCTTTAGTACTCATTCATACTGGACCTGCTTATACCTATTCGCCTCCATCGTCACCACCATCATCATCGATATCTCCATTCCCACCATGATCATGTTCATCAAAGAATTTTTTCATTTTCTCTAGAAAGGAGATCTTCTCTTCCATTGGTTCATGATGAAGAAGTTGATAAGAGCTGTTTCCTAAAAAAGTATGAATGGAAAGAATTTCTGTGACCCGCCGTTTATGGATGATCAAAATGACGATGACAAGGGCTATAGCTAGAAAGAGTATGAGAGCAATCCCCACGATTTTAAACAAGGTGAATTTCCTCCAATCTTGTCCTTGCTTTAAGATATGATGCGAATCCCTTTTTATTCTAAGGATAGAGCTGCATCTAATGAAAATCTTGTATATAAAGAAAGTAGTTTGTATAAAATGAGAGGAGGTCTATACCATGTTGGCGTATAGTATGTTTATCATGCATGTTGGAAGGAACTTTGAGTTGAAAGAGTGAGGTAAATGCCCTACATTTTTGTTCTGATTTCTGCCTTAACCCTGTATTCCTTAGTTCTGTTAATGCCAAAGAAACTTTCTCTTTCAGAATTGTACACCACTTCAATCTTTGCCATCTTATTTAACTCTCTTGTAGATGTTTATCTTGACCTGCGGCTAGATTTGTATGGCTATTTTAATAAAGGAGCAGATTATCAAATGGGTTTGGTCTTGGTGGGGATTCTCCCGCCCTTTAGTATGCTCTTTCTTAATGGTTTTCCTTTTGGAGGAAAATTCGTTAGTAAAATTCGTTATCTTATATTATGGTCAATTATTTCATTAATTTATGATTTTCTTGCCCTTAAAAGTGGTCTTTTGTATTACAGAGAATGGTCAATCATTTATTCTGCCTTGTGCTATCCTCCAATTCTTATTATTGCCGTGCTAAATTTAAAATTGATTAGGTGGCTTTCTCGAATCAATAGATCATAGGGGAGGGTTTGGAATGGAATACAAAATACATAGTGATTTCTCAATGGGAAATCTCGAAGAAATGAAGGAAATATATAGTTCTGTTGGCTGGACTCGACATACAAAAGAGATTATCAAGCAAGTATTCGAGGCTAGTAATGTCGTAGCATTGGTCACTGTAAATGACCGAGTGGTCGGTTTTGGAAGAGCGCAGACAGATGGAGTTTTTAATGCGGCCATCTATGACGTGGTTGTCCATCCAGATTTTCAAAAGCAGGGGATTGCGAAACAGATTATAGAGCATCTGCTTGACCAACTGGCTGATGTCTCGTGTGTCCATCTCATCTCTACTAGTGGAAATGAGGGCTTTTATCAGAAACTAGGATTCAAGAAGCTCAAAACAGGAATGGCAAGATACCTAAATCCCCATCTAGCAAATGAGTATTTAGAATAAATCATTAAGGGGCCTGACCCCCAATCCAGGTTTTTAGCAATCAAAAATGGGAGGGGACGAAGATGAGTGGAATCGCCAAAACGCCTGAACCGCCTTATTATGCGGTGATTTTTGCTTCAGAACGAACAGAAGGGGATAACGGATACGGAGCTATGTCTGACAAAATGGTCGAACTGGCTGCCAAGCAAAAGGGATTTCTAGGGTTCGAGAGTGCTAGAGACAAAGATTTGGGTATCACCGTTTCTTATTGGGACTCGTTAGATGCCATTAAAAACTGGAAGAACCATGCCGCCCATCAAGTTGCCCAAAATAAGGGGAAAACGGAGTGGTATCAAAAATTTTCACTTAGGGTTGCCCGAGTCGAACGACATAGCTATTTTGAAATCTAATTGAGTGAAAAAGGGGCATGCAAATGAGAGTAACTCCAAAAGAATATCATGTCCGTCAAGTCGATTATATGATAAGGTCTGCAGTCGAAACCGATGCGAGAACCTTGTCAGAGATACGAGTCCAAATTGATGGTGAAACAGAAAATCTTGATCGTGAGAGTGGTGAGGCGTTTATAGATGAAGTGGGTTTTAAACAGCTCATAAAGGAAGACACTGAAAATGCTAGAAACCTATTTTTGGTGGCAGAAGTGAATGGAAGAACGGTTGGTTTTTCAAGATGTGAAGGCAACAAATTGAAGCGAACGGCCCATAAGGTAGAATTTGGCGTTTGTGTACTGAAGGCCTATTGGGGATTAGGGATTGGAAAAAATCTGTTAAAGGAATCGATTCAGTGGGCAGATGCAAATGGCATCAAGAAGATGATCTTAAGTGTGCTCGAGACCAATGAGAAGGCTATCCAGCTTTACCAGAACAATGGGTTTGAGGTGGAAGGTTTGTTAAAAAACGACAAACAGCTATCTGATGGAAAATACTATCATACCATCTTGATGGGAAGATGTAGATATTAGTTGACCTGAGAATGCACAAAAAGACCAAAATGGCTGGAGGACTCGCTCCAAGCCATTTTTTCTGTGGTGCAAACTTGTTAATAACCTGCTACTTCACTATGAACAAAGCCATTATCGGTTTCGTACACTTCAAACCATTGGTATTTTGGCGATTTAAACCAAGCGTATTGTGGCAAATACACTAAATATCTGTGATTGCCTTCTGCATCGAGGATCGTTTTGAAGATTTTGGCTGCGCCCATACCAAATATCTCGTCTAAATAACCAAGCATACCCTCTCTGACTAGATTATTTCTCACTTCTTTTTCGAGCTTATACAACTCCATCAGTCCAACAGTGAAAATACTTAGTAAAACTAAGGCAATAATGGTGAGAATAAAAACCAGTATTTGTATCAATCGAATACCCTCCTACCTTTTTTGAAAAATTCCTACTAAGATTCGCTTGCTTTAAGTAACCAAACTAATCGGGATTTTTAGACTGGATGCCATCGCTACTCCTCGAAAATCCCCATTGTCCCCTCCTTTCGATTGGTGAACCTACTACGATTGTACATTTGCTGATCGATGGAAGGTGTGATGCAAATAACAGGCATCCCTTTAAAAATGAAAAGGCTTCCTGTTTTTTCGAGGTGGGGAGGTATCAATGTTTAATATTTAGTTAACAGATATTTACAAAAATACGCTAGTCCCCTATGATTATATAAAAACGCCGTTAACCTAATTTAATCTTCGGAGGGAAAAAGGATGGAGCATGAATTAAAAGAGATCATCAAGAAGTGTGACACTGCCATTAAACAGGAAGATTTTGATACACTGATGAATTACTATACGGATGATGCTGTTTTAGTTGTCAAGCCTGGAATGATCGCACGAGGGAAAGCGGAAATCAAAAAGGCCTTTATTGCTATTGCAAAATATTTCAAAAACAGTCTCGTCCCAACACAGGGTGAAATGATTTTTTTAGAGGCAGGAGACACGGTGTTAGTGATTTCGCAGACACTCCTTGCTACTGATGGGACAGAATCGGAATATTCGATGGATCGAAGGGCAACTTATGTGTTTAAGAAAAATGCACAAGGCCAATGGCTTTGTGCCATCGATAACTCCTATGGAACCGACTTAATCAATCAGCAGGAATAACGTGCCCCTTACACCCATTCATGAGCGTATTCCTGGCTCGAGACAGGAAAGACAATTGGTTAAAACTTTTAATGGGATCGAATTAAATAACAGGAATAGTTACAGGTGTAAATTGTTTAGCAGAAACCGAGGTGGAATTTATGTTGCGTAATGAATTGACGGAATTTTTGCATATAGAGTATCCGATCGTGCAGGCTCCAATGGCGGGAGGAGTAACGACAGCGGAATTAGTGGCGCAGGTTTCCAATTCTGGATGCTTAGGAATGGTTGGGGCAGGCTACATGACCCCTATTCAAATACGTGAACAAATAAGGGAAATCAAGCGGTTAACATCAAATAACTTTGGAATAAATCTATTTGTTCCTAACGAATTTAATGTAACAGAGAATGAAATGGAATTAGCTAACCAGATATTACAGCCATTCCGTGATCAATTGAACGTACAACCAAATGAACCCTTGAAAATTCCTCATTCTAATGATGCTTATGAAACATTAAAAGAACAGATTATGGTTGTCATCGAGGAAAAGGTGCCCGTTTGCTCATTTACATTCGGTGTCCCTACGAAGGAAATTATCGCTTTGCTAAAAAAACATAATATTATTTTAATAGGAACAGCTACAACTGTTCAGGAAGCAGTTGCTATTGAAGAAAAGGGAATGGATCTTGTTGTTGTTCAAGGGAGTGAAGCTGGAGGACATCGGGGGAACTTTATTGGTGGGTTTCAGGAGAGCTTAGTAGGATTAATGTCGCTGATTCCACAGGTTGTGGATCATGTAAGTATTCCTGTAATCGCTGCTGGAGGAATTATGGATGGAAGAGGATTAATGGCTTCTATTTGCTTGGGAGCGAAGGGGGTACAAATGGGAACAGCTTTCTTAACTTGTACGGAAAGCGGAGCACCAAGAGTATATAAAGAAGCAATCTGTAAAACTACCGAAGACGAGACGATTTTCACTCGTGCATTTTCTGGTAAATGGGCAAGGGGCATTAAAAATAAATTCATGTTAGACATGCAAAAACATGAAACGTCTCTACCGGATTTCCCTATTCAGAATACACTCACGCAATCGATTAGAAGAGCTGCTACTTCACAAAAAAATCTAGATTATATGTCACTTTGGTCCGGTCAAAGTCCAAGATTAGCCAAAAATCAAACAGTAGAAACATTAATAAAAAATATTCTTTCTGAGGCTAAAAAAATCATAAGAAATTTTAAGAATTAATATTATCAATAACGAGGAGGAAAAACATGAAACGGATTGAACGCCCGGCCAACGATTACGATGAACAGCTTCTCCCTCTTGACGAACAAATTTGTGCTTTATTAAAGAAGAGGAAAGAGCTTGCAAACCATCCAGGTTCTCCATCTGATGAGATGATTGCTACCTGGGCTGCGAAATACGGATTGTTTGAAGAGTATTTACAAGCTTTATTCGGGACCATGAGGATGGAGAAGTTCTTTAAAACTCGTGTCGAGCCGTCTGGATTTAGAAAGTATCTACAGGTTGTGAAATCCGTTGAAGTTGATGAACGTATCTATTCGCTAACCGTTATTCGTCAATACGAGAATGCCAGTGTGATCCAGCTGCATATTGATTGGGATGAGATAGAGGAAGTACCATTCCAAGGGCATCATAACCACCATTTCGAATTAACTATAGGGGAAGGTTATGATTGCCGGATGGATCGTGGAGGAGGATCTACGGGGCATTACACCTATAATTTCGTTGTTTCCCCGCCAGTCCCGGATGATATTGCAGGACTGGAACTCGTGTTTAAAGAGTTTAGCGACCATTTGTGTGATCAGCCGACAGGTCTAGAGATTCGCATGTCTATCGAGTAAGTTTGCAAAAAAGACGATTGCTGTCTAAAGTAGAGGGTTCACTTCATCATAATTGGCGAGTTTCTTTATTAGGAATTCAAATTCCTGATTTATATAAAACCTACTTACTTGTGATACGATTCATTTTTGAGATCATACTCACTCTCTTCTAAATAGGATGTTTTGACCCTCTTTTCTAATTGTACAATATTTATTGTCCATCATAATAATGATGTCAATCGCTATGTCAAAGTTAATGGAATTTCGTATAAACCTTGATAAATAAAGAAAAAAACGTATGCCAATTCATACGTCAATTCTTGTGTCTTTTAATAACATGGCACCGGAAAACGGAACTCTTTATGTCTAAAGCAAATCGTCTTTTTTTCATACTTATAGCTCTTTTATTTGTTTCGTTAGCTCCATAAATCGCCGATCCAGTTCCGCATACTCTTTATGCTTGGGAGTCATAAAACTTAGCTTTCCTAAAACCTCCTGGCGTTCAGTTTCTAGCTGTAATCGTAATTCTTCCTTCATATCAATGGGCGGCGTCACTTCAGTCAATTGCTTTTGAATCTGCTGGTTCGCAATAATCAGCTTAGTCGTCGTGACTTTCTCGAGAAAATAACGATCATGCGAGACGACCAAAAGGGTACCATCATACTGTGCTAACGTTTCTTCTAGTTGTTCACGCGACGCTAAGTCTAGATGGTTCGTGGGCTCATCTAAAATAAGCACATCTTTGTCTTCGAGAATATATATCATGAGTTTACACTTTACCCGTTCACCCATACTCATATGTCTAATCGGTTCAACCCACTGAGAAGCGCTGAATCCTAAATGCTTCATTAAGTTTTGAACTTTTCCACGCTCTTCAAACGTTTCTCGATGAAATAATTGCTGTGGTGTTTGATCTAGCGGCAGATCAAATACTTCTTGTGTTAAATAACCAATATTGGCGGAGGGCGACATCCAAATTTCTTCATTTGCTGTTTCCTGCCCAAGCATCATTTTCAAAAAGGTGGTTTTCCCACTGCCATTTGGGCCGGAGAGGGAAACCTTCTCGCCATATTGGATCGTAAAATGCGATTCTTTAAAAAGCACTTGCCCAGCAAACGATTTCGATAAATCTTTTACCTCGAGGAATCGTTTCCCCACCTTACTATTGGCTTTCATCGAAAAATTAACCTTGTATTCTGGCTCCAGACGGTCCACTTTTATTTTTTCAAGCTCCTTTTTGAGCCGCTTTTGTTTGGATTTGACTTGTGCATCCATGCGCTTTGCTTTGACACGATAGTATTCCTTGATCCCCTCCTGTTTGGTTGATTGGGCATGCGCCTTATTCGACCAAGACGTCAGCTCATTTATTTGGCCTTCGATTCGTTCGACCATTTTCTGTTGTTTCTCGTATTCGCGTTGCTGCGTGAGCCTTTTCTGCTCACGGAATTTCATATAACTTGAATAGTTTCCTTTGTGACTAATCATTGTTTTATTTTCAATCGACCAAATTTTTGTTGCGATTGCATCTAAAAAATATCGATCATGCGATACTAAAATAACCGTCCCTTTATGACTTTTGAGCGTCCTCGTGAGGAAGTCAATGCTTTGCTCATCGAGATGATTGGTCGGTTCATCTAATAATAAGACGTCTGTATCCTTGGCAAGTCCTTTGGCAAGGCGCGCTTTTAATTTTTCCCCACCGCTTAGAAGGGAAAAGTCACGAGTTGGCACATTCCATTTTTTTAACATGGTCACTTCTTGAGGGGTCACCTCGTCAAAAGAATACGATTCCGTTTCTTGTTCGACCAGTGTGATTTTCAAATCGTCCTGGAGAGTTTTCATTTGTCCTTTTGTTGGAAAAAGGTCATGATTCAATAATGACAACAAGGTAGATTTTCCGGCCCCATTTTTGCCAATTATGCCAATAACATCTCCTTGCTGCACATTGACAGTTACATTTTCAAAAATGATTTGCTCTTTTATTTCAACACTTACGTTTTGTAATTGCAGTAATTCTTTCATGAAATCAACCCTTTTTTTAGGGAGAACGAAAAAATCCTCCCAATGAATTTGGAAGGATTAGTCGCATTTTATCCGTACAGAAATAAGCTTTCTCGTATGAAGCGCTCAAGAAAGTGGATAGAAAAATGGGTAGACTAATCCTAATTTATGATCATTCGAAATATAAAATTTCAAATTTTATAAAATAAGATTAGTTATCCATCGTCCACCCATCATTCCTTTCAGCTTTTGTTGTTGTGATTGTAGCACATAATTTTACAGAAAGCAAAGTCCGTTTTTCATTATCGTGTCAAAAAAGATGAAATTTCAGTATAATCTAAAAAAATATTTATTTTATTGCATTAACGCGATAAAATTGATGGATAAAGTAATTGCTTAAAATATTTTTTAAGAAAGGTAGTTTGATACATGCTTACGTTTATTTTCGTAGTTCTGCTGTTATTTCTCATCCCAGGTCCAGCTGTTTTTTTAACAATCTCTCAAACCTTAAAGGGCGGGAGGAAGAATGGGATCGTTACAGGCATGGGGATTGCTGTTGGGGACTTGATCCATACATGCGCTTCGGTTGTCGGCCTTTCGGCAATTTTAATGACATCCGCACTAGCTTTTGAAATCGTGAAATATCTAGGTGCAGTCTACTTAGTTTATTTAGGAATCCGCTCGTTGCTCGAGAAAGCCAAAAAGATTGAAAAACCTGTAATGAAACAAGTGAACCCCAATGTCACGTTTCGTCAGGCGTTGTTGATTGAATTATTAAATCCGAAAACCTCCTTATTTTTCGTAGCCTTCCTGCCACAATTTGTTCGGAGTGACGGAACGGCCGTGACCGCGCAGCTCCTTCTTCTAGGAATTACCTTTGTCGTGATGAGTATCCTCTATACCACGCTGTTAGTGTTCCTAACGAACACAATCGGAAGGAAGCTGTTCGCTTCATCTAAACAGAGCACCAAATGGCTCGGCAAGGCAGTGGGACTAGTCTATATCGGCTTGGGGTTAAAGTTAGCGCTGCAGTCACAAGAATAACAACTGTCTAGCTTGTCATCCCATTCGCCTTAGGGTTTTCTGTATAAGAATAAAGGCAGAAGAGAAAAACTATAAGAATGTAACGGGAGGATTGATTTTTATTAGCAGCATTCTTATTGATTTACTATTTGATATCGGAGGCGCAATCATCGAGCTTCTCATACCAGATCGTGCCTTCAACTCGAAGTTCGAAAAAAATGTAAGTAGATTAAAGGAAGAAGACTGGTTTTTCACTATGACAAAGGATTATCGATACCACTATATCATTTACCAAAACAGGAAGGTGAGGCGCTTCTTAGCCAACGAGAAACATGTGAAAATGATCCTTAGTATGGATGAAGAGCGAGAGAATTTCATCCGTTTAGTAAAAGAGGAGCATGCTAGATTCACAGGAATACACGAACGCTAAGCGGCTATTTCCGAGAAGTGTTTTTGGCTGCAAAACTATCTAGCAATGCTTCCTACAGATCTATTTGGAATCGTGGAGGTGATAACTACGTATATGGATTTTCAAGACAGTCGAGTCAAACAAAGGGGGAGAAGGCATCTGTTGAAATTCAAGCCAAGAACTAGAACATCATAAGAACATCCAACCTTTTTGCTTGAAACTTATTTATGGATCATATCGTCCTTAGGCATTCTTCATGATAATACTTTCTAATGTATTGGCAACTGCCTGACAGTAGTCGGCAACGTTTTCAAGCTCTTCATAGATTTCTTTATATTGAATAATCCGAATCGGGTCTTTCTCATTCGCAAACAGATGTTTAATGGATTCGCGCAGGATCCCGTCACATTTTGATTCTAAATCTTTAATTCGGATGGCAGGTTCCCTCATTTTTAGCAATTTCTTGGTGGCCAGCATGTCTACTGCTACTTCAATTTCGGCCGCACAGCTACGGATTGCATCCACAAACTTCAGCATATATTGGTCCGCATTTACAACCGAATACATTTCAAAGAGGGCGGCCGTATGCTCCAAACCATCCAAGACATCATCCATCCCCATTGTCAGCGTTAAGATATCTTCCCGTTCGATAAAGGTAATAAAGGCGTTATGTAATTCTTTGGTGACGTCATGTACCAATGTATCCCCTTTCGTTTCATATTCCTTCATTTGCTCAGAAAAAATCTTCAAATCACTGACATTGTTTAGTTTGTAGTCGGCGAAATAATTCGCACTTTCTTTTACATTTAAGGCGATATTACTCAAAAGTATGGAAAACTTGTCTTTTTTTCTGGTAGCCATGGCTAGTACCTCCATCGTCAGCGTTATTCTGCTATTATTACTATTTCCTTCTTGCCCTTTCCGATTCGTAAATGGGCAAGTTTTTTCTTTGAATCTTATGGTGATGAGAGGAAATATATGTTTCGACCTAGAAATTGTATTGTAAGAAAAAATGAGGAGGAACATTATGAGCAAATTTGGTTTGTTTAGCAAGTTTACCGTTACAGAAGGCGAACGAGACAATATGGTGTCTATGTTGTTAGAAGCAACAGAATCCATGAGCGAGTTAAACGAATGTGAAATTTATCTAGTTAGTACCTCAGATGACGAACCCAATGCTGTCTTTGTTTATGAAGTATGGAGTGATGAAGCAGCCCATCAAGCCTCCCTCACTCTTGAGCCAACTCAAGCACTAATCAAGCGGGCGAAACCAATCATTACAGGAATGGAGCGAATTAGTACCTTAAGGACAAGTGGGGGGAAGGGGATTTAGGAAACGGATAGCAAGTTCTTAAAGTCAGTGTAGGATTTAAGGCATTTGTAATGAATTAATACAAAGAATTCAGGTGGACATGATGAGCGATATTATAAACTATTACAATCAATTTGACGAGTGGGGCAGACTTGATCGTGAACCAATCGAATTCCAAGTCAATTGGCACTATATAAAAGAATACATGCCAAAATCGGGTACTGTGCTGGATAATGGTGCGGGACCTGGAAAATATTCAATGGAACTTGCGAAAAAAGGCTATCAGGTAACCTTGACCGATATTACGCCCAGATTAGTGAAAATAGCGGAAACTAAGGCAAAGGAACTTGATTTAGGAGGTAAGTTTGACGGCTTTTATACGGCAGATGCTAGAAAGTTGACGATGTTGAGAGATGAACAGTTTGACGCCTCATTAATGCTTGGTCCTATGTACCATTTGCAAGAGAATAAGGATCGGATCGAGGCAGTTCAAGAATTGCATCGAGTGACAAAAAAGAACGGGATTGTTTTTGTGGCCTTTATGTCAAGAATTAGGCATATTCTGACTTCGCTCATATATCCTCAGAATTGGAAGCCCAATGACAATATGGATACCATTCATCAATTTTCACAAACAGGTTGCTTCCATCATGCCGACGAGGGTCGTTTTACGGGTGCATATTATTTTAATATAGAAGACATCAATCTTTTTATGGAATCGCAAGGATTCGAAACTCTGAATTTGCTAGGTTCCAATGTTGGCGCCATTTTGCCTCAGGATAGTTGGAATTACTGGAAGGAACGTAGGGAAGCCGAGAGGATTATCCAGTTACTTATTGAAAAAGCGACGGATCCCTATCTTCTGGGGATTTCCACTCACTTACTTTATATTGGCAGGAAAAAGTGACCTTGAGGAGAGAGGGACTGTAATTTGAAGCGTATGATGCCCATGAAGGAAGAAATAAGAGAAAAACGGTAACTAGACAAGGCGATTGAAAAATAGAATGATAGAAGTAAACGAATACAGAAGGTTTTACCTAAAAGGGTCATCAATATGTATAATTTTACAACTAATAATAAAAAATACATAAACAACCATTTTCGCTTCCATACATAACTAAAATAGCATGAGATAGTAGGGATGACCGCATGATGTATATCTATAATGATTTTGGCGGGACACATACCACGTCTTTGGCAGCCGCCTATCATTTAAAACAACTACCGCAATCGGAACGAAGGCTCACCTCGGAAGAAATATTAAATGTGAAATACTTTAATCAGCTAACAAAAAGGGACTTTGGAAAACTGATTTTTCGCGGGATTGATGAAGATGGTCACTCCGTTTATACGATCGGTCGGAAACGGAATAAATATGTTGTTCCAGCTATGAAGGAGTTAACACTACTTTTAGAAGAAAAATTTCAGTTTAACGAACAAATTATCTTCTCTAATACCTCTCCCACTGTCCCGATTGCGTTGTCTTTAGGGGGATTTTTCTCTAGGGGGTTAAAAATAGACTTTATCGGCGTTCCCTTATTAGTGCTCGGGGCCAAACAATGCTGCGATAATATTTTTCGCTTGGTCGAAAATACAAAACAAATTGGGAAAGCCGCCAGCAAACAGAAAGTGATTATTATCGAAAATGAAAACTATAAATGATTCTATGAAGGAGATGGATGGGGCGAGGTCGCGGTACTCTGCTCACCGTCCATCCCCAATTCCACGAGGAGCTCTACCTAGTTTTTGTCCGATGAACGGCCCAGGCCAGCAGTCCGATGAAAATCATCAACCCCCCTGTCCAACAAACACCTTGCCATTTCCACCAACTCCAGGCAAAGCCACTAAGGGTAGAGCCGAGGGAACCGCCAAGAAAATAACTAACCATATAGACCGTGTTTAACCGACTGCGTGCCTCGGGAATTAAACTATAGATTCTGGTTTGGTTAGACACTTGAGCCCCTTGGACTCCCAAATCTAAAAGAATGACGCCCGCGACTAAGCCCCAGATGGATGTGCCCCAAATGCCAAAGAATAAATAGGATAAGAGGGTAATCCCAATCAATAAGCCGACCATTTGCTTGGCGTTGAAGCGGTCTGCTAAGCGACCGACAACGGGTGCCCCGGCCGCTCCCACAACACCGACTAAGCCGAATAATCCAGCCACTTCACTGCCATAATGAAACGGTGCTCCTTCAAGAAAAAATGACAGTGAGGTCCAAAAGACACTAAAGCCGCCAAACAGCATTGCCCCGATTAAGGAAGCTTCACGTAAAATTGGTTGAGTGGCAATTAATTGCCCCATCGATTGAAATAGCTGTGGGTAAGTTAGTTGTGTTTCCGGGTAGCTTTTTGGCAAAAATGTTCGCAATAGGACGGCCAATCCTAACATCATTGCAGCGGCAATCCAGTACATCGCGCGCCAGCCAAGGCTGCCGCCAATCAATCCGGAAACGGTCCGGGCTAAGAGAATCCCGATAAACAGTCCACTCATGATACTGCCTATCACTTTCCCCCGTTCACTGGGCGCGGCCAGCTGTGCAGCGAGGGGAATAATGATTTGCGGTACGACGGTTGTAATTCCAACGGCCAGACTCGCTAGGTTCATCCAAACGAGATTGGGGGCGGTGGCCACGGCGATCAGGGAGAGGGTGACGGCGAGCAGCAGCACGGTAATGAGTTGGCGGCGTTCCTTCATATCGCCCATCGGTACAAATAAAAACATCCCAACTGCATAGCCAATTTGGGTAAACATGGCGATGTTGCCGACCTGATGGGCTGTCGTCTGAAAGGAGTGACCCATATCGGCTAAGAGCGGTTGGTTATAATAGAGATTGGCCACCGCCATTCCACAGGCGAACGACATCATTAAGATTAATTTTTTTGACAAGGTTTGTTCGACAGTTTCGAATTCTGTAACCATCGTATCATTCTCCTTTCCATCCGGTTTCTTACCCATCCAGAAGTTAATAGATTCTACAAAAAAGGTGAAAAACCCTTTCTTACTTATAGCTTTCTAGAAATGTCATGCGTTTGCACATTTCTTCATATGGTACTATAGTGAGAATTTTTGAGATGGGTGGGTTATGAGATGGGTATGGATGAGATAAGGAGAGAAATAGATTACTATCGTATCAAAATTCATGAAACGAATCATCCTTATTTTTGGTATTACTTGGCTGATGCACAAGCACGAGCGGGATTCACGGCGCAAGCGTTGCAATCAATTGATACCGCTTTGTCATTTACATCTCCCTTTCCTTCCAGACAAGGACTTTTGGAGTTGCGGACGATGCTCCAGCCAAATCCTCCACAAGAAACCCCGACGATTGTGACAGCGAAGCGAGGGGATATTGACGGGGATGGTGTACTTGACAATGTACTGCTGACCGCTCATAAAACGGCGGATAGTCCTTTCTGGCAGCAAATCACGCTAGTTATTCAAAATGGTCGGACACATCAGGATCAACAGATCACCTTACCGAACAACGGCGGCTACAATCCAACACTGTTTCTCGGTGATTTTACAGGGAACAAGGTCGATGATATTTTGGTGGTGATCGATAGCGGCGGCAGCTCTGGGTCGATCTATGCCTATGTTTTTTCACAAATGAACGGGCAAATGAGACAAATCTTTGATTCAGAGACCTTCAATGTAACTTATCAATATGAGGTGAATTATGATAACCAATACAAAGCGACCGTGCTCAGTAAGAATGTGAAGGAACAGTATGTTCTAGATCTAACTTATAAGGGGAAGGAGTATTTAGGGGAGATTTATACGCCGAAGGGTGAGCTAAAGGCGCCGATTGAGGGCTGGGTCAATCCGTTGTCCGGATTATATCCAATTGATTTCAATCGGGATGGAACGAATGAGCTTTTGGCTTATCAGCGAATCGCCGGAAGGTATAATGCTGATGGGCTCGGTTATGTTGAGACGGTTTTGAAATGGAACGGACAGCGATTTGCCCATGACAGACAGAATGTCGCAATTGTGGGTGGGCAAATCTAGCGCATTGACCTTTAGACTGTCATGTCTCTCTGGCAACTTTCATAATATGTTCCAATTTTGACAAATAGATTGGCCTATTTCTATGCTACGCTTACATTACAAATGGAATATATCTATAAAATGCTGGGAGTGTTAGGGATGAGCTGTGGTTGCACAGAAAGGTTACAAGATGGGAAAGATGTTGTGGATCATGTAAAAAGTAAAGGGAAGGCAGATTTTGCACCAGCAGTAGCACACGAAATTCACTGTGAGTGTGGAACAACGTTTATCTTAGAAACGATTATTATGAATTGCCCCCATTGCGAAATGACCTATGCTGTTACACCTTGTGGGTCGGATGACGTCAATAATGTCAAAGCCGCTGGTATTAAGTACGCATAAAAATTAAGCTGGGTTGGACTTGGGTAATAAAGAGGCTGCTATTGCGGTCTTTTTTTATAAGATAAGCCACAGTGAGCCAAATATATGATATACTATAGATAATAAAATACGAAGTACTTGGAGGAGCCTGTCACCAAGGGACTATTATGTCCTTTGGTAACAGGCTCTTTTTGTATTTTTTTTTAATAAAAGTCAATAATATCGACGAAAGGTGGCCATATAAGTGTTAATATTACAAATTGCGATTATTTTAATTGCCTCTAAAATAGCGGGGAGCCTCAGTGTAAGGTTAGGTCAGCCTTCCGTTCTTGGCAAACTCCTGATTGGAATTGTCCTGGGTCCATCGGTTTTAGGGCTCGTAACCGAGTCAGAAACATTAGCTGAATTTAGTCAAATTGGCGTGATCTTGTTAATGTTTATTGCCGGACTGGAAACGGATATGGATGAATTTAAACGTACTGGCAAGGCCTCCACCTTTGTAGGCTTTGGTGGCATTATCGTTCCCCTTGTTTTAGGTTATTTAATGGGGATGCTCCTAAATTTAACGACGATGGAATCGTGGTTTTTAGGGCTGCTGCTTTCGGCCACAAGTGTCAGTATCTCGGTGCAAGCTTTGAAAGAAATGAACCAATTAAAAACCCCTGAAGGAACGACCATCTTAGGAGCAGCCGTCATTGATGATGTGGTTGTCATCATTGCCTTGGCGTTCTTAATGAGTTTTTCAGGTGGAGATGTCAATTTAACGATGGTAATCGTAAAGAAAGTTTTATTCTTTGCCGGAGCCATTTTAGTTGGATGGAAGATCGTTCCGTGGTTTATGAGGAAATTTTCCTCAATGAAAGTAACGGAATCCGTCGTTTCGTCAGCCCTGATTATTTGCTTTGTTATTGCTTATTTTGCTGAATACACAGGGGTTGCGGCCATTATTGGTGCCTATATTGCCGGGGTGGCTATCAGTGTAACAGACTACAAGCATGAAGTGTTTGAGAAGATCGAAAATATTGGTTATTCATTATTTGTTCCGATTTTCTTTACATCAATTGGGATCACAGCCGAGTTCTCTGGAATCACGGAACATATCGGGCTGATTGTGATTCTTAGTGTCATAGCCATTCTAACTAAATTAATTGGTGCTTCCGTTGGTGCGAAACTGGCTGGCTTTGGCTGGAATAGTTCATTAGGGATAGGGGCAGCGATGGTATCTCGTGGGGAAGTCGCCTTAATCATTGCAGCTATTGGTTTGGAATCGAATCTACTAAGTCAAGATATGTTTGCCGTGATTGTGGTCGTGGTCCTCGTTACCACGATTGTCACTCCCCCAATGATGAAATTGTTTTTTAAATCAAACAAGCAAAAGGATGCTAATGTGGTGTAACATATGAAAAGGGTTGTTCGATAATATTTGATGAAGAGGGGGAGAGAGTTGGGTATGAAAACAAGGAATAAGTTAGTCCGAATGACAAAGGTACTTTCGATGTTCTTCATCATCTTCCTTCAAATATATTGGTATAAAATCCGCAGAAAATCTAAGCTGGATTGGGAAAGACTTTGGGGGGAAATAGGAGAACGTTGTAGAAACACACTCTTTGAATTAGAAGGTTTGCTCATCAAAATCGGCCAGCTCTTAAGCACCCGTGCTGATTTACTGCCTCCTACATTTATACAAAAAATTGAAGATCTCACTGATAAAGTTCCCCCCTCTAACTGGAATGAGATTCAGGAAATCCTTGAAAGAGAGTGGGGAGAAGGCTACCAGCAATTGTTCATCTCCATCGACAAAAATGCGATTGCTTCGGCTTCGATTGGGGAGGTTTACAAGGGGGTACTGCAGGACGGATCAGAGGTTGCAATTAAAGTTAAACGTCCACATATTGATGAAATTGTCCAAACCGATTTTCGCACTTTAAAGATCATCATGTGGTTTGCTGACCATCTTGTTCCGATTCCAAAAGGGTTTATCAATTTTAAAGTCCTGTTTAAGGAATTGAAACAGGTAATTGAGCGAGAGCTTGACTATTCAAAGGAACATGACACATTATTATTTTTTAAAGAACGTTTTAAGGACATGGATATTGTAAAAATTCCTTCTGTGTATTCCGAACATAGTACGGAACATGTACTGGTAATGGAATGGGTAGAAGGGGTGCGGCTGTCCGATGGGGAGGAACTGGAGCAGGTGGCTGTAGGTCGACACGAACTGGCTCAAAGGCTTATGAAGGTGTTCCTTCCACAATGGCTGGAGCCAGGCATGTTTCATGCGGATCCGCATTTAGGAAATGTGCTTGTGTCCAAGGAAGGTAAGATTATCTTGCTTGATTTTGGAATGGTCGGGGAAATCACTAAACAGGATGCGGCCCACTTTCAAGGGCTAATCGAGAGCTTTCTTGCTAAAAATTACCCGAAGGCCGTTGAATGCTTGTCACGATTAGGATTTTTACTCCCAGAGGCTGATTCTAGAACGATAGAACGACTATTAGCCGAAATGCTCTCCATCCAACCCGGTCAATTAAAGGAACTGGATTTGCTGGCGTTAAAAATGGAAATGAACGATATGATTCAAGCACTCCCTATTCAAGTTCCAACCAGGTTTGTTTTTTTAGGTCGATCATTTGTTACGATTGAAGGAATGATTCGCAATCTAGTACCAGAGTCAGAACTTATGGAGTTAGGAAAACCGGTTTTCATGGAGTGGGTAAGCAAACAAGGAAATAAGTGGTCATTTGTATGGCATTGGCTGCAATCACAACCGATTTTTAAAATTTTTCATTCTGTCACAGAATTTTTACAAACACCACAAAAATTAGCAGAATTAAAGGAAATTGAACAAAGAAGACAATTTCAATTTATGATTTATGAAAATACTAGAAGGCATTTATTTCAATTACTCTTACTTGGACTCATAGGATTAGTGGCTGGTTATTATACCTCTCAGGGTCTTATTGTGAAGCTATCAGTGGTGGTTACAGTCTTTGCGTTTGTTGGGTATCTTTCTTATGGTTATAAACTGAAAAAATGGATGAAGTTTATGCATGAAAAGCGATGAGAATAGAATAAAAAAATGGGATCCTCACTCACCGTGAAGGATCCCATTTCGTTATATGCCGTTAGCGAGAACCGTCACTACTGTGCTTAGTACAATCGTACCGGTCATGATAGAAATATAAACAAGAATTTTCTTTCTCTTTTTCTTCTTCAATACTTCTTCTGGAGTAGCCCAAAAACTTTTTGACATCAATTATTTCCCCTTTTGTTGTTTGATGGTAGCTGGCTGACTTTGTCATAAAGACAGAAGACCCTATAGCTTTGCGTCATTACTTTTCAGTAATTTTGCCTTTACACATTTGGACACTAAAAATATATTATACAACTTAAATACGTTAAATAATATATTAAAAGTTACTTTTCTAAGAGGAATATACTAGTAAATGTAGTCTGGAATTAGTAGTAATAGACTATCCTTTCATAGTTTGGTTGTTACGTTCCTCATATCAAGCCCACACCATCCTTTGGCAATCGGAATAAGCTAGTTAGTGAGATTGTCATATGGAGGGAAGAGATGATATGAAAAAACGCCAATGGATTTGGTGTATTGTTTTCAGTGCCATTTTGGTTCTCCCATTGCTTCTTGTATTCTTCAACCATCCCACTACACAAAATCATCCCCAACCACCTCAAACCACACAGAAGGATTCAACCACACAGGGAGATCAAGCCCAAGAGGAACCAAACAAGCAAGAGGATCCACCTAAGAAAGAGGACCCAGCCAAACAAGAGGAACCAGCTAAGCAAGAGGAACCAGCCAAAGATAAACCACCCGCACCAGAGGAAAAACCTACTATTGTCTGGGGGGTAGACACCGCCTCTAAAGTAGATGCGGCCTTCATAAAGTGTGTAAAAGATAACTATGGTCCACCGGCAGTGTTCGGGCGCTATTTAGAGACGAAGGAAGGAATATCGGTCGGATTGACGGCCGAGGAAGCCGATTTATTGCACAAGCAAGGCATCAAGATTTTACCGATATTTAATCACTTTACCAAAGCTGTCGGTTATGAAAAAGGTGTGGCCGAGGCCAAAGAAGCCATTTCCTATTCACAAAAATTAGGAATCCCTGAAGGAATCGCTATCTTTGCCGATATTGAACCAAATTATCCAGTGGATGAAGCGTTTATTCGCGGCTGGGTTGAGACTTTGGCGGGTTCACCTTACAAACCAGGTATTTATGGGGTTTTCACTCCCGATAGTAAGTTGACCGCCGCGTATCAAGCTGCGGCAGCGAAAACGAAAGCCGTTCAGGAGCAAACGATTCTCTGGAGTAGTAATCCCGATCCAGGGGTGACCAAGCAATCGAAGGCGCCTGCCTTTCAGCCTGGTGCGCCGAAAGATGTGAATATTTCTATTTGGCAATACGGCATTGATGGGGAGACGTGTAATATTGACACGAATCTTATTCAGTCTAGTGTGTTAGAGCTATTGTGGTAGAATGTGGGGTCCTTCCTTAGATGGTAAGATAGAGATGACACATTTTAATAGAATAAAAACATACCTAATTGGCGTCCGGAAATGACATTAGAGGAAATTGCGGGAGCCAATTAGCGTCATTTTTAGTAAAATCAGAAATTAGTCCAATGTTTGCACAAAGAGAGTGGGGCCATTTGGTCTCTACATTTGAAATAGTTAGGCTTATAGTTATAGTTAAGTAATTACTTACTATAAGATAAGCCTTTTTTACATGGTTTTATGGTGGAGGGAGGTCGCAAATGCCACTGGATCAGCGCAGTACTGCCATACTTACTCACCTAGTGAAGGCGAAAACATTTGTCCCAATCAGAGAAATTACTGAGAAATTTCAAATTTCTCGACGGACTATTTATTACGATATGGATAAAGTCAATGATTGGTTAAAGGAAAATTACTTACCAGAGGTGAAGTATGTTCGATCGGCAGGGTTTATTTTAGAAGAGGAAGCAGCCGTTCACGTTCCGGAAAAATTAAGCTCCATGAATTCATGGCATTATGAATATTCCCTAAAGGAGAGGAAGGCATGGCTGGCGATCTATTTGATTGCTCGGGATATTCCCTTGTATCTTGAAGGTTTAATGGAAAAAGTCAGAGTAAGTCGGAATACAACCATTGATGACTTAAAAGGTTTGAAGCAAGAATTGGAACGATTTCACTTAAGTTTAGAATTTAATCGGAAAAGTGGCTACGTCATTAAGGGGAAAGAAGAAGATAAGCGTAAGGCGATTGTTCATTTCCTGCAGCACGTGCTATTTGATCAAAATAGTCCATCCGTTTTGGCGAAAATTCCGTTGGTTTTACATAAAGGGGCTAGCCATTTTGATCTGTTTGATTACAAAAAAATGGAAGCGGTTCAGCAAATCCTGGGGGAAAGCGAACAAGAATTGAATCTGCAGTACACAGATGAATTTTTGTTTAGTCTAGCAGTCCGACTGCTCTTATTTTGTCGACGAGTCTCCGATGGGAAAAAGATCGCGATTGATCGGTTTGAAAAAGAGGTTCTACAGGAAACGAAGCAGTACAGGGCGGCGCAAAAAATTGGTGAGAAGCTGTCGCGGTTATTTACGATTGAATTTCCTGAAGATGAAATCTTCTATATTACGAAACATCTCCTGAGTTCGAGAGTGCAATTTTCTGAGGAACCGCCATTGATCCACTTACAGGATGATGCCTATATTCTGGCAAAGGTTGTTACGAATATGGTGACGGATTTTCAGAGATATGCCTGTGTTTTCTTTGAAAATCGGCAAGAAATTGAGAAGAATCTTTTGCTCCATGTGAAGCCGGCCTATTACCGGATTACCTATGGACTGGAATTTGAAAGTGATATGACTGAGTCCATTAAAGGAAAGTACCAGGATATTTTCCTATTAACGAGCAAGACGATTACCCACTTAGAAGCGGTAGTCGAGAAAAAGGTAAATGAACATGAAATTGCCTTAATTGCAATGCATTTTGGCGGATGGATGCAAAAGGCTGGCGCCAAGCCCGCTGATCGGAAACGGGCTCTGCTCGTTTGTACCAATGGCGTGGGGACTTCCCGTTTACTGTTGCACCAACTTGAAGGTCTCTTCTCGACGGTTGATTTAATTGGCAGCGTTTCATTAAGAGAATATGAAAAAAATCACTACTATGATGTGGACTTTATTCTTTCAACCATCCCACTAGAGGGGAAGGAACATCCTGTTTTTGTGGTTAGTCCCATCCTTACTGAGGCGGAAAAAGAAAGTTTATTAAAAAAGGTGATTGGAATTTCCGCAACGGAATCGAAATCATCGGGCTCGATTGATGCCTTAATGGAAATTATCCGGAAGCACGCGACGGTGTTGGACCAAGAAGGATTACAGCAAGATCTGAAGCAATACTTGTCTAAGCCTGAAAAGGTTGGGATGGAGGTAAGAAAGCCTTCATTAAAAGAGATTTTACCAGTGGGAAGTATTCAGCTGAAAAGTGAGGTTTCAGGTTGGGAGGAGGCGATCCGCAAGGCTGCCGCACCACTTTTGGCAGCTGGATCGATTACCGAGTCCTATATTCAGGCGATGATTGATAACATTGTCAAAATGGGTCCTTATGTCGTGATTGCTCCACAGGTCGCGATTCCACATGCGAGACCGGAAGACGGGGTCAACAGGCTAAGCATGAGCTTATTAAAGCTGACGAAGGGTGTATCTTTTTCCGAAATGGCCCAGCAGGATATTCATCTGGTGATTGTCTTGGCAGCGGTTGACGGGGAAGCGCATTTAACGGCATTGTCCCAGCTGACCGATCTTCTTTCAGATGAAGGACGGTTTACAAAACTGATCGAGGCCGAAACCGCCGCAGAGATGTTTGAGATCATCCGAACGGATGCTTAATCGGTCATATATGAAAAGATTGGGATTTTAAGAGAAAGAGGAGAAAGCTGTGCTGAAAACATACTTAACAGAAGACGCAGTTCAATTTAAAGCAGATGCACAGAATTGGGAAGAGGCCATTCGACTGGCTGCAGACCCATTGTTGAAAAATCAAACGATTGAAGCAAGCTATATCGAAATGATGATTGAGAATGTCAAGAATCTTGGTCCGTATATTGTGCTATTACCTAAGTTTGCGATGCCCCATGCTAGACCAGAAAATGGGGTGAATCGACTAGGATTAAGCCTATTAATTCTAGAAAAAGGCGTTGAATTTGCTAGTGGCAAAGGGGCAAATGTATTTCTCGTCTTAGCTGCTCCAGACGCAGCTGCTCACTTGAACATTTTATCAGAGCTGTCCACGCTTTTATCTAGCCAAGAAAAAGTTGATGCGTTAGCATTAGCAAAAAATTATCAAGAACTAGTCACTATTTTAGAGGAGGAAGAAAAATGAAAATCTTAGTCGTGTGTGGAAATGGATTAGGCAGTAGTTTTATGATGTCACTTAATGTACAAAAGGCGATGAAGGAATTAAACATTGAGGGAACCTGTTCCCATACGGATCTAGCAAGCTCTAAATCTGAACAGGCCGATTACTACATTGGTTCTCCTGAAATCATGGATCAATTGAATGATGGAAAAAGAAAAGTGATTTCTTTGGTCAATATGTTCAGTTTAGATGAAATTAAAAAAGCGTTAACAACTCATATATTGGAAGGTTGATTTGGATGCTACATTTAATTATGAATGATATTTTAGGAACACCGGCCATACTTGTTGGATTATTTGCCTTAATCGGATTGTTATTGCAGAAAAAGGGAATTGCTGACGTGGTGTCAGGCACCCTAAAGACAGTTATGGGCTTTATTATCTTGAGTGCAGGGGCAACAGTTCTGACAGGTGCCCTCGATTTATTCGGACAAATGTTCGAGCATGCCTTTCACATTAAAGGGATCATTCCGAATAATGAAGCGATTGTCGCATTAGCGCAAAAGACGTTTGGGGCAGAAACAGCCATGATCATGGTGTTTGGTATGGTTGTGAATATTATCTTAGCTCGTTTTACGAAATTCAAATTTATCTTCTTAACTGGTCACCATACGATGTTTATGGCCTGTATGCTGGCAGCCGTCTTATCTGCCAGTGGGATAGAAGGTGTTACACTCGTTATCATAGGATCTATTATTCTAGGAGCTTTGATGGTTTTCATGCCAGCACTGTTACAACCTTATACTCGTCAAATTACTGGATCGGATGATGTGGCGATTGGTCATTTTGGATCAATTGGTTATTTTGTATCTGGGACGATCGGTAAGTATTTCGGCAATAAAGAAAAATCAACGGAAGAAATTAAGGTTCCAAAGTCACTTGGCTTCCTTCGTGACTCATCCGTTGCCTTAGCGTTAACGATGGCTTTGATGTTTATTGTGGTAGCGTGTTTTACTGGCCCTACCTTCATTGAAGAAAAGCTTAGCGGTGGAACAAACTTTATCGTCTTCTCGCTTACACAAGCGATTACCTTTGCCGGTGGTGTCTTTATCGTGTTAGCGGGGGTTCGGATGGTAATTGCGGAAATTGTTCCAGCCTTTAAAGGGATTGCAGATAAGGTCGTTCCAAATGCTAAACCAGCTTTAGATTGCCCGATCGTCTTTCCATTTGCACCGAATGCTGTTATTGTCGGATTCTTAGCTAGTTTTGTCGCGGGAGTCATCAGTATGTTCCTGCTGCCTGTATTTGGATTAGCGGTTATTGTCCCTGGACTTGTTCCGCACTTCTTTACTGGCGCAGCTGCAGGTGTATTTGGGAATGCAACAGGTGGCAGACGTGGAGCAATTCTTGGCTCACTTGCCAACGGTTTAATCATTAGTTTCTTACCAGCTTTATTGTTGCCTGTTCTAGGTTCACTTGGATTTAACGGCACAACCTTTGGGGATGCTGACTTTGGAATTGTCGGGATTTTATTAGGCAATCTGTTGAAGTTATTTTAATAAATTTGGATATTTATCATACTAGTACAACCCCCATGGAATTATCCATGGGGGTCGTTGTGCTTGGATGTAAAGGGTAAGTTACCGTTTCTGCTTGAGCTGCTGTTCTTCAATATGATAGACATGGTCAGCGACCCGATCGACAAATGTTCGATCATGGGAGACGAGGAGGACGGTGCCTTCATAGGCAGCTAAAAACCGTTCTAACGCCTCAATACAAACGATATCCAGGAAGTTAGTCGGCTCATCTAACATGAGTACATTGTATTTCCCTAAAAACCGCTCGCATAAGACAAGTCGAATTGCCTCACCGCCACTTATGGTGCGCACGTTCTTTTTCACATCATTCCCGGTAAAATTCATCCCGTGAAGGACGGCCCGAATTTTCCCTTCGTCATAATCGCTTCGCTCCCTTAAATAGTCTAGGACCGTTTCGTCCTTGTTAAATTGATAATCCATTTGTTGATAGGTACCGATGACCGCCTTTGGAGAGAGGGTAATCCCGTCACTGTTATTGACAATCTGGCGGAGCAGGCTGGTTTTCCCGGAACCATTCGCACCGGTAATCGCGATCGTCTGTCCTAGGGGAAATTGGAAACTGACTTCATTGAGAAGGATCTTGATCCCAGCCTTCACAGTGACTCGATCCCCCATGATGGGAAATTTATTGTGCAAGGTTAACGCGGCAGATTGCTGAAAACGAAGGGTTGCTTCCTCTTTTGGTGCTTCGACTGCTTCCAGCTGTTCCGCACGCTGCTCCATGGCCTTCGCCGCACGTTGCACCGTTTTTTGACTCGTTTCCTTTGATTTCGTCATGAACATTTTATTAGCCTTGGCTTTAGTCTCCTTCTTAGTGATATGTCCATTTGCTTGCGTGATTTTATCGGCCTTTTTCATTTTTTCTTCAGCTGCCTTGAGGAGGCGCGATTTTTCCTTTGTATATTTTTCAAATTGTTCTTGTTGTTGCGTCCGCTCTAATTCCTTTTGGGCCATGTACGCTGAATAGTTCCCTGTGTATTCTGTTACCGTGCCGTCGCTGACCTCCCAAATCTTCGTGACGAGTTGATCTAAGACGTAGCGGTCGTGACTGACAAGGACGAGTGCCCCGTAATAATAGGTCAGTTCGTCGATAAAGAACTGTGTCCCAGCAGTGTCGAGATGGCTGGTCGGCTCATCGATGAACAAACCTTCATGATAGCTGGAGAACAGCTGGGCTAATTTCAGTCGGGTTTGCTCCCCGCCGCTTAACAGTTCGATTTTTGTGTCCGGTATGGCGAGCTTGCTGACCAACTCATAATCTACTTCTTTCTCAAATGGTGAGTCCAGTTGATCGAAATAGGCAAAGTCGGCATAGCGATGGACGTGTCCGCGATCGGGCTTGATCTGACCGGCCATTAGCTTCAACAAGGTACTTTTTCCTGCGCCGTTCTTGCCGACAATCCCGATCCGATCAAACTGATGCACTGCCAAACGTGGGATGTCTACTATTACTTTATCTAAAAAGGTTAATTCGATTTTTTCTAATTCAATACAAACTTTTTCCATTATGATTCCCTCATTTCTTTTTTGAAAAAATAAAAAATCACAGGCGATCTGCCTGTGATTCAGAGTAAAGGGAAGAAACCCATCTTTATTTGGATAAGGGGCTTGGTAGGAGTCGTCGCTAAATAAACCTTCCTTTTGGCTGGCAAAAGAAGGAGAATGATCGATCCACAAATAAAATAAAGAAAGGCAGACTGATCCGCCTTTCTTCATCACTTTGCGATAGAATGAAGATTATTAAAAAAGGACAGACTGATCCCGTTTACTCTGTATACACAAACAGAGCCTTTGAACGTATTTAATTACGAGTTCAAAGTAGGGAATCGAAGTCTCATAGCATGCGTCATTTTTTAATAATCCTCCTTAAATAGTATCAGTTTCATTATAATCGCAAAACCGGTAACTGTCACCACCTATATTTTGTAAATGGAATTATCGTGTTTGATTAGAGGTTGTGTCTCTCTAGTGGAAAAATTGAACACCATTAGGGATGCATAAGGAGTTCGTCGGAAAAATTGTATTTTTCTTAAATTGTTCACAACAATTTTTTCGTCCATGTGTAACAATAGCAGGTAAGAGGAGTGTGGTCATTTATGACGATCGGAGATATAAAAAACTTTATTTATATTCCCTCTAGCGGTTTTATTGAAGTGGTGAAGGATGGCCCTATTGAAATGGGGGTTCATCCACTCGACTACCCGTTCAAACCGAAAGAGGAGAAAGTCCTGTCAGATCAAGCAATACTGAGAAGACTAAGAAGACAATATCCCGGCTGTAAAATTGTCCAAAATGATGGCATGTGGGAAGTAATTTTTGAAGAAGATGAATAAACAGGGGAAGGGTACAGGATGTTTGGTTTTCGACGACCGCCCCCTCTGTAATCGCATTAGATGATCGCCAATCGGCGAGTTTTCTTTATCTCTTGTCTAAGGATGGAGATTTGCCTACTCAATACGCCGTTTCGGTGGAGCTACATTGACCTCATTTTAATAAAAGTCTTTTGGTGAATATGTGAATAAGGTTGTTCTATTAAGTAAATATATAGGTTATGGATAATTTTTCATGTAGGTTCTTCGGATTGTGATCAGCAAGCAGAAAATAAAGGTTTAAGGTGTTTGAATGGAACGTATATCCCTGTACCAGCTTTTTGCGCTTACGTTTTTTTTTCAGATTGGTACGACCATTATTCTTGGCTTTGGAGCGTCGGCTGGTAAGGATGCTTGGATCGTGAATATCCTGTCGGTATTATTGGGTTTAACCGCAATCGGTATTTTTCTCTTATTGAAGTCTTTCCACGAGGGGTTGACGTTGGTGGAATGGTTTCCCGCTGGATTTGGAAAATGGCTGGGGACGCCTATTGCTTGGCTTTATCCGCTCTTATTCTTATATGAAATGGGAAGAGTATTAAATGATATCAAGTATTTGCTCCAAACAATATTATTTCCAGGTATGCCAACCTGGGGGATCGTAATTCCCTTTTTAATCGTAAGTGCATATGGTGTTTTCAAAGGTATTGAGGTAATTGGAAGAGTAGGAGAGTTCATTTTCCCTCTGTTTTTTATGCTATTTATCATATTAATCATTTTTATTATGAGCAGTGATATTGTAAAGATTGAGAACCTACGGCCTGTTTTAGAAGACGGGTGGGCACCGATATGGAATGCCTCGTTTCCGCTCGGGGCAAGTCAAGGATTTGCTCAAACATTAGAGTTGGCGATGATTTGGCCGCTTGTTCATGCGAAAGCGAAACATATTGCCTACGCGACCTTATGGGCCACCCTACTTTCAGGGGCTGTGATTTTAGTCAGCCAATTATTCATCATAGCGGGATTAGGTGGAGTTCGGTTCCAATTTCAAATTTATCCTATGTATGCGCTGATTAAGAAGATTCAAATAGGGGAATTTATTCAAAATGTGGATGTGATAGGCGTGATGTTTTTTGTGATTACAGCCTATTTCAAGGGGTCGCTCCATATGTATTTCGCCCTTCGCGCCATACAGCTACTTACGAAAACGAAAAATAGCCATCCATGGATTATTCCACTCATCTTTATCGGCATATTACTCGGATATGTTGTATCAACGAACATTCAAGAGCATTTGAAAATTGCCATCGAGGTCGTTCCGTTCGCTTTGTGGATTCCGCTTTTATGGATTCTCCCTCTGTTACTTCTAATTGCCACAGTCATAAAAAGAAGTTGGTAATGGTGTTTTCATTTCATGCCCACCGGAGGTATTATGTTTAAGTTATTTAATAAATGGTTAAAACACCCCAATTACTTTCGTTACAGCTTTTACATTATGTTGATATCAAGTATCTTACTAAACAGTTTTGTTTTTGAAAATGAGAGTAATTTTTATATACTTTATATCTTTTGTGCCATTTTTTTGGGGATTGGCTTTTTTGACAAGCCCTGGTGGTTGATTGTTGTCTTTACACTATTGGTGGTGTGCTGCCGATATTACCTCATCCCAGAATTATCGCACAACATCGGGACATTTTTTACCTATTTTTTTACGTATTTGGTGATTACCTTAATCTCTGTTGGTTTAATGAAATTCGTCCAAAGAGTGAAGGAGGACAATTTAGCCTTAATAATGGCGCTGTCCAAGGCGTTGGATTCAAGAGACGCCTATACCCAGCATCATTCGAAAAATGTAGCGAAATATTCGGTTGAAATTGCCAATAGAATGATGCTGTCGAGGGATGTTTGTGATGTGATTCATGTGGGCGGATTGCTCCATGATATTGGAAAAATAGGTATCCCCGGAACGATTTTGAAGAAGCCAGAGAAGTTAACCGATGACGAGTATAACACGGTCAAAACACACCCGACGATTGGCTATGAAATCATAAAGCATGTGGAGAGTTTTCAGGACAATGGGATCTTAGATATCGTTCTGTACCATCACGAGCGGTATGATGGAAAAGGGTATCCAACTGGACTAAAAGGTATGCAAATTCCTCTAGTGGCGCGGATTGTGGCGGTGGCGGATACCTTTGATGCCATGTCATCCCAACGGGTCTATCGTGATAAATTGGATCTCGACGTTATTCTCAAAGAGATTGAGAGAAATAAAGGGAAGCAATTTGATCCAGAAATTGTTGATGTTTTCCTCGATATATTTGATGGACAGGCTGCTAAATGAATGGGGCCAGAAACTACGGTAGAAGTAGAGGTGTTCTACGTAGACTTTTAGCAAGCACACGGGCAAAAAAGTAGAAGACATGGTCTACAAAATGCCACTTTGAGCACCATGAAAATGAGAAAATCATCTAAAGGGGTTGTCAAAGGGGGAATTGTCAGTTATAGTTGAAAATACAATATTTAGTATTGATGATTAGAAAACAACACTAAATATAGATATTAACCAGTGAAAATGGTGTCTGAAGAGACGTAAAAGGGAATCTGGTGTAAATCCAGAACTGTACCCGCAACTGTAAATGCTGACGAAATAAGCAGAACCACTGTCTTTGGATGGGAAGGGCTTAGAGTAGGTAAAGGCATAAGTCAGGAAACCTGCCATTTTTATAGCGTATGATCTTCTTCGGGAGTTGGGAGGATATAACGGGGGAATTCTGTCGATTACAGTGATTTTCACTGCTTTTATGACGTTACCACGTTTATCAAACCCATCTTCTGAGATGGGTTTTTTGTCGTTCAAAGAACAAACTTACCCAAATTTTTAAAATACGGTAAACGGGGAGACAGAGAGATGAGCGTAAACCTAGATTCAGAGATGAGTTCAGTACATAAAGCGATCAAAAGTGCGGCCGAATCCTATAACCTGGACACCGTACAAATGCTAGAAAAGGTAGCCAGATTAGAGGAAGCCGCCCAATATGAACAATCACTTCTGTATGCTTTACATCAAATTTCAATGGAGGAACCAAATTGGACCTTCCTAGCAGCACAACTATATGTAGACGAACTATATCGCCAGGTCGCCGAAACGAGAGGTTATCCGCACGATAAAAAGTATCAAGACTTCTATTCCTTGATAACCACATTAACAAGGAGGGGGATCTACTCCGAAGAGCTAATACAAGCTTATACAAAAGAAGAAATTGAAAGCCTTGGGGCAGAAATCGCGCCGGAGCGCGACCAATTTTTCCAATATATTGGTCTCTTTTTATTAGCGGATCGGTACTTAACGAGGGACTACGAGGGGAACCTGTATGAGCTGCCGCAGGAACGATTTATGATTATCGCGATGACGTTAATGCAGAATGAAGAGCGGACGAGGCGTTTAAAGTATGTAAAAGAAGCGTATTGGGCGTTAAGTCATTTGTATATGACTGTTGCGACTCCGACCCTATCGAATGCCGGGAAAAGTGTCGGTCAGCTTTCGTCTTGTTTTATTGATACCGTTGAAGATTCCTTAGACGGGATTTACTTAAATAATTGGGATACGGCTAGATTGAGTAAGGACGGCGGGGGAGTTGGCATCTATCTCGGAAAAGTCCGTGCCCTCGGCTCTGATATCAAGAGGTTCAAAGGAAATTCATCCGGGGTCGTTCCGTGGATCCGCCTCATTAACGACACGGCCGTGAGTGTTGATCAGTTGGGACAAAGACAAGGAGCCGTAGCCGTTTATTTAGATATTTTTCATAAAGACATCATGAATGGCTTTTTGGATGTAAAAACAAATAACGGGGACGAGCGACGGAAGGCCCATGATATCTTTACCGGGGTTTCCATCCCCGATCTGTTTATGGAAAGGCTGGAAGAGGTCGATGAAAATGGTCGAAGTGTAGGCGAGTGGCATACTTTCTGTCCCCATCAAGTCAAACAGCTTATGGGGTGGAAGGATGAGCAGGGCGTCGAATTGGGGATGGAGGATTTCTATGATGAATACGACGAAAAGTTTTTCACGGAAAAATATCTGGAAGCCGTCGCTCATCCGCTCCTTCCACGGAAAACGTACCGGGCTATGGATATTATGGCGAGGGTGATGATTTCACAATTAGAAACGGGAACCCCGTTTATGTTTTATCGAGATGAGGTCAATCGGCAAAATCCGAACAAGCATGTCAGAGGCAAAGGGCGGACGGCCATATTTTGCAGTAATTTGTGCACGGAAATTACGCAAAACATGTCGGCTACGACAATTATCAAGGAGTATCAGGATGTGGAGGGCAATTTAGTTATCGTCCGTAAACCAGGTGATTTTGTCGTTTGCAATCTATCGTCCATTAATCTAGCGAAAACGGTACGAGACAATGTCCTTGAACGGCTGATTCCAATCCAAATGAGAATGCTCGATAATGTCATTGATCTGAATTCGATCACGGTCGGACAAGCCGCTGTCACGAATAAAAAATACCGGGCTGTCGGTCTGGGGACGTTTGGCTGGCATCATCTCTTGGCGAGAGAGGAAATTTACTGGGAATCAGCGGAGGCGGTTTCGTATGCGGATCGATTATACGAGGACATTGCTTACTATACGATTCGCTCCTCGATGGAACTAGCGAAGGAAAAAGGGTCATACAGTCAATTTGCTGGATCCGAATGGCAAACCGGGGACTATTTTACGCGGAAGGGGTACAACAGCGAGCGTTGGAATAAGCTTGCAAATGAAATTAGTGCTTATGGTGTGCGAAATGGCTGGATGATGGCGATCGCCCCGAACTCGTCGACGGCCAAGATTGGTGGGTCTACTGATGGAATTGATCCGTTGTATGCGGTCGAATACGCAGAGGAAAAGAAGAACTTTAAGTTCAAGGTAACGGCCCCTGATTTGGATCATCGAACCTATAATTATTACCGGCGCACACGGCATGTCCTCGATCAGCTCTGGAGTATTCGGCAAAATGCCGCCCGCCAGCGCCATATTGATCAATCGATTAGCTTTAACCTCTATGTCCGTCATGATATAAAAGCGAAGGATTTATTACAGCTTCATCTCGAGGCATGGAGGCTGGGCTTGAAGACGAGCTATTACGTCCGCAGCACCTCTCAATCTGAGCTGGCAGAATGTGAAGCTTGTCATAGTTAGAAAAAATAAACGAATAGGAGGCTGTAAACGATGATTGATTCACCATTAATGAAAATAAAGCTACTTACCCCTGAGTATCCAAATAAATCAACAGGGATTATCAATGGGAAGTCCTCGGGGTTGCTTAACTGGAATGACATTGCCTACCCACAGATGTATGAGTTGTATCAAACTCTATTAGCGAATTTTTGGAAGGCGCAGGAAATCAATATGCAGGATGATATTAAACAATGGGATACCCTTAGTGAACAGGAAAAGGATGTGTTCCTGCGGATTAACACCCAGCTGGCATCACTCGATAGCCTGCAAACGCCGACGATGTACCAGGTCATGGACTATGTAACAGACTCTAGCTTTAAGGCGATCTTTGCCGTGATTGCCCAACAAGAAGCCGTTCATAATGAATCATATTCCTATTTGTTAAGCTCGCTTATTCCGTTAGCGGAGCAAACTGCGCGCTTTAATCAGGCGAAACTGGACCCAATCGTTCGGAAGCGAAATGAACTCATTTTAGTGGCTTATGAGGAATTCCGACAGGCCCCTACACCACAAACGCTCTTTCGCTTAGCAGTGAATTCTATTAATCTCGAAGGCATTTATTTTTATGCAGGCTTTGCTTTTTTCTATCATTTAGCAAGGCAGCAGAAAATGCTAAAAACAAGCACGATGATTAGTTATATTCAACGGGATGAAATGCAGCACGCCTATTTTATGGCACAATTTATTCGCATTCTGCTAACGGAAAATCCAGCGCTCCATACGGACGAAAATATCGCCTATATTTACCGAATGATTAGCGAGGCGGTCGAGCTGGAAAAGGAATGGGCTCAGTATATTTTAGCGGATATCAAGGGAATCGATTTAACGGAATTTTCAGCGTACCTTGAATACCTTGCTAACAAACGCTTACGCCAGCTCGGTCTGAAGAATTTATATGAGGAACGAACGAATCCGATGCCGTGGATTCATGTGTTTAGTGATGAGATGATGAATGAGACGAAGTCGGATTTCTTTGAGCAAAAATCACGAACGTATACGAAGGTCTCCCAGTCGAATGGATTTGACGAGTTATAAAATGAAAGTGGCGATTGTGTATACATCGGTTACCGGGAATACGTTAGATTTGGCGCAAGAGCTGTATCGGCTCTTCCTTCGTCAAACAGTCGACATAGTTCTGTACCAAATTGTTGACTTTCCCCTTTCACAGCTACGATCATTAGATGGAGTTGTAATTGGGTCGTATACCTGGGGGAGTGGGGAAATCCCCAGGGAAATGTGGGGGCTCTATGACGAAATTGCATCACTAGATAGGCACGATTGGGTTAGCGCGGTGTTTGGAACGGGTGACAGCTTGTATCCCAACTATTGTGGAGCCGTCGATCGGTTTCGCGATATGTTATATGTGCATACAAATTTAGCTGCAACACTGAAGGTCGAATTGGCTCCACAAATCCAAGATGGCCCACGCTGTCAGAGGTTTGTGGAGTCTGTGATAAGGCGGGTGGGAAAGATCTCATTTGAAAAAAGCCATAGCGAGTAAATGAAGACCCAACCAACGCTGGCAACTCAGAAAAAAGTCCTGTATGTCCGAAATGAAGAATAAATATCATGACTATCGAAAGCCGCTTGTAAAAAAGGATTAACTGCTCAGTCTTTCCGCACGCTTAATAAATTGATAATAAAGCCCTGTTGTCGTTTGGACCACTAAAAATACAGCTACAGAATAGGGAAGCTGATAGCCATTTTGATAATGGGTGACGCCCATCCAGCCAGATAGTTTCTCCATTATGAGTCCGACCATCGTCCAGCCCAACACGTAAAAGAGAAAGGTCTTTTTATGAATCTGGAACCGTTCGTAAAAATATACAAAAAAGTAGCCGAATGTAGCAAATAAAAGATAGGTCAGCAGATCGAACCATTCGTATTGGTTCGAGTCGTTTACCCTATAAAAATCAAGCAGACCCCCGCCAATGGTAAAGTCAAACAAGGTAGCATTGGTAAAACCCCAAAGGAGAAATAAAAGAGCGATTTTGCGTGGTAGTTTTTTGGGTAGCAGGAAGAGCGCCCCATAGGCAATCACGAGCATGATGACAATATAGATTTCATTTTTATCAAACTGTTCCCAGAGAATCATGTCGGGTTCACCACATCTTTCGTGACTTGTTTAAATCCACGTAGGGAAAAGAGGGCGACAAGAGCGAGCAGAAGATAGTAAAGTACATCATAGCCAAAATTCCATTTTGTGTACGTTAAGATATGGAAGGAGGTAGTCAACAAGCTCATTCCCATCATCATCACCACGGTAGAAACAATAAATATGAATTGGTGAAAAAGATTCATCAGTATCAATACGATCATCGGCATGATGATACTTCGGTTGAGTAAGAATGCAGTGTAATCGAGGGGTTTCCTGGATACATGGATCGCTTTCATCTCTTCAACATTGATCCAAGATACGTTAATAATGATGACCAGCAAAAGCAAGAAGATAAAGGTATTTTCCACGGGCGAAAGCCTTTTAGGAATAATGATAAAGATTCCTGTAAGTAACCATGCTAATAAGAAAAAAAGTGCAAATCCCATATAAGCCTCCGAATCTGATTCCCATCGTTTTGAGGATTAGTATGGACAGTATTCGAAAATAAATTCCCCTTAAGGTAGCATTTAAAAACTCAGCTTTTCATCGCTTCCATCACGATAGGAATGTGAAACTCTTGCATCAAAGGGGAATGTGGACCTGATCAATCAGCCGGCGGATTCCTTGCAAAATTTGTTCCTCATTGGAGTAAGAATAACTTAACCTGAGCCAGGAGGAGGTTTGCTTCAATGGATCACAAATCTGTCCGGGTACAAAGGAAATCGATTGCTGCAGGCTCTTGGCTAAAAGTTCTTCTGTCGAGACATGGCTTGGCAGCTGCACCCATAAATTCAAACCTCCGTTTGGACTGGTCCAGCGCCAATCAGTAGCACCTAGTACTCTTTCCATAAGCTCCTTTCGTATTTGCAAAGCAATCCGGAGCTTTTCGATGTGCTGCTGGACCCGCGCTGATGCGAAATAATGAAGGAAAATCTTTTGATTGAGCAGGGGTGAGCCGTTATCTGCCAATGATTTCACTGCCAGGAGAGATTTTATCAGGGAGGTGTGCCCCATCATTACGGCAATCCGCAATCCAGGCGAGATATATTTGCAAAAACTTCTGAGATAAATGACTGTTCCAGACGTATCGTATGTGTAGATCGGCGGTGGTGGCTCCTGATCAAAATAAATATCGTGATAGGCATCGTCCTCGATTAATAGACAGCGATATTGCTCAGCTAATTGAACGAGTTGCTTCCTTTGCGCCGCTGAGACCGTATAGCCGGTTGGATTATGGAAGGTTGGATTCAGATAGAAGAGGCGCGGTTTATGTGTTTTCATCATGAATTCAACCTGGTCCAAATCGTACCCGTCGGGATGGATATCGACCGTCACAATATTGGCCCCCTGGGCTCGAAAAATATCAATTGCGGCACTATAGCTCGGCCGTTCCAATAGGATCGTGTCTCTAGCTTTGACAAAGGCTTGGGCTACAAGGTGAATGGCCTGGGTAGAACCGGTCGTAATCAACAGGTTTTCTGCTGGTGTGATGGTTTTATAGTGGTGAACAAAGTAGTGAGCTAGTGTTTCCCGGAGCTCCCCATCGCCTTGAATCGTTGAGTAGGTAGAGAGGACTTTCGAGTATAGATCAAACACCTTCTTTACATAGTCTGATAAATAGCGATTCGGCAACAAATTGGGATCAATTAACGCCTGGGAAAAGTCATAGGAAACGGGAATCTGATGAATTTCTGACAAGTGATTTTTTTGCACATAGGCGGAAATAATCGGGTTATCAAGGTTTTCAAAATTACTCTTTGCTCTAGAATGAACATAATAGCCGGATTTATCCTTGGCATAAATCTTGTTTTCCTGTTTGAGAAGCTGATAAGCCTTGAGGACCGTTAACCGATGAACGCTCATATCGGCGGCTAAATTCCTGATGGATGGAAGCTTCTCGTCTTCGCGCCATTCATTGAGTTCGATCCGGTGTAATACATAATCATAAACTTGCTTAAATAGGTAATCACCATTCGTCATGTTCGTTCCTCCCACTTTTCTTTGATTTTACCATGATTTGCCTCTTTCTGGTCTATTTATCGTGATCTGTTCTATTCACGTCCCTCTATAATGGAGCAAAAGGGGGAATAGTAATGATCATCGTGGGTTATTTGTTTATGTGTGTTATTTTTGGAACGACATTCCTTGCGATAAAGGTAGGAGTCGATGCAGGAGCGGCGCCTTTTTTTTCAGCTGGAATGCGCTTCTTCATGGCAGGATTGGTTCTATTTGTCATGATGGTTTGGCAAAAAAAGGCGAAGATCGGGTTGCTTTTTCGCAAGGAAATACTTTTAACGGGGATTGGCTTAACTTTTGGGACGTTTTCAACCCTTTATTGGGCAGAGCAATACGTGTCGTCAGGGACTGCAGCGGTCTTATCGGCAACTGGACCGATGCTCATTTTACTCATTCAGACGTTCATATTAAAAATAAAAGCGACGCTGTCATCCTTTATCGGCTGTCTAGTGGGAATGGTGGGCGTTTTTCTGCTGATTTTACCGAGCCTTCATGCGCAGGTGAATGGGTATTGGGTGTTGGGGTGTCTCGTGATTATGGGGGGAACAGCATTTTATGCTTCGGGAACGTTGTATTCTAAACAAGTGATCAAAAAATTCCCGACGACATCACCGATTGCCTTAAATGCGGCTCAAATGATGCATGGGGGCATTTTGTTGTTTCTTTTATCTATGCTGACCGAGAAGGTACAGCTGAGTATTCTGCTCCAACCGATGGCAATGGGTTCATTACTGTATTTAATTATCTTTGGCTCGATGGTGGGTCACAGTCTTTATTATTGGCTTGTTTCGAAAACGAATCCAGTGTTTCCAGCGACGTGGCTGTTTGTGTCACCGATTCTCGCATTATCGCTGGGCGTGATGATCTATCATGAATATCTCTCCTGGTTATCAGGGCTCGGTGCGTTTACGATTGTTCTTGGAACGATTATTGTCCATATGGAGGCATTAAAAGGCCTAAACTGGAGGCGCTTGTCGCTTTCACAGGATAGATAGATTTTTATATCCTTCCATAGGACTGAAAAAATTAGAGCTTTTCGGCAATTTTTTGGATAATGGCTTCATAATAGGAGAGTTGGTGGGGGACAAATCGATCCCTGCCCACTTCTTGATCGATGACACACTTTTCACCGTCAGGCTTAATTTCATAACCAAAGACGCGCACTGTTTCTCTTTTTCCACGCCAAAGGTCACGGAAATGAGGGAACTCGACCTTGATCATTCCGGACACTTCTTCTTCTTGAAGGCTGAAACCATCTAGTTCCTGCTCACATCTATATAAAAATAAGTGAGCCATTTCATTATCTATTAACTGTTCTTCGCTCACGCAGTAGTCAAACTGCCCTAATGACACTAACTCCTCAAAGGAAACATCAATGCCCAGTTCCTCGCCGATTTCGCGAACGCCATCCCGTACTGTTTCGTGCGCCAATAAATGTCCGGCAGCGGTAATATCAAACAGGTTCCCGTGCTCTTTTTTTCGCGGACTGCGCAGTTGCAGATAGAGGTAGACAGCATCCTTATCATGATGAACAAACCAGCAATGAAAGGATTCATGCCATAAGCCCTTCTGATGAACCTCGGCACGACTAGCCACACCGATCTCGTTCCGATTCTGATCAAATATTTTTAATAACTCCTCGTCCATGTGTTCTCACTCCTTACAGCATTATATGTAAATACATAGAATTTCTATGTATATTGATAGACTATATGATTGAGAGAGAAAATTCAACCGTAAACTGAAAATAATTGTAAAAAACTAGTGCTTGAAATAATGTGGAGGAGTAAATTCCCTCTTTTTAACCAATCCTATGAGTTAAGGTTAATACTGTAATTGTAATAGGGGGAAATTGGACGTTGAAGCTCTCCATTATTGTGGGTCTAGCACTTGTATTGCTCATTTCCTTATTGATCAAGAGAGAGAAGCGTAACCTGCTGGAAAACCTTTTTATTATGATGATCGCGGAATTTTTGGTTACCGGCTATATTGGAGTATTTTATATTAATTTAGAAATTTGGTCAGTGGCCGACCGAATCGACTTGTTTATTATTTTTCGTTTCTATGAAGTGATAATCGTGCCATTTATCTGGTTTTGGTATGTCAATCTCCTTCAGAATGTCGAGGCACTTGGGTTGAAAGTGCTCCTTTCCTGTGTATTTGTCGCGATTCAAAGCGGTGTAGAGCAATGGATGGGGGTATGGAAGGTGATTCTCTATCAGGATTGGCAGCTGTGGCAGACGGTCCTCCTCCAAATCATGATGCTGCTGATCCTTCATATGGGCTTGCATTGGTATCGCTCCATTTTGCGAAAAGAAGGGATTTGGTAGGGAATGTTGCCACTTCCACAGAAATTTGACCTAAATGAATGGTGTCTGCTGATCTGCATTATTCTGGCGTTTACGATTTTTTTTTGGTTGCCAAAGCGATATCCTTTCAGTATCACGATCCTATTATTGTTATTTGGTCCGACTGTTGCCAGGCTCATGGATCATCTGTTGGCCTTTGCTAAACTGGATTTATACAATTTAATGGATGGTCCAAAATTTGAATTATTTGATTTGTTCACCTATCTTTTGTATGCCCCCTTTTCCTACTTTTTCATCTATTTTTATGATAGGTGGAACATCAGGGGATACTGGATTGTCGTGTATATTTTGTTGTTTTCGTCGGGAGGCGCTTTTTTTGAGTGGATTCTAAAGGTCTGTCATATCTTCCTCTATAAGGGGTGGATACTGGGGTATTCCTTTAATGTCTATTTTGTCATACAAACCGTGGAATTGCTTTTCTACTATACAGTGAGACGGGCGTATATGAGTTTAACGATAAAGTGAAGGGGGATGAATTTGAGAGTGCGAAGCGGATAATAAAAAGGCAGAGCGCAATAAGGGAGCGTTCTGCCTTTTATATAGTATAAGTTACCTTTTTTCCACAACGGCAAAGTAGTTTTGTTCGTCATCGGCAAAATTAAAGACCTTTTCGCCTGTAGGCATATTGACCATTTCTCCAACGGTAACATTTTTAGCAGAAAGGTCTTGATATAATTCATCGAGACGATCTGAGAAAAAGAGCAGTGAAGGGGTGCCAAGATTTAATTCAGGCTGAAACTTTGCAACAAGTTCTTTATTATGTAGTACGATGCTTGTTTCGGAATCCTTTGTCGGAGCGAGTTCGAACCAGCGCATTCCTTGACCATCGCCTTGCTCAGCAATCAACACAAAGCCCACTTTCTTCGTCCAAAATTTCACAGCCTCAGCTTGATTATTGACATAAATCATAATTTGCCCAACGCGATTAATCAATTCCTTCACTCCATTTCGATTAATTCTTTTTGTCCTAAAAGTATAGCATCACCCCATACTAAAACAAAATCAAAGCGGTTCAAATCGGATGATCTTCTTTTAAAATAACTCTTTGATGAGCGCCTCGAGCTGCTGGTAGGAATGGATTTCATAATGCGGCTGTATTGACGGTACTGTTTTTGGTTTGCGTTTTGGGTTAACCCAAATGGAATTCCAGCCAGCCTGGTGGGCTCCAACGATATCATTTTCGAACGAATCTCCTATCATGTAGCAATGGCTGCCAATCGTCTTGGTTTTGGCATTAACATGATCAAAATATTCCTTTTGTGGCTTTGCATAGCCCATTTCGCTTGAAATGAAAAGATGTTCCTCTGGTAGCCACTGTAAGAGATCGAGGGATTGTACTTTTTTGCGCTGATGTGCGGACGGACCATTGGTGACGACGTAGGACAGAATTCCCTTTGCAGTAAGGTACTCGAGGATTCGCACCATTTCGGGTACAAGCGATATTTTATATTGGTGCTCCTGGTACGTCTGTTGAAAGGCGTCTGCCTGTTCCGCACTGATCGAAACGCCAAATTGTTGAAAGGCATGGATCATCCGATTTTGATGCATTTTTTCAAGAGGCAGCTCACCGTTCTCTGTTTGGGTAAATACTTTGTCACTATATTCTCTGCTTTTTTTAAAAAGATCGAGAACGGGAATCTCGGTGATCGTTGAAAAGGTTTTATCATAGGCGGCTTGAAAGGGCTGCAGTTGGTCATATAAGGTATCATCTAGGTCAAAAAATACAGTTTTCATTCTCCACACTCCATAAATATAATTGACCTTATTAGTTATAGTACAGGAACGGAAGGATTTCAATGGGGTGGGGAGTGCCTCAGGCAAATTTGGATACTTGTGCCCGTGATGGAGGAAGCATCCTAGATAGAAGAATTGAAACCGATCACCGGAAATTTATCAAACTACTTATGCAGAACTAACGCTCCTGTATGGATAGGGGTAGAGTTTGAAAAACTTCCCTGGCAGTATTAATATCAGAAGGAGGCATTGATTCATTTGACTTTTTCTCATCTATTTATGGAAGGTCGCGCCTGAAAAGGATTTTCATCGGAGTTAAACCAGCGCAAGGTATTCTGCTGATCTATCGTGGAGATTGTCAATTCGGTTCACGATACAGGCATCCGGTGTTAATGCACATGTGTTTGGGTCCGCTATTGATAAGGAAACCAGACGAACGATTTCCGAATAGGTGGCAAAAATTATTATATTAGTTAGGGGTGGATGTGTGTGCTTTCTCAATATTTCGATATCGCAAAGGCAAAATTGGAGCTCGTTGAAGAAATGGAATGGAATCATTTACGGATTGCGGCAGAGAAGGTGGCTGAGGCGATTCAAAAGGGTGGGATTGTGCAGTTGTTTGGCTGCGGGCACTCGCATATTTTAACGGAAGAGGTTACCTATCGCGCAGGTGGTCTCGTACCTATTAAACCTATTTTAGTAGAACCGTTAATGCTCCATGAAGGTGCGCTCCGTTCTTCGCAATTGGAACGAAAAAATGATTATGCGCAGGGGTTTCTAATTGAACAGGATTTTCGCCCTGAGGACGTCGTCTTTGTATTATCAACCTCTGGCCGGAATCCAGTTCCTGTTGATGTGGCATTGGCGGCAAAAGAGAAGGGTGCCTTTGTTATAGGGATTACCTCTCTTGAATATTCCCAAAGCCAACCTTCTAGACACAAAAGTGGCAAGCATTTATACAACTCTGTTGATTTAGTAATTGATAATCATTCGACTAAAGGTGATGCCGCCCTTTCGTATGACAAGGTAGCGGTCCCGTTTGCACCAACTTCAACAGTCGTGGGGGCGGTAATCTTAAATGCAATTCTCGCAGAGTCGATTAAATTGATGGCAGACAATGGTTTTGAACCCCCTGTCTTCCTCAGTGGTAACATCGATGGCGCCGATGATCATAACAACCAACTAGTAGAAAAATACCGCACAAGAATTTCCGTGCTTTCATAGTGCAAACGGCTTCTGTCACTGTTACATGGTACTCACTGGTGGGCACTAGTGCCTCATGAAGTTGTCACATGTATATAATAGAAATAGAGCAAATAGTGTCAGGCACCAAAAATAGCTGAGTAAGGAGGAATGAAGAAATGAGCGACTTGAATGTTTTATTCCGCAACAGAATTGGTTTCTCGACAAACGAACCGCTTACCTTTCACCAGTTGGATACGGTGTTGGAGCTGACCGCGAAATCGATTCCGTTTGAGAATTTGTGTATTATGGCGAAGCAAACACGCGAGCTTTCAAAAGAGAATTTAATCGATAGAATCATCATCCATAACGAGGGCGGTTTATGCTATGACCTAAATCCCCTGCTTTATTTTTTCCTAAAAGAAAATGGCTTTGATGCGGCGTTAGTTCGAGCTGTCCTATACGATCATCACGGTCAGCGCTGGAATCCGCTTGGAAAAACACATGTAGCGATTGTCATCACTCATCAAGGACAACCCTATCTCGTCGATACAGGATTTGGTGGGAACTTACCATTAAAACCAGTACCACTATCGGGAGAGGTTGTGGCCTCAACAAACGGAGAATTTCGTGTGGAAAAAATAGATCATGAACAAGGTGAATACTTTTTCTATCTGAAATTGAAGCATAAGGACAAGGAGTGGAAAGTCGGCTATGCCTTTGATGCTACTAATGTGATTAAGGATGTCTCTGAATTGCATGAGGTTCAAGAAATGATCCTCGAGCATGCAGATTCCCCTTTCAACAAGAAGCCATTACTCACGAGGCTGACGGATCGGGGAAACATGACGCTGACAGAAGGTTCGTTTGTTGAGTGGTTGGATGGAAGGGTCGACAAACAGGAAGTTGATGAGAAGCAGTTTAAGGAGATGGCTGCTGAACGGTTTGGGGTTCGAGTTTTTGAAGGTGAGCCGGGGGAAGGGTCTTCATCCCCAAAATGCTGAACCAAACGACGAAGATAAAACAAAAAAAGCCAAGAGACGCTATTAACTTAACGTCTCTTGAACTTATCATTCAATCTAGATGGCCCAGTCGCCATTGCGGAAAATCGGAACAATCGTACCATCTTGTTTGATGCCGTCGATATCCATTTTGTCCGAACCAATCATGAAGTCAACGTGAACAATGGACGTATTCATGCCATTTTTCAATAATTCTTCTTGGCTCATCTTCGTTCCACCTTGAATCGTAGTCGGATAAGCAGCCCCGATTGCTAAATGGTTCGAAGCATTTTCATCATAAAGCGTCGTAAAGAAGGTAATTCCTGATTGCGAGATTGGCGATGGATCTGGAACAAGGGCAACCTCACCTAAGCCAGTGCCGCCTTCATTATCAAATACCAACTTCTTAATGGTTTCATCGCCTTTTTCCGCAGAAATATCAACGATTTTTCCATCCTTAAATTGCACCTCAATGCCTTCAATTAATGTGCCTGCATAGCTGAGTGGCTTTGTGCTGCGGACCACGCCATCCATGCGATGGGTATCGGGAGCCGTAAACACTTCTTCTGTCGGCATGTTGGCAATAAACTCTTCACCCTTTGGATTTACACTTTCAGCACTAGCCCAAATATGATTCTTTGGTAAGCCTAATGTTAAATCCGTGCCAGGTGCAGTATAGTGCAAAGCGTCAAACTGGATTTCATTTAGAACAGCTGCTTTTTCGTTTAATGTTTGCTTATGTCCGTCCCAAGCAGCTACCGGATCTTCTGAATACACACGGCAGGTTTTGAAAATTTGATCCCATAAGGCATCGATTTGTTCTTCTGAAGTGGCTAAGTCTGGGAACACCTTTGCAGCCCAACCAGCACCAGCCGCAGCGGCAACTGTCCATTTTAGATCATCATTTTGCGTTGCAATTCGTTGTGCCTGGAATGCTTTCCCGGCTACATTTTGATAGGCAGCAATTTTCGCTGGATCCACTTCATTGAGCAAGCCTGGGTCACTAGATACGATAGAAAGACGGCTGACACGATGGTTTAGGACATGGTCTTCCACTTCTTGAATTTCATATTCAGGAATGTCAGTGAGCACTTCAACAGGCTGATGTAAGTAATGAAGTTTGCTAATTTCGTCGTCGGACCATTTTACAATGACTTTTTCAGCCCCTAATGCATAGGCTTCGGTGGTGATTAAACGTGCTAATGGAGCTTGATCGACAGTAATGGTCATTTTCACCCAATCGCCTGGTTGAACATTGATTCCTTTTGCGGCTAATAGTCTTGCGTATTTATGTAGATTTTCTTCAAAGTTAGGTAGCACCATACTTTTTCCCTCCAATAATTTAGTTCTTTCGTTCTATCCACTATAGTAGCATAGTATAACGGAATTTTCTGCAAATATGATTTGTTACACTTACTTATTAATTTCCTCTCGTGTAATTTTAGTATTCAGGATTGATAGAATTAAAAATGAAGTCTTCATTCTGTGCGTGGGCCTAATCTATATATTGTTGGGTTTTTTAGCGAAAAAGAAAAATAACAAATACTTCTATCAGTAGCTAAAAAAAACCTAGACCATCCATATGGGTCTAGGTTTTTTTACTTTTGGTGCCTAATACTAATTAGAAAATGATGGATTTTACTTGATTTGGTTTAATTGTTAGGCTGAAGCTTCCATTTTGTTGTTCGATGGGTGCTAAGTTTTTTTCGTTTAGGTTTGCTTCGTGTGCTTGTTCGCTGCTTCCTTTTATGTTGAAGTCTGCTTGTTGTTCCTCAGCTGTTGGGTTGAAGAATCGCAAGACAAGACGGTCCTCTGTTTCGGCCTTTTTCAAGGTGCTGAGCACTGTTGACGGGCACGTTTCTTCCAGGAGACTAAACTGTAATGGCGTTGAAACGCCAGCTGGATTTAACTTCATGGCATTATACGGTATTTTATTATACGTCTGGATCGGGGTGGTAAATTCTTTTGCTGTGCGACCCACTTTTGCTGCGGCTGTCGTCGTTGCCCCAATATGGGTAGTGAGTGCGAAATCGAGCTTCAACCCACCAATCATTTGGGAATCCGGCGTCGGCAGCTTTATCCCGGATGGACGACCAGGTCGTCTTAGCATTTCTTCTTTTCCTAACACCCCAACACTGCGGAATAGGGTGATCGCAATTGTATCATCTTGCTCGCCGATGATTTCAAACTCTCGGGAACTATTGGTTAATACACATAGTCCATGGTTCTCATCAGATAAGCCGACAAACGAAAGCATCGGATAAATTGAATCGGGACGCTCATCCCAATTTTCTTCCTCCCAGTATGCCATAGCGGCATCATGTACATCGCGCTTGATCGACCCAAATTGATTGTCTGCAACCGAGAAGGAAGAGGTAATCCCTGTTGGAATTAAGACACGTAATCGATGATCCTTTGCTTGGTTATGAATGTTGGCTTCCACTTTCATGATCGGCTGGTGGTTCGGAATCGTGATCTTCCAATCAACCTCAACAAAGCGATCAACCTGTTTTAATTTCCGCTTTTCTAAATCACCAGGTACTTCTAGCTTCACATGAATATCTAGCTGAGCGGAATATTGATTCTGGATGATTTTTACGTCGGCTTCCACTTTATCACTATATATAAGCTGTTCATTTAGCAGTGGTGAAAAATCATACTCATCGCCATCATCGCCGCCATTTTCTAGCAACAGTACCTGGTTGAATTCTTTTTCGAGCACCTTGTCCCAAATATTCAGTGTTCCATTTGGATTGACGGAGACCGCATAATAATCAGTTTCTACAACATCTTTTTTGACTATTGTATGTGACATCGCGTTCTCTGCGTTGACAATAAAGAATGTTTGATAGCCCATCGCCGGAATCGTAGTTTGTAATTGGATCGTATATTGGAAAAATGGATCATAGTTGCCGTAGTGTACGATTTGTCGGTCAATCAAGCCTGGATCTAGTTCTACTTTTTCCAACACTTCAAAAGGAATCGTTGTTCCAGCGCCATCCTCTAATGTAAAGGAAGGAAGCTTCGTGATCACGGTGGTCGTAACAACCTCATTACGTTCATATGGAAGCAAATTGAAGGCGGTAAGGCGATCCTCAGTCCGGTCTGTCTGAATCGAGTCCGTGATTTTCCGCTTGTAGTGCTCAATCAGTTGATCTGTTTTCTCCTCAGCGAGGAAGAAGCGGTTCATGATCTCGCGGTGTACCTTATCAGAGCAGCAACAGCCAATACTATCATGGGCATGGTTTTTCATGATTTCTTTCCAAATTAACTCAATCAAGCCATGATGGTATTCGAAATCGAGTGAATAGGCAATTGACGCTAGAGGTTCAAGAACATTGGTGAGTTTATTTTCAATCCTAGCGTTAGCTGCCTTAATATCCATTCTGGTGGAAAAGATGCTTCGGTGAACGCGCATGTATTTCCCATCTAAAAATTCACCCTGAATCGTCGGTAACGCTTGATTCTTTTCAATTTCGGAAAAAACATTTTCATATTTGCTTAAGAAAAATTCGCGATCAGGATATAAACGTTTTAATTTTTCGATAATCGTAAAGATATTTTGTTGGATGGGCATTTGATCATGCCCATTTGGGAGAATAATATGTTCTGTTGTGGCGCCGCGATCAAGGACGGTAAAGTATTTATCGATGCGTGCCTGTAGTTGTTCCTCATCCTCGGGCAGATACTTTCCAATTGCATAGCCGAGTGGGAAGAGCTGCACCAATACCTTCGATCCATCCTCACTCTCCCAGTGGAATTCCGTTTTATCTGTTCCGTGCCGCTCTGAGGTTCCACGCCAGAATATTGAATAGTGAATATCAAAGCCATTGAGGATTTGTGGCATTTGTGCTGATTGGCCAAAGGAATCGGGTAAGTAGCCAATCTTCATCGCTTGCCCAAATTCTTCACAGTCCTTTAAACCATAGAGGAGATTCCGGACGATTGACTCCCCGCCGATGACCATCTCATCGGTTTGCGTATACCAGGGTCCTATGATTAGCTTTCCTGCCTGTACAAGCCTTTTGACGCGCTCCTTGTTCTCTGGTTTGACGGCAAAATAGTCTTCGAGAATAGAAGTTTGACCGTCTAAAACGTAGTAAGGATAATCGGGATTATTCTCGAGCATTTCCAAAATTTCTTCCATGTTATTAACGAGTAAAATTCTCGATTCTTCGGTGGAAAAGTACCACTCCCTGTCCCAATGCATATGGGGTACGATATGAACTTTTTTCATGATGCCCTCCAAATATCAATGGTACCTAGGGAAGTTTTCTCTAGGTACCATATTATTTTTAAAAATTGTTCTAGCTTAAGCTGCTTTTTGTGTGGTTATATTCGTTTTTTTTTCCTTGTTGAGTTTGTTTTTTCTAGTAACGATTAATAAGATTGTTGAGATGATGGCCCCGATTAAGGCTGCTCCAAGCCAGATACTTGCTGCTACTAAAGCGGGCTTGCCATTTAATAAGGCTAACGAGAAAATACCGGCCCCAGGGACATTCAAACCAATATTAAAGTAAGCAACAATCGCACCTGTTACGGCGGATCCGGCAATCAGGGAAGGGATCACCCGTAATGGGTCATTAATCATAAATGGAATAGCCCCTTCAGTGATCCCGGCTAGACCAAGCAACCAGGTTTGTTTACCGATTTCTTGTTCTTGTTTGTTAAAATACTGCTTGCCAATTATCGTTGCCCCTGTGACAGAAAAAGCGGACACCATCTTGACTGAGGCAAAGGCTGCATACGGGATGAAATTCCCGCTTGCCATTGCTCCGATACAGAAGGTGTAAGCTGCCTTATTGACTGGACCGCCGAGGTCAAAGGAAACCATGGCTCCAAGAATTGCACCTAAAATCAGAGCATTTGTACCAGAGAGGCTGCCGAGCCAATCGATTAATGATTGGTTGATCCAAGCGAGCGGTTCGCCAATAACAAATAGCATGATCGAACCAACCACTAGCGTTCCGACAACTGGGTAGACCCAGAAGCTAATAAATCCAGCAAAGGTTCCTTTTGGTTGTATCTTTTTCTTCAAAAATTTTAAGAAGAAACCGGCCAGGAAACCACCGAGCATCCCGCCAAGGAAGCCACTGCCGATGAGATTAGCGGCAACCCCGGCCGCGAAACCAGGTCCAAGGGCAGGTTTATCGGCAATCGAGTAGGCCATATATGCTGCTAATATAGGTACCATTAGTTGGCCGAGGAGACCACCGCCGAGTTGTCTTAATAACCACAGCCATGAGCCTTCTTTTGCATAAAGATCCTGAAGGTCGAACGCCTGCGAGATTAATACGGCAGCGGCTAATGTCATTCCCCCTGCCACAATTACTGGGATGATGTAGGAAATCCCAGTTAAAATTGAGTCTTTGATCTCTGTTTTAAATGATTTTTCACCATTGTCATCATCGGAAGATGCCTCAGTTTGGGCTGGGTTATATGGTTTCTTCGGTTGTTTGTCTGCTTTTTCCAGTGCTTGTTGGATTAAGCCAGTCGCATTTCGTAATGGTGTGGCCACGGATGTTTTCACCTTGGGAAGGTGACCAAACCTTTCTTCGCTTTTGATGGCGACATCATTAGCAAAGATTATTGCGTCCGCTTTTTTCAAAAGAGCTGTGGTATGGCGGTCTTCGATTCCATTAGCCCCTTGCTTTTCAACAAACACATCCACACCGAGTTCTTTCCCCGCCTTGATAAGTGCTTCAGCTGCCATATAAGTATGGGCGATTCCAGCAGGACAAGCGGTAATGGCTAAGATCGTTTTGTTTATTTTCTTTACAACTTTTTGTTCGGATTTTGTATCTGTTTGATCCAGTTGAGTGAATAGTTCAGTATTCGTTTTTGCGGTTAACAACCGTTCCTTGTACGCTTCGTTAGATAGTCTTTTCACAAACTCAGCCAGGAGTGCAAGGTGGGTCGAGCCTGCTTCGTTCTCCGGGATAGCGAGTAAGATAACCAACTGTACCCGGTTAGTGGGATCAATGCTTTCCCAATCGGTCAATGGTTGTTTTAAGGTTGCGATGGCAAAGGCCGCTTCCTTGACGGTGGTTGATTTTCCGTGTGGGATGGCTAGTCCGCCTTCAAAGCCTGTTGGAGAAAGTGTTTCTCTATCTAAAACAGATTGAAGAAAATCGTCTTCAGAATATAATTTGCCAGCTTCACCGAGCTGTTTAACTAAGTACTGGATGACTTCCTGTTTGGAATGGAACGTCTTTCCGGTACTGATCAGGCTAGGTGAGGTAAGTGCTTGTAGCTGCATGATATATACCTCCTTGTTTGGTGGTGTAAGTGTTTTCATTTCATGTTGTTATCGTATCAAAAAAAAAATAAGAAGAGTGATTCTTCTTATTTTTACACATTCGCTATGGGATAAAGCGGTTTCATGTGTATATGTACACATTTTTAAAAATGATCCCAATAATATTGTGATAATGCTTGTAAGAGAATCATTATCGGGGTTCGATCGGTGATATTGTAGCCATTCTTGATTTTTTTGGGAGTGAAGCAATAGAGATTGATAACTGCCACCTCTTGAAGCGAGTTACGTGTAAAATGGGTTAATGAAATGATCGGGATCCCTTTCTCTGAGGCGCGTTTCGCGATTTCAAGAGTTTGCGGCGTTTCTCCGGATAGACTGATCAAAAAGAGCACATCTTGCTGATTCATTTGATCAATCATGTGAACCGTTTCATGTCGATGAATATAATGGATGGCTGTTTTTCCACCTACTCGCAAATTCCGAACCATGATTTCACAAAAATCGGCTGTATCACCAACACCGAAGAAAAGCACATGCTTGGCATCATGAAGGATTTTGGCGGTCGTTTCAATGCGTTCCATATCGATGAGTTCAAAGGTTTTTTGGATTAAAGAGTAGGAACTATCTTCAGGAGCTTTGGTCGATTCTAGTTCTTCTTTAATACTATTTTTCAGGTGTGAAAAGCCATCATACCCTAGTTTTTTCGATAAGCGCGTTATCGTATTTGGGACTGTATAGAGGTTAGCCGCCAAGCTTTGAATTGATTGGGAAACAAAGCTTTGTTTGTTTTGTTCAATATATTCGATAATTTGGTCGTCTGTATCATTTAACTTATATTCAAACTTATGAACACGTTCGATAAATTTCATCTTTTTCTCCCCAGATATTGACCTTTCATCTATTATAACAAATCACATTCAAATTTCATTAAGGATACAGAGGAACAGACTATGAAAATATTAGCCACTACGGATTCCTTTAAGGGAGCATTCCCATTGGAGGCAATGAAGGTGAATGCAGGAGGATTTTTTACAGGTGTGGGAATAGTTCCGGATTCGTGTCAAAAATCAGAATCGGTTATGATAGAGTATAGAATATATCCACACAAATAGGGAGGGCATGAGCATGTTAGGTGCAATAGAAGCAGGTGGAACAAAATTTATCTGTGCAGTAGGCGAAGCGGACGGGACGATTCATGAGCGAATTCAGATTCCGACCACTGTCCCTGCGGAAACGATGCAAAGGGTAGTAGAATTTTTCCAGGCCTATCCACTCGAAGCGATTGGGGTGGGGTCATTTGGGCCAATCGATGTTAATCCAGAAAGCCCGACCTATGGCTATATAACCTCCACGCCTAAACTTGCCTGGAAGGATTATCCGATTGTGCAAACGTTAAAGGATGCCTTCGCTGTTCCGGTCGGATTTACCACCGACGTCAATGGGGCGGCACTTGGCGAAGCGACCCTCGGTGCCGCGAAAGGGTTGGATAGCTGTTTGTATATTACCGTTGGAACCGGGATTGGCGCAGGGGCGATCGTTCGCGGCGAGGTCCTTGAGGGACTGTCACACCCGGAAATGGGGCATATTTTACTCAGACGTCACCCGAACGATCCGTACCAAGGAAAATGTCCATATCATCATGATTGCTTAGAAGGCTTGGCGGCGGGTCCGGCCCTTGAGGAGCGTTGGGGTGAAAAGGGAATCGACTTGGTTGACCGACACGAAGTTTGGGATCTAGAAGGCTACTATCTGGCGCAAGCCCTGATGCAATATATCTTGATTCTTTCCCCGAAAAAGATTATTCTTGGTGGCGGAGTGAGCAATCAACCGCAAGTGTTCACGGCAATTTATCAATATTTACCTGAGCTCCTTCAGGGGTATGTCCACATACCAGAGCTTTCAACGTATATTGTCAGCCCGGGATTGGGCAATGACGCCGGTATTACCGGGGCGCTATTGTTGGCTGATCGGGCGTTGACGAAGAACTAACAGTGCTGCTTTTTTGGAAAAAAAACTTCATCAACGAGGAGGGTGAATCAAATGGCATGGACGATTACGAGTTCAGATAAACAACAGGTTGATCGTTTTGGGATTACCCTCGATCAAGTCCGTCTCCCGAATGGCGAGGAAAAGAGCTTTTCCTATTTGGATTTTGCAAAGGGTGTCTGCATCCTGCCGATCACTAACGAGAAGGAAGTTGTCTGTATCAAACAATACCGCCATGCCCTTAACAGCTGGCAGTGGGAATTACCAGCGGGTATGATCGACGGCGATGGACTTGCTCCACTTGAGGTCGCCAAAAAAGAGCTCAAGGAAGAAACCGGCTATGTGGCGAACCATTGGCTGGAATTGGGGAGCTTTTATCCATCTCCAGGCTCCACGACGGAGGAAATATTTTTGTTTGCAGCAGCGGGCTTAACAGCGAACGCACAGCAGTTAGAAGCGAGTGAACAAATTGAATTACATAAGATTCCTATGGAAGAACTGAAAAATCTTGTGGTCAGCGGTGAATTTAAGCATGGTGCCGGGCTTGCGGCAATCTTGCGTTATAAATTTATGACGGATTAAACATCAAAGAGGAGGTCATTTTTTTGCAACCGTTATTTTTACAACCAGTTTTTAAAGAAAGAATTTGGGGCGGTACTACATTAAAGGAAGAATTCGGTTATCAGATTCCAACCGAAAATACGGGGGAGTGCTGGGCGATATCGGCGCATCCGAATGGACCGTCTGTGATTGAAAATGGTCCGTTTGCTGGGATGTCTTTGGACAATCTTTGGCGCGAGCATCCTGAACTGTTCGGCAATTCGAAGGAAGCAGTGTTTCCACTGTTAACAAAAATTCTCGATGCCAACATGGATTTGTCTGTGCAGGTTCATCCGAATGATGACTATGCCAAAGTCAATGAAAACGGCGAACTTGGTAAAACAGAGTGCTGGTATATTATCGACTGTAAAGAAGGCGCCGATATGATTTTCGGCCATAATGCCCGTTCGAAGGAAGAATTGGTGGCGCAAATTGAGGCAGGCAATTGGAACGATTTACTTCGTCGTGTAAAAATTAAGCCGGGTGACTTTTTCTATGTGCCAAGCGGAACAATCCATGCTTTATGTGAGGGGACGCTAGTCTTAGAAACACAGCAAAGCTCTGACACGACGTACCGTGTTTATGACTATGATCGGAAGGATGCAGACGGCAATCTGCGTGAGTTACATTTAGCAAAAGCGATTGAAGTGACAACGGTACCGCATCAGGACGCGGCTAGCTTTCCAAGCGTTAAGGATGGTGCTAATGCAACGATCACAACATTTGTAGAGTCAGAGTTTTTCACAGTGTTTAAGTGGGATATCCATGGGAAAGCCGAGTTTGCCTTCAACGATCATTATTTGCTACTTAGTGTAATTAAGGGAGAGGGAGCCCTTCTACATAATGGTGAACGCTATGAGTTGAAAAAAGGGACGAATCTAATTATTCCAGTCGGGTTTGGCGAGTTTGAAATTGATGGTGCTTGTGAATTGATCGTGTCGCATACGTAAGTCATTTTTCAAAAAAGCGGAAGGGCTCCTTAGATGGGGGGCCTCCGCTTTTTTTGCTGTTGCGCCATTCGCGGGGTAATTGGATAAATCGCGGCCTTGAGTGAAGCAGGGCTCAGGTGCATGAGCTGGCTTCCGCCCAGAATGGGGAGAGCTTTATTCGTTTAGTGGAAACAAACTAGTAAGATCGCATTTCTCTTGAAGGCGGTCAGAACAGCTGCAAGCAATGCCTTCCTCTGTGGACAAGTGCATTGCTTTTTTTCTGTAGGAACGGGTGAATTTCCTCATGAGTGACTAATTTCTGTGATGATTGTGGATAGATAGTGGAATCTGTCCACACGGTGTGTGCATGTGGATAAAAAAAGACCTACCGTGAGAGTATTATCCACAAAAGTGTGAATGAGTGTAAGCCTTTTCTTACTTGTCCACAGGCGTGTCGTTCATTTATTAGTGGAAGCTGGTGCCGGATTTATCGCGCGATTATTGCCGATTTCTTAGCTGCTTTGAAACTTTTCCAATAACAGTTCGTATGTATACCAATAGGTCAGAAGGAAAACAATCTTTTTAAACGTGAAAATATAAACGAATGAAGGTGATGAAAATAGATGGAAGCAAGAGAAGAATTATTGAAACAACTAGCCGCCATTGAAAAGTGGGAGAGCGGCCAGAGTGATCTGTGGATTTGGGACAAGTTAGGACGCCTGCCATTTAAACTGCTTGATAAAATTACGCCAAAATTTATTCACAACAAGGTTGGTTCCTTACTGGATGAAATGGGCGCCTATGTGCAAACTGGAGGTAGCTATTTAATAAAAGAAAATAATCTCTTTCATTTAATCGAAAAAGAAACGGGCACCCCCATCCAAGCTGTTGCCGATATCAAGGATATTCCCTTAGCCGCGATGAATAAGCTGAGCCAAGAGCTTACCGAACAAAGAAAGAAGTTCGCCACGATCCAAGGTGCCAGCACTGGAATCGGCGGAATCTTTACGCTTGCAATCGATATTCCGGCACTAATGGCTATTTCCTTAAAAACCTTACAGGAAATAGCGATCATCCATGGCTATGATCCGAATGAAAAAAGTGAGCGGATTTTTATTGTAAAGTGCCTGCAATTTTCATCCGCTGATATCGTCGGTAAGAATGCTATCTTAAAGGAGCTTTCTAGCTATTACCAGCAAGGCGGTGGTTCCGCGGAGATGATGTCACAGCTGCAGGGCTGGCGGGAAGTCGTCTATACCTATCGAGACCAATTCGGCTGGAAAAAGCTTTTTCAAATGGTCCCTGTTGCTGGAATGATCTTCGGGGCATTCACTAATCGCTCGATGATTAACGATCTTGCGGAGACAGGAATCATGTTATATCGAAAAAGAAAAATCATGGAGAGGCTAGCACCTGGTTCTACGCCAGAAGTGGGTTCGAGGTAATGAAGCAAAACCTCCTCCATTTTCCATATGTTAGTCCTCACACATTCAAGATTATCGTTATAATATCGAAGAAAAACTCTTAATAAAATAAGGGTTTTTCTTTTATTATTTGGACTATGGTAAACCGACGAATTAACAAAGAAATAATATATCTAGGCTATTATTAATTTCATGTAAAGTTTATCCTAAGTTTTCCTAAAAAAAGAAACCGGCTAACTTCTCTGATGTATAGTATTTTTATAAATCTAATTGAGGTGAACTGGATAAATGGCATCTATGAAAAAGGCATCAAAGCAACAAAAGAAACGTTCAAAAAAAGGTTCTCGTAAACTATCACTACGGATGAAACTTTGGGGAAGCTACCTCATTATCATCCTTTTTTTTGCGATACTAACATTTGTTGCCTACAAGAACATAACCCAATTAAATAATCAAATGCATATGTTTGGAAATTCAAGCGTACCAAAAGTGGAATTAATTGGAAACCTGAAAGAGGATGTTTCAAGTGTAAGTATGTATACTACTCAGTATGCCTATGACCAAGAGAGTAAGGATAAATCATCCATTGCAGCCAATTTACATAAGGATTTAAGAAATACAAGAAAACATATTGATGAATTGAAAAAGGAAACGGGCGGGGCGGAAGAGAAGAAGCAATTAGCTGTATTTGATCAAAACTTTAAGCAGTATTCTGATGCCATTCCAAAGTTTATGGCCAATTCGATAACAGGGAATGACCAAGCAATCGCAAAACAGATGGAGATTTTACTGCCACTTAGAGAAAAAACGATTGTATCGCTCAATCAACTTCAAAGCGCTATCCGTCAAGACACCCAATCGATGGTAAAGGAGTCAGAACAAAGTTCTTCACGGGCAATCAGTCAATTAATTATTGCCTCCCTGATTGTGGCCCTATTTAGTATATTAGTTGCTTTCCTCATTACGAAAATAATTAGAAGATCTGTTAATGGGGTAGTGAAAAATGTAGATACAACGATCCATTCGATTTCAGAAATTAAAAGGTCGATTGATAAAACGGTAAACAGTTCAGGCGAACTGGATCTTTCCATGAATAAAGCAAACCATTCCGTAAGCGAGCTGGTCGCGTCCATTCAATCAGTGGCGGGAAATACCCATGTGACGGCTTCCAATGTGGATGAAATCTCGGCTGCAGTGGAACAAATGAGCACGTCTATTCAGTTAGTGTCTGGGAGTACAGAGACCCTTTCTGTCTCTGCGGAAGAATCATCGGCGATCATTCAAGAAATGATGGCTTCCATTGAACAAGTGGCTGGAAGTGTGAGCAATGCCGGCATGAGCGTGGAAGAAATTTCTGCAGCTATTGAGGAAATGAGTAAATCAATTAAAGTGGTAAGTGAGAATGCAGTCAATTTGACACGAATGGCGGATCAAACATTCGAAACGGTAGAGGAAATGGTCGGTTCTATTAAGCAAGTCGCCGGGAGTACTCAAACAGTGAACTTGCTCAGCCAATCTGTTAAGGAAGATGCAGTTGAAGGAACTCGCTCCTTGAATGAAACATTAGTTAGTATGAAAGAAATTTCACAGGTGATCAACCAGGCAAGTGATGTCATGAAGGAATTAGGAAAAAGTTCAGAGGAAATTGGCAGCATTATTGAGATTATTGATGACATTGCCGATCAAACCAACCTATTAGCACTGAATGCAGCCATAGAAGCTGCACGTGCTGGAGAACAAGGGAAAGGATTTGCGGTGGTGGCGGAAGAGGTCCGGAAATTGGCAGAACGTTCTGCAAAGGCAACAAAGGAGATTGCTGTGCGTATAAGAGGGATTCAGGAGGAAACCGCTGTTGCTATAACCTCTATTCAAGAAGGGGAACAAAGGGTTAAAGTGGGAAATCAATTGGCAGAACAAACCAATCAAGCGATTAGAAAGATTTCTGAGGGAATTGCTCAAGTTACAGTCGAAGTGAATCAAATTGCCAAAGCGACGGAAGAGCAAACCAAAAATAGTGAATTTATAACAAAAGCTGTTGAGAATGTGACAAAGCAAGCTGAAATGATGACTAGCGCAACAAAGGAACAAACGATGACTGCTGAGGAAATAGTCAGAGGCATTACCACTACAAAAGATCAATTTCAACAAATATCTATTGCAACAGGGGAGCAAGTGAAGGGGAGTCATGCCGTCATTTCGGCCGTTGACCATGTCATGAATCAGACAAGCGCTGTGAAAAGTGCAACGAAGGAACAGGCTCTGACGGCCGGAGAAATTGTGATGAATATAAATCATATTAAGGATATGGTCCAGCAAATGATGACTGCCACAATTCAGCAGGTATCATATGGACAGGAAATTAAACTAGAAGTAGAACATGTCCTGAAACAAACGGAAGAGTTAAATGCCGGGATAGAGATACAAAGTAAAGAAGTTGTAGAGGTTGTTCAGGCCATTAGGGAAGTGAATGCACGAATGGAAAAAATTAAATAAGCAGCTAGCTTAGAAGGTAGAAAAAAGGAGTTCTATAACACGTGCTCTGCATTAATCAGGGCGGTATCAAAGCCGGAAGCAAGCATGAGCGATTTACCATCGCCCCTACAAGAACGAGGCCAAGAAACCAAACTATTTTTATTAATAAAAAGGAAGGCGCCTTCGATGGGGCGTCTTTTGGCCTTGGCTATTCCACTTTCTAGGAATCTAGTTACAGGAGTAAATGATTGATGAGTTTAATCCATCCGAAAACCGCAAGCCACAATGGGACACTTAAAGTCGCTCCCCAAAACAATCCAACGAAAAGATTTCCGCGCTTGTCCATGAAATCCACTCCCCAAGAGTTTTATCACGCAGGTCATGGTTGTAGGGTTTCCAAAAAAGTAAACATGAATACATCATTACTTCTATATCAACAGAAGGATAGAGTTGAAGTGAGTAAAAAAAATGAAGGTAAACGATGGAGAGTATTCTTTTTGGTTGGAATACTGTTAAGCATAGAACTATCATAACAAAGACGTGAAGTGAGAAAGAGAGAAATCTGTCAGGAGCTGACTAGGAATTGTCGACAAAAAGTTGGAGGGATTTCTAAGACTGTACAATTTATGGTTGAAGTAGATTGGACGAACGACCAAGGAGATCTTGTGTAGGCGACTCGTGCTGTTGCGTAATAAACGTAGTGGAGACATGTTTATTACGCAACAGCCTCATAAAATGTATCTAACTGGTTACTCAAAAATATCCTAGCAAAATGATTGGCCTATTCCAATGAACGTGATGGACCTACATTTGGTTAATGGGATTTCGTGTAAACGCGACACTGTTATTGTTGAAAACCCTTACAATTCATTCGATGAATTTTTCGATTTCCTTCAGCAAATCTGATGTCTCCATTCCAAGATCGGCTGCAATATAGCTGATTGTTGTTAAACTAAGCTCGTGTATCCCTTTTTTGATTTTCTGCATTTGTCGCTGGGCTCTTATCCCTTGAAACTGTGTCTCTTCTGTATTATGGGATTTTCTTAGTGAATCGGAAACGTAAATGTGTATCGTTTTTTTCACTGATACCCACTCCCTTCTGAGGCTTAAAAATGGTATGTCAGAATAACTTATCTCTCTCTTCTATTAGACAACAATTGGGACTTTATTACCATAAACATTTATCCACAACTTTCGACATTATTCTTGCCATTCCTGTAATTTCTAGCGTATCAATATAAAAAGGACTCCCCGAGTCCTTTTTATGTTTTTAAAATATAGGAATTTAAAAGCTTTGACTTTGAGAATGGTCTAGCTCCAGACGTCGTGCGCTTTTCTTACCTTAAGTTGCTGGATGGGCGCAAAGTACTTGGTTTCGCCCCTTTTTCTTGGCTGAATAAACAGCCGTAAATACGGCTTAATTACTTCCTAAGTAGAAGTGATGACTATTTTTCACATAGCGGGCACCCCATGATGGGTGCCCGCTAAAAGTCGTTTTGTCACCCTGGCTCAACCTAAAACTGATAATACCGTCGTAATAAATAAGAAATCCACTTACACTCTGGATGATTGCGAACATTCTCCAGTAGTCCACGCACCACCGCCTGCGGGTAAGTTGATGCAATCAACTGCTCCTTTAGTAAAAGCAGCGACTCCTTTTCCACCGATTCCTCCAACTCGTCTACCTTTTGATCGATAAAATTGCGGAGCTGCTCCTTTGTGACCTCTCCTAACAGCGGCTGCTCCATCAGCTGCCACAGCTCCGGTGAAATAAATGGAACAGTCATTTGCCGCGCTAATAAATTGGTTTTTTCAACAAGCGATTGTGCCAATACCTTCAGATCAAGCGGGACATTATAGAACAGAAATAAGGAAGAATAGGTATTCATAAAGCCCTTGATACAGTAAATTAAATCATACTTAATTCGGTTGACTGTTTCACCATATAAGCGTTCTATCAACGATAAAAACATTCTTTCCGATAATTTATCGTAATATTGCATTTTAACAATGAACTCTTCATTAAAAGTATGCGATTGTTCTTTAATGAAGAGTTTGGCAAAATCTGAATGCTTATGAAATGACTCAAACATCGCATAATAAAATGTATATAGAAGTTCCGCATCATCATCGATGTTATTGACTATATAGTCAATGTTCGAGGTGATTTGAATCATAAAATGATCAATTAGGGCTAAGATCAATTCATCTTTAGACTTAAAAGATAAATAAAATGCGCCCTTGGAAATTCCACAATAATCTGTTATTTGTTGGACCGTGGTCGTGGCAAACCCTTGCTTCGCAAAAAGCTCTAGCGCTTTTTCCATGATTAATTGTTTTTTTATCATTGTAACTGATCGCTCCTATGGGTCTTTTGTTTGACAAATGACTCGTTGGTCATTATTATAGGTAAATGAGCTTAATAAGTCAATTTAGGGTAGGTGTAATAGTGAGAGGTTTAGTGAATTTTGTCTTAACGAATAAATTAGCCGTCTGGCTTCTTACCATCATTATCACGGTTTCTGGTATTTATTCAGGAACACGGATGAATATGGAGACGATCCCAGATATTTCAATCCCATACCTAATGGTTACGGAAGTATATCCTGGGGCAACACCAGAAAAAGTGATGGAAGACGTGTCGATGCCAATCGAGCATGCGGTCGATGGCTTAGACCACGTGAAATCCGTTTATTCCAATTCTTATGCGAATATGTCTAGTATTCAAGTTGAATACGAATACGGCATTGATATGGATGAGGCCAAGCGTGCCTTAGAATCAGCATTAGATGCAGTGAAATTACCTGAAGGGGCACAAGAGCCAACCACAACGGCGATTAGCATGAACATGATGCCGGTTGCAGCCCTCAGTGTAAGTAGTAAAACAGAGGATATTGTTGAATTAACGTCAACGGTTGAGGATATTATCCTTCCAAAACTGGAGAAAATAGAGGGCGTTGCCTCTGCAACGATCACTGGTCAACACGTGGAAGAAGTTGACCTCACGTATAATCAAGCAAAAATGAAGGAACTTGGCTTAACAGCAGATAAAGTCAAGGAAATGATCCAAGCTAGTGACATGTCTGTTTCATTAGGACTTTATGAGTTTAAAGAAGGTGAGCAAGCTGTTGCGATTGACGGTAAGTTCATGACAGCGGATGAATTAAAGAATATGCTCATTCCTGTCACACCATCTGCAACTCAGCAAGCTCCATTTGTGAAACTTAGCGATATTGCTTCGATTGAAACCATTGGTAAAGTTCAATCCGTTTCAAGGACAAATGGTAAAGAAGCGATTGCCATCCAAATTGTCAAAGAACAACAGGCAAACACTGTCGATGTTGTCAATAGTGTGAAAGAGGTAATCAAGGATCAAAAGGCAAAAATCGATGGGCTTGTGATCGATCTATCGCTTGACCAAGGAAAACCAATCGAAGATTCCGTTAAAACGATGGTGGAAAAAGCGTTATTCGGTGGATTAATCGCCGTGTTAATCATCCTGCTTTTCCTACGTGACTTCAAATCAACGATTATTTCGATTGTTTCGATCCCTGTTTCGATTTTCATGGCGCTCTTAATCCTTCATTGGATGGATATCACCCTGAATATTATGACACTTGGGGCAATCACGGTTGCCATCGGTCGGGTAATCGATGACTCCATTGTGGTTGTCGAAAATATTTACCGCCGTCTTCACTTAAAGGATGAGAAGCTTAATGGCCGTGCTCTCGTTCGTGAAGCTACGATTGAAATGTTCAAACCAATTCTATCTTCAACATTAGTAACGGTAGCAGTATTTGCTCCATTAATTTTCGTTGGCGGTATGGTGGGTGAATTGTTTACCCCGTTCGCACTAACGATGTCGTTTGCCCTTGGTGCTTCCTTACTAGTGGCGATTACAATTGTTCCGGCGCTATCACACTTCTTATTTAAGAAGAAGCTTTACGGTGAAAAAACAGAAAAAGGCCATAAAGAAGCTGGAAAGTTGTCCAATTGGTACAAAGGCGTTCTTGCAAAAGCTCTAAACCATAAGATCATTACCTCGATTTTGGCGATTGTGCTTTTAGCAGGAAGTTTGGCGTTAACTCCATTAATTGGCTTCAGCTTTATGGGTAGTGAAGAAGATAAAGTCATGTATTTAACGTACACGCCAGAAGCTGGTGAACTGAAGGATGAAACATTAGCCAACGTTAAAGTAGTCGAAGAAAAGATGCTCAAACGCGAAGATATAGATATCGTCCAATTATCTGTCACCGAAGCTGGTGACATGACGAATGCTATGATGGGCGGCGGAGGCGGAGGCGGTGCCTTAATGTACCTCATCTTCGATCCAGACATGGATAATTTCCAAGAAGTTCGCGATAAAATTGAAGACTATGTGAAGAACATTGACCAATCTGGTGAGTGGAAATCACAAAACTTTACTTCTGCTACGGGCGCAACAAACGAGGTTAGCTATACCTTCTATAGTGAGGATTTAGATAAACTGAATCAATCCGTTAAAATGGTTGAAAAATCAATGAAGAAAAATGACGGTTTAAAAGATGTTTCTTCTAGTGCTGAGGATGCATATGTCGAGTATACCTTTAAGGTAGCCCAGGATGAGCTCCTGCAATATGGCTTAACAACTGGACAGCTCGTCATGATGTTAAATCCGACGAAAGCAACAGATGTGTTAACTACCGTGGAAAAAGACGGTGACACCTTAGATGTAATTGTACAACAGGAACAAGCGGCAACACCGCAATCAATTGATGAGCTATTAGCAACACCTGTTCCGACCGCCTTAGGTACAACGATGCCACTTTCTGAGCTTGTGACCGTGAAAAAGGGCACAACCCTTAATACATTGGCACGTAGTAAAGGCGAATACTATGCAACAGTTTCCGGAACGATTATTGATAAAGATATTTCGAAAACAACCGCAAAAGTGGAAAAAGATATTGATAAATTAGATCTACCAAAAGGCGTAACGGTTGACGTGGCAGGGGTTCAAGCTGATATGAGTGAAACGTTCACTCAACTTGGTCTAGCAATGGCTGCGGCAATTGCCATCGTCTACTTCATTCTTGTGGTAACTTTCCGTGAGGGTGTCGCTCCATTTGCGATCCTGTTCTCGTTACCATTTGCCGTAATTGGTTCATTCGCAGGCTTATATCTTGGCGGAGAAACCATCTCTGTATCGGTCATGATGGGTCTATTGATGTTAATCGGGATTGTCGTCACGAACGCGATCGTACTCGTCGACCGAATTATTCATATGGAACGCGATGGTATGAATATGCGTGAAGCAGTCCTTGAAGCGGGTGCTACTCGTCTTCGTCCAATCCTGATGACGGCAATTGCTACTATTGGTGCATTGCTTCCATTAGCACTTGGTTCAGGCGGAGGCGGTTTAATCTCGAAGGGTCTAGGTATTACCGTAATCGGCGGTTTAACAAGTTCAACGTTATTAACGTTAATCATTGTCCCAATCGTTTATGAAGTATTATCGAAGCTATTCAGGAAAAACCGAAAAGAAGTATCAGATAATTAATCTGAAAAGCCCTACAAGATCTTTGGTCTTGTAGGGCTTTTTTAAGCCGAAAATATAACTGTTTCGATTAAAGTATACATACACTGTTACTATTGAAGAGCGTAATGGAAGATTATTTTTGGGAAAAATAGTGCCAATTCGATTAAGAATGGCACTGATTAAAGGGATTACCTATCTTGCTGATCGACATTGAGCTCGATTAAATTCCCATCAGGGTCGGCGCAAAATATCTGTGCAAAGCCACTTTTACTGGTGGGCTTCTCTAAGATCTCTACCTCATTTTTCTTCAACCATGCCACCGTATCATCATAATTCTTTACGCGTAGAGCAAAATGACCTTCGCGACTGCTCAAATAATTATCCTTACGAATGGTTTGCGAGGTAGGCAGGACAATCAGGTGAAGTTGCTGGTTCTCAACTGCATACCAGGCGCCGGTGAAATCAAAATCGGGCCGCTGGATCTCCAGCAAACATAAGACGCTACCATAAAACTGTTTTGCCCGTGCTAAATCGGTTACGGTTAGACTCACATGATGGAGCCCACTATATTTAATCAATGTAATCATCTCCTTAAAAATGATTATAACGATTCACACTTCGATTTTCCCGATTTTATGATATATCAGTCTAGTAAAGTTTTAATCTAGTTACATAAAATGTTATTTACATTTGAAAAGAGCAGGAGTATTATTATCACAGTTTCAAATTCTTAAATCGCTGAAACCAATCAGGTACGGGGGAACCATTTTTATGGATTAATCAATAATCCATGGGGTGAATCCATTCAAGGTAGGGCTACTCTAGGCCCGAACCCGACAGCTAACCTCGTAAGCGTTATATGAGAAGGAAGGTGGAGCTTGTGACACATGAAAATGAATGTGCCTACAGGTCTTTTTACTTTGACTTGTAGGCACTTTTTTTGTGTAAAAAAATATTACTCTGATTAAAAACTAGATAAAAGGGTAATATCAAACAAACTTTATTGTATCGTTGGGGTGAATACTGAATGATTTCAGTCTTGAAAAGGTTTTTAATTGGACGTCCATTGAAGTCCAATGAACTGGGTGAACAAAAACTGAACAAAGCAAAGGCGTTAGCGATCCTTTCATCTGATGCCTTATCGTCAGTGGCCTATGGCCCTGAACAAATTTTGATCGTATTAGTTACTTTAGGCGCCGTGGCATTTTGGTATTCGATTCCCATTGCTGTGGGCGTGTTAATCTTATTAGCAGCACTGATCATGTCGTATAGGCAAATCATCTTTGCTTATCCACACGGTGGAGGAGCCTATGTTGTTTCGAAAAAGAACTTAGGCGTCAATTCGGGCCTCATCGCAGGTGGTTCGCTATTGGTCGACTACATTTTAACGGTTGCGGTAAGTGTATCGGCAGGAACGGACGCGATTACATCAGCCTTTCCGACCCTCCATGGGTTCAATGTACAGATTGCCATTGTGTTTGTGATTTTGATTACCATATTAAATTTACGAGGTGTAACGGAGTCTGCTTCCGTCTTAGCTTACCCTGTATATTTATTTGTCTTAGCGTTATTCATTTTAATTGGTGTGGGAATTTATAAAATTATCACCGGTGACGTGTCACCTGATTTACACACTCCTATTGGCACACCGGTTGTAGGGATTAGTTTATTTATTCTTTTACGGGCATTTGCTTCTGGAAGCTCCGCGTTAACTGGGGTGGAGGCGATCTCGAATGCCATTCCGAATTTCAAGGATCCGGCCCCAAATAATGCGGCGAAAACATTATTGATGATGGGGGGCTTATTGGCCCTATTATTTTCAGGGATTATCTTTATTGCTTACTATTATGGGGTGACGCCAAGGGCAGAAGTAACCGTCATTTCCCAGATTGCGGAAGAAATCTTTGGCCGGAATTTCATGTACTTTTTTGTTCAGGGGACGACAGCATTAATCTTAATCCTTGCTGCTAATACCGGCTATTCTGCGTTCCCATTGCTGGCTGTTAATCTAGCGAAAGATAAGTTTATCCCAAGGATGTTTCTGATTAGAGGAGATCGATTAGGCTATTCAAATGGGATTATTATGCTTGCTGTCTCTTCGATTATTTTAATAATGGTGTTTCACGCAAAAACCGAGCATTTGATTCCGCTTTATGCAGTTGGGGTGTTTATTCCCTTTACACTGGCTCAAACCGGAATGATTGTGAAATGGCTGCGGGAAAAGCCACAAGGCTGGCTTCCAAAACTGATCGTCAATACCATCGGTGCAATCATTAGTTTCACTGTCATGATGATCTTCTTTTTAACGAAATTCTCACAAGTATGGCCGGTGTTAGTGTTCATCCCGTTGATCATTTTACTATTCCATCGGATTGGCAAGCATTACGAATCCGTTGGTGATCAGCTTAGGTTGACCACTTGTGAACCGATTGTTCAGATTGAAGGAAATGTGCTGGTGGTTCCCGTTGCTGGCATGACCAATGTGGTAGCCAATTCCTTAAATTATGCAAAGTCCATCTCTGCGGATCAAATTCTTGCTGTCTATGTTTCATTTGATCGAGAAGATGAGAAAAAGTTTGAAGAGAAGTGGATGAAGTGGCAGCCTGATGTAAGGTTGGTGACGCTGCACTCTCATTATCGAAGTATTATTAATCCATTAACTAAATTTGTTGATACCGTGGAACATAAGGCAAGTGAATCGAACTACCGAGTCACAGTGGTCATCCCACAATTTATTCCAAAGAAGGGCTGGCACAATATTCTTCATAACCAATCCAGTTTACTGATTCGTTCCTTCTTGCTGTATCGGAGAAATGTCATTGTCACAACAGTTCCTTATCATTTGAAAAAATAAGAATGATTGAAATAGAAGTTTTATTTAGGCAGCTCTTCAAGATAAAGAGCTGCCTTTTGTATGAGGAAAAAGAAGGTCAAGGAGGAAAATAACTCGATCCGATAGAATGTAATGACATATGTTTTTTATAGGATTTTATGTTAGAGAACGGATTTACACTGACACTATAATAGGTTAAAATAAGAACAAACGTTCTTTTTGAAAAGGGGATCATACGATGCAGCTTCATTTCTATGATGAGAGGTTTAAAACTCTCATCGATCACTATCAAATAACTGAGGACCAACTGCGTTTTACCGGCAGGCCAACCGATTGTATTAAGCTATCTGCCACAGATATTGATCGGTATTCGATCTTAGCAATGGAAGAAGATCAGGTTGTCACTTTTTTTGATTTACATAAAAATGAAGGTGCTAAACCTTACTCGGATAATGAACATGCGATTGTAATTAGATCCTTTTCCACCGATTTTCGCCATCTTGGCAAGGGATATGCCAAAATGGCCTTACGACTGCTGCCGGAGTTTATCAGAAAACACTTTCGTGAGATTGACGAAATTGTCTTAGCGGTTAATGTGCAGAACGAAGTGGCTCAAGGACTATATAAAGCATGTGGCTATATTGATGAGGGAGAGCGAATGATGGGACCTAGAGGGGAACTGATCGTGATGAGTTATTATTTGTAAGCGCTAAAAGTATAAAAAGGAGTGGTCAAAAGATGCGGACAGAACAGGAAATGATCGATCTTGTGTTGCGAGTGGCCGAGCAAGATGAGCGCGTCCGTGCTGTTGCCATGAATGGATCGAGAACCAATCCCAATGCTCGAAAAGATCCATTCCAGGATTTTGATATTGTCTACCTTGTAACAGACATGGAGTCATTCCTTCAGGAGGAAAGCTGGATTAACGTCTTTGGAGAGAAAATCATCATGCAAACGCCTGAGGGGATGTCGTTGTTTCCACCACAGCTTGGAGGCCGGTTTACCTATTTAATGCTCTTTTTAGATGGGAACCGGATCGATTTGATGCTCGTCCCAATCGAAGCAAAGGATGCCTATTGCCAGGAGGACAGATTAACGTTTATTTTGCTTGATAAGGATGACTGTCTCCCTGCACTTCCACGACCAACGGATGAACAGTACTGGGTAAAGCGTCCATCTGCTGAATTCTTTGCTGATTGCTGTAATGAATTTTGGTGGGTATCCACCTATGTCGCCAAAGGCTTATGGAGACGGGAAATTCTTTATGCCCAGGAGCACCTTAATCAACCTGTTCGGTCGATGCTTATGAAGATGCTGGAATGGCAGGTTGGTATTCAAACCGACTTTTCCGTGAGTATAGGAAAAAGTGGCAAATATTTAGAGAAGTACCTTTCTGATGAGTGCTGGACCGAGCTTCTAACTACCTATGCAAATGGTAGTTATGAGGCTGTCTGGAAAGCATTATTTGCCTCGTGTAATTTATTTCGAAGAACAGCCCAGACTGTGGCGGACCAGTTGGATTTTGTTTACCCGAGTGAGGAAGATCAGCGTGTAACGGCCTATTTAAAACATATTGAAGGGCTCCCGCCAGACGCGACAGAAATCTATTTAAGGTAGAAATATTTATCCTTAGCATATTCGTGCTTTAGAAATCATATCAAGCCCTCCATTTGCTGATAGGTTGAGGGCTTGACGTGCTTATTCAGTTAGCCATTTATAGATTTCAAAAGTCGTTTTCTCAAGATTGCTGTGACCGCTTAAATAATACATCGGCGTAGCTGTTTGGCTTAACTCTTTCATGATCTTTTTATAAAAGGCATGGGCAAATACGTTAGTGTTAATAAAGACCGCATCAACTCGTTGAATCTTGGAAATATCCCGATTCATCTCATCCACGTCGATAAACTCCACAGATGGAAGAAGCTCTTTTACCTTATTCCGCCAATGCGGAGCTCCACCGAAAATGACAATTCGCTTAGACTGTATAAACGTGGTCATGCTTTTCAAAGAAGGAGTCTGCTCACCAGTCTGGTCGCCTTGTTCCTCCGAATAGACAAAGCTACGCAGGGCATGGACCTCTTCCGTATAATCTTCGAGATTGCCGATTTTCTGTTCCAATTGCCGGATTTTTGCTTCGGCCGCTCGGAGCTCTTCCGTTAATCCGTCAATTTGCTGTTGATGCTGTTTATTTGTGAGCTGCCATTCCTGGCTTTGCCTGAATAAATCCGCTTCCTGTTCATGAAGCTTTTCCTCCTTGGCTTTCATTTCCAGGTAATAATCCTGCTTAGATTGATCCAAAAATAAATGCTTCGTCTCGCGATATAGGGAACTAAGGCACTTTATATAGAGACACGCGATGAAAAACAAATCTTGTTCTGCATGACTCACATTATTATATTTTTTTGCATAGAGCAGCTCTAAAAAAACTGTATCCAAATCCCCTTTGGTCAATGAGATTTGTTCGGTTGCATCAAGCTCTTGAATGTGCAGGGTTTTCAGCCAGCCGCCGAGGGCTCCGATAAATTTGGTTGGCGAGTTTTGAAAGACGAGCTGCTCTGCTTTTTCTGAATCATAGCTGGGGTATTTTTCAACGATACCTGTTAACTTATCGCTGATCAAATACTCTAGGAAAAAACCTAATGAATCGAAATGAGCATTTTGGGGGATATTGTAGGCCTGATAGAGCTCATCAATCTCCTTTTTATGGGCAGCCAACATTTCGGGAGAGAACATGGACTTCTGCCATTCCAATTCATTCATGGTCGTCAATAATACTTTTTGAAAGGATTGCCATGCTACGTTACTGGTATTAAATGGTTTATTTTCACGGACACACAGGTACCAAAGAATAATATTTTGATAAAGTAAATCTAGTTCCTTTACCACCTTATTTTTTTGTTTTTTCCCAAAGCTTCTCATGAAATGGTCAAAGTCGATATAAGAGTGGTGTTGAAAATAGTGATAAGCAAATTTGTAGCCTTTTTTAATTAGTTGATCAAGCGGAAAAAATTGCTGGTGCTGGTCACACCATGCTAGCAATCCCGCCACTTGCCTAATTTTTTCTTCACTTTTTGTCGAGTACATGGAAAAGAGCGGATTCCCGTTTAAATTACTCTTCTGGTACGCCTCATAATATTCCCACTCATTTTTCTGGTAGGATTCATCGATATAGGGATGTAAATAAGTATTTCCACCTAAGGCAATGCTTAAGAATTGATAGACGATTGTCTGCTCCTGGGGTAGGATGTCCATTTGTTCCTCCGCCTCGTTAATGAATTGATATAGTAGAAAAATTGTAATCGATTCTTATTTCAATCACAATGACTTTTGTTAAGTTTTATTTAAGTTGGTACGGTTTTGTTCAACCTATATTGACAATAAGAAGGAAACGATGATAAAGGAGGAGAACTATTCTTTATAAAGGGGATGATGGTGTTGAACTTCCGAACGATGGACCCAGACAAGGACCGAGAGTGGCTGATTACTTGTAGAAAAGACGCCTTTGTTGAGAGTTTTGGAACGGATGAAGGCTTTGGAGCGGAACAGACCTATATAAATCGGATTAGCGATATGGTTAAGCAATTTCCTAAGGGGCATGTCATCGTTGAAGAAAATGATGTCGCGATTGGACAAATGGAAATGCAAATTAGGGAATTTGAAGGCACAGAAATAGGGTATGTCAATCTATTCTATCTGATCCCAGCCTATCGTAGTAAAGGCCTCGGCAAAGAACTGGTATCCTACGCAGAAGGTTTTTTCAGAGGATTTCATGTATCTGAATATCATTTGCGTGTATCACCAACAAACGAACGAGCACTTCAATTATATAGAAAGATCGGGATGGTTAAAGTAAGAGAAGAACACGATAGGTATTTGGTCTATAGAATGAGAAAGCTTTTATGAGAACAGTCTAGGGTGAGGTGATCAGAATGATCCAAGTCAGCACTTGTCGAAGAGGTACGTTTTTCTAGTGTTTAGCTGACTTGATATTTTACGATGCATTCATCTAGCTTTTGACTTAGCGCAATCGTGTTTTCGCTTGTAAGTCCTTCTTTCATGCCAGAGTTAATCATTTCATCTCTTAATGTTTTGATCATGATTAATAAGTTATTTTTTTTATCCGTAACTGGGATTGGCAACATAAAATTGGCTCCTATTTACAAAAAAAGTAGTAATGAAAATATATCAAAAATCTAAAGGTACGAACAACTATTTTTTTAATAAGTCACAAAATGTTCACAAAATAATTGAGTTAATAGAATAAACCCTATTTAGAAACATGCTTGAAGAGGTTTGGGAAAAGCTTTTTTTTGAAGGGGGAATGTATAGGAAAGGGAAATATTTTAACATGAATAATATGAACATATTGTCGATGAGGTGAGGAGATTGAAAACGGAAAAAGAAAAAATGATTAGTGGTGAGCTTTATCTGGCCGCTGATCCAGAGTTAATAAAAGAACGCTTGAACGCACGAAGACTTACTAGATTATACAATCAATCGCTCGAAACAGAAGACGAGAGACGAACAGAGTTGGTAAAGGAATTGGTTGGTTCAACAGGAAATTCTCTATATATTGAACCCACGTTTCGTTGCGACTATGGCTACAACATTCATGTCGGGGAGAACTTCTATGCTAATTTTGATTGTGTATTATTGGATGTTTGTGAGATTAAGATCGGGGATAATTGCTTTATGGCACCCGGAGTACATATTTATACTGCCACACACCCTCTAAATGCAACTGGCTTTCTATGTGAGCGGTTGATAAATAGGGAAAAGCGGTCGATAAAACAGGCAAAGCGGTCGATAAAATTGAAAAGCGGTTGATAAATAGAGAAAAGCGGTTGATAAACTTGCACGCTGAACAATCTAATGTAAAAATGTCCAAATGATTGGACATTTTATTCTGAGTAAGTTACGATAAATGTCCAATGTTTAAGACAAAGTGGTGAAGATGATGAAAAATATCATGAAGGTATTACGAAAACGATTCGGAATGACGCAAGAAGTGCTCGCACAAGAATGTGGAGTGGCGCGGCAAACGATAAATTGCATTGAAAATGACAAATATGATCCCACTTTGGAACTAGCCTTCAAGATTGCTAAAGTGTTTCATACAAAAGTGGATGAGGTGTTTATTTATGAGTAAGTTTTCTAAACAATATATCATTACCATGAAGGATATCGTTAGAGAAGGGGTTGACATTTTAAGCGAAAAAATGACTGATGTGAGCCTGCCGCTAGGTACCGAAGACCAAGAAGCCTTGCAATGCATGCTGCAATTTTTAAAAAATAGTCAAAATCCCGCGCTTGCCAAGAAGTACAAATTGCGGGCCGGTTCTGGACTTTCGGCAAATCAAATTGGCCTCGATAAACGGATGTTTGCGGCACTTTTTCCCGATGAAAAGAAAGAAATGCACGAATATATGCTGATTAATCCTAGAATCATCAGTCATTCGGTGAACATGGTGTATCTTCCGGAAGGCGAAGGATGCTTGTCGGTTGATCGGGAGGTTGTAGGATATGTGCCAAGGTATGAACGAATTAAGGTGAAGGCATACGATATCACCGGGAGAGAAGTCGTCTATAAGTTTAAAGGATATGGATCGATCGTAGTCCAGCATGAAATCGATCATTTAAACGGCGTAATGTTTTACGACCATATTAATAAGGAAAATCCATTTAAACTACCGGACCATGTTAGTGTCAAGAGTTTGTATTAAAGGCACATCATTGCCTAAGTCCTCAATAAAGGAGCTGCCAAATTGACAGCTCTACTTATTTAAAAGGGAGAGCATTTGAAAAATTTGGCCTCGATGATGGGCTTCGTGTTCAATGAGATGGTAAATTACCCACTCCGGTGTCACATCGTACGGATCGAGCGTCCTCGGTGTACGCCAGCCTACTAAGTCTACTGTACGAAAATGAGAGAGCACTTCCGCACGAACAGCTTGGAGACGCTGTACATGTTCCTCGATGGTTTCCCCCTCAATATGTGTCAAAGTCTGATCGCTTTGCCGATCCTCTTGCGGAAATAGGGCACGGATTTTGGGGTTCCATTCCCCGCCGAGCACTTCTTCATAGAACCAATCTGCTTCAATTAAAGCGATATGATATAACAACGATCCAATCGAATGCCCATCATTGATTTTCGTGTCCAGCTCGGTCTGATTAAGCCCAGCAATTTTTTTTAAAAGGGTGTGGTGCACGTCCTCTAAACCCCAGATCCATCGACCTATCTCTGGTATAAAACCAGGTAAGGGTACAACCGCTAAATTTTCTCTTGCCATCTTGGTTTTCCTCTCTTTCTATAATCATTGTAAAAAAGTTTTCATTAATATAAAGATTCTCCTTTTAAAGAATGAATCCTTCATTTTCTGAATGGGCATACCGGTTCAGTGGTACTTAAGAACTTCTATTTTAAAATGGATGAGATGTTTTTTATAAATGTGGAAGGTCGGCAACACGGGGAGGTCAAAATGATGCGCACGTCCTCGGCTTATCTACGTAAGGGCGTGGCCAAACGAGTTTTGGAACACAATCTTGAAGAGGCGAAGCGACGTGGCTATCGTCGGGTCAGCTTGGAAACAGGATCACTTGCTGTCTTTGATCCGGCCAGAATGCTCTATGCTAGTTTTGGGTTCCATTATTGTCCGCCTTTTGCCGATTATTTGGAAGATCCCAACAGTGTCTTTTTGACGAAGGAAATTGATGTTTTTTATCAGAGATGAGAAGACTGGATTCAGCTGCCATTATGAGTTTGTTTGAAGGACTAAAATTGGGAGAACGGGTCTTCATATGATGGATGAAGATAGAAATGGGTGAATGCAATAAGGAAAAGTGAGTATAGGGATGTTTCCACAATGTCTATAAGAGTAGGAAGTGTTCATGATAGAGGTATTTTGGTAAACTGGAGTTACTTTTCATAAGTGAGGTACAGATCAAAGATGAAATCCAACACGTCTTATCATAAATTTGCTAGAAGCTATTGGGCTGGATTACGTGATCATACTCCGGTTACGATCCCTGTCGAAGAACTAGAAAAGATTATAGCACTACATGGAGAAATCTCGATGAAAGAGCTGGAAGAGGTATATTTGCCTTTGACACATTTCATTGATCTACATTTGCAGGCAGCCCAACAGCTTTACACAACGACCACATCCTACTTAGAATTAAGCGCCAAAAAAGTCCCTTATATTATTGGGATTGCCGGCAGTGTGGCCGTGGGTAAAAGTACAACAGCGAAATTGTTGCAAACCTTATTATCTTACGGGGAAACGCCACGAAAGGTTGAACTCGTCACGACTGATGGATTTTTGTATTCGACAGAAACTTTACGCCAAAAAGGACTCATGAGCAGGAAAGGCTTCCCCGAAAGCTACGACACGCAAAAATTAATTGAGTTTATCGGAGATGTGAAGGCTGGAAAGGATCATGTCGAGGCCCCATCTTACTCTCATATAACCTACGACGTATCAGATGAAATGAGAGAGATTCGTCAGCCTGATATTTTACTAATAGAAGGGATTAATGTCCTTCAGGTCGACAAGACCCATCAAGTCTTTGTCAGTGACTTTTTCGATCTTTCATTTTATATAGATGCGGATGAGGCAAATATTAAGAAGTGGTATGTGGAGCGTTTCCTTCAATTGCAGCAGGCGGCATTACACCAACCCGAATCCTATTTCCATCGCTTTACGAGTTTGTCGCGAGCAGAGTCGATTGTCCAAGCAACGCAAACGTGGGAGACGATCAACGCGATCAATTTGCACGAAAATATATTACCAACAAGGAGCCGTGCCAATGTTATTTTGAAAAAGGGCTCCGATCATACCGTGGAGACGATTTATTTAAGGAAATGAACTGTGTCCACGTTTGTAAATATGGTGATAACCGGAAAATTATAAAGATGCTGAAAGAGAGGACGGCTACGTCTACTTTTAAGCTAGGAAACCAAGAAAAAGTAGAGCCTGTCTACATCATTTACACCTATATACTTGCTACACTTTTATCCAAACATCTCTGCTTATAGGCTACAGGCAGAGATTTTTTTGTTTTTTGGTTAACAGCTGCTCATTAAGCCATGGGCGAACAATTAATAACTTGAGTAGTATCTAGTCAAATTTGAATAGTTAAATCTTTATCAGATGGAAAAGGGATTTTTGAAAAGAAAGAGAATTACCATTCATTAAGATAGGGAATAGGGGGAGACTATGAAATTTGTATTGATCTTTGGGCCACAGGCCGTTGGAAAAATGACAGTAGGGCAGGAACTAGAAAAAATAACTGGATTAAGGCTGTTCCATAATCATATGACGATTGAATTGGTTACACCTTTTTTTGACTACGGGACAAAAGAAGGGAAACGGTTAGTGAATTTATTTCGTCAGGAAATTTTTGAAGCCGTGGCGAAGAGTAATCTAGAAGGCATGATTTTCACCTTTGTTTGGGCTTTTGACCTCCAAGGGGACTGGGATTATGTGGATAAGATTACGAACATCTTTGAGTCGAAGGGTGGACAGGTTTATTATGTTGAGCTGGAGGCAGGCCTAGAAGAAAGAGTGGGACGAAACAAAAGTCTGCATCGCCTCACGCATAAGCCGACAAAGCGAAACGTGGAGAAATCGGAAGCCGAGTTAAAGAGGACGTATAAACAATACAGATTAAATTCTAATCCAGGTGAAATCAAAAAGGAAAATTATCTTCGTATTAATAATACCAACTTAAGTTCTGAAGAAGTGGCGAAAAAGATTCAAGCGAGATTTCGAATATAGGAACAAGCGGGAGGGTTAGTTTATGACACCACCAAAGCATATTGTGTCGGCTGCGACAATTGTATTGAACGATGACAATGAAATACTATTAATCAAAGGACCTCGGCGTGGCTGGGAAATGCCAGGCGGTCAGGTCGAAGAGGGAGAATCGTTAAAGGCAGCAGCTATCAGAGAGACAAAAGAGGAATCAGGGATTGATATTGACATCATTCAATTTTGTGGCGTCTTCCAGAATAGGAGTGAATCGATTTGTAATACGTTATTCTTAGGAAAACCGATAGGCGGGGAATTGACTACGAGTCTTGAAAGCCTGGAGGTGGGTTTCTTTCCGCTCCAGCAAGCATTCGAGATGGTCACGTGGGGAAATTTTCGACAAAGAATTGAGTATTGTTTGGATGAGACGGTTCAGCCTTTTTGCATAGAGTTTTAATGAAAGAAAAAGAAGCCCTGCAAAAATACTAACGGGTTCACTTTAGGGGGACAAAATAAGCAAATCACATATAAAACCGCACACCTATTCGCAAATTGTGAGTAGGTGTTTTTTATTGATATAAAGCCATTTTCTAAATTTATTAATAAAAATCCCACTTATTTCAACATTAAATTAGCACTGTACAATAGCCATTGTACAGAATGTTATTAGTGCGATTTCGGGTGTTAAGAGTTAAAATAAAAAGTTTGGATATTTTGGATTAGAAAGAAGGGCTTCATATTGCCATTTTTTGAACCAAAGGATAAGAATTTGAAAAAAGTAGATTGGGAAGTTTCGCAAAAGAACATTGATTTAGTCAAAGCCTACGCAGATTACACCGAGAATGAAGTTGTGGAGTATTATTTAAACTGCAATCGTGAAGATAATAACAATGATAATTTGATAAAAAACAATACGTATTTATTGTAAAACGATAAATGGTATGTTAAATTCATATTGTCAATAAATAAATGAGGTGCTTAATATGAATGTTAAACGAGGTTCAACCGCTTTCTTAAAGGTAATTATTTTTCTGGCTGGAATTGCAGTGCTTGCTTTGTGTATATTTTTGGTTCCTAAGATTGGAAATTTTGCTGGAGAATTGTACCTAGGTATGTCTTATTTGAAATATCTCGTTTTCATCGTGATGTATGGAGCAGCTGTTCCTTTTTACTTTGCTCTCTATCAGGCTTTCAATCTTTTACGGTATATTGACAAAAACACAGCATTCTCAGAATTATCCGTAAAGGCATTAAAGAACATAAAGTGCTGTGCTTTTACAATCAGTGGTTTGTATGTATTAGGTTTGCCGCTCTTTCGTTTTATAACGAAGAATATGGACCCTCCTTTTGGAATATTGCAACTCATAATCATTTTTGCTTCGTTGGTTATCGCCGTTTTTGCTGCTATCCTCCAACGGCTTCTACAAGAAGCGATTAACATAAAATCAGAAAATGATTTGACGGTCTGAGGTGGATCATATGGCAATTATTATTAATATTGATGTGATGTTAGCAAAACGAAAAATGAGCGTAACGGAGCTTTCGAAGAGGGTTGGAATTACTATGGCGAATCTTTCCATTCTGAAAAATGGGAAAGCAAAAGCGGTTCGTCTTTCAACATTAGAAGCGATATGTAAGACTTTGGATTGTCAGCCAGGTGATATTTTGGAGTACAAAAGCAACGAAGACACTCAATAAAAACAGACAACAAATTTAATTAACTAACGGGAGTCGATAGAGAATTTAAGGGATAGCTTAATTGCTATCCCTTCTTTGCGTTTATTGATGTAATTTACTCTGAGAATTGCATTGATATTAGTAAAAAAAATATGATGTGATTTGCAATGTTTCCCCCTCGAAAGGGAACCCGTTACAAAAATACATGGCTTCTTTATTCTTTTGATAGTTCAATAAATTAGCAGATAAAAAGACTTGATATTGAACACATTACCATCGAAATTGGCTAATTTATTTTAAGATAAGTAGTATCCTTTTAAAGATTTAATTCGTTTATTTAGGTAGGAAGGTTATTCAGGAAAGGGGAAACAGGCATGAAGAGGGTACTGATTCTTAGGGCGAGCGGTCTAGTGGAGATATAAATCTTTCCTTCACTTCCACTATTTTCATAAAAGAATGTTGAGCATTTAAATTGATATTTATATTATATTCATATATTATTATTTCAAGATACTTGTTTTAAAGATAACTAAAGGAGATTTAATTTATGAATATATTAGTAGTAAAAGCAAATAATCGTCCTGCTTCTGAAGCAGTTTCTAGCAAAATGTATGAAACATTTATGGAGAACCTAGAAGGCGTAAATGTTACGACATATGATGTCTTTGCAGAAGATATGCCTTACTTTGGCCAAGATCTATTCAATGCATTTGGTAAACTACAATCTGGCGAAGAAATGACTGATGTGGAACAACGCCTTCTTGCAGCGAAACAAAAGGCGATGGATGCATTATCGGCAGCAGACGTGGTTGTATTTGCGTTCCCACTATGGAACTTAACCATCCCAGCGGCATTACAAACATTCATCGATTATGTATACGCAGCTGGTTTCACATTCAAATATGATGAAAATGGCCAATTAGTAAGCTTAATGACAGACAAAAAGGCTGTTATCTTAAGTGCACGCGGTGGCATTTATTCTACTCCAGAAGCGGCACCAATGGAAATGGCAGCTAACTATGTGAAAAACGTAGTTGGTGGCGTGTTCGGTATGGAAATCGTTAACGAAGTAATTATCGAAGGTCACAATGCAGCTCCAGCACAAGCTGAAGCTATTATTGCAGAGGGTTTAAAGAAAGTAGCAGAAGTAGCAAAGAGCTTTTCAGCTGTTACAGCGTAAGCAACAATAGGATAATGGAAAGCAGTGAGGGCATCTCACTGCTTTTTC
>NZ_CCAS010000013.1 GCF_000612625.1 Neobacillus jeddahensis
ACATCCATTGAGTAACCAACGAAAGTAATAAGCGGAGTTTTTCCGGTTAGATACAGAATGGGGCCCGTTTCGGGGGTAAATAAGCGAAGTTTTTCCGCTTATGCAAAAAAATCCCACCATTTTCACGTTTTTCGAGTCAATAGGCGGAATTTTTCCGTCTATTTATCAGATTGGGTGCTTAATCGGATCTCAAAACCGATAAGAGCGAGGCCAGGTACCGCGATTTCATGCTTCTCGACGGACCCGCTTGTGACCTCGAGCCGATGGCTTCTTGAGCTGGACATTTCTCTAAGTCAAAACTTATAAATTCTTATAAAAACAAAAAGGCATACACTTGAAATAAGTGCATGCCTTTCCTGTTAAGATGGTGGTGGACGATGAAACAGCCCCATTACTTCAATCGTTTCTGTGATATTCACAAAAGCAGTTGAATCCACCTCACTGATAAGATTTTTTACCTCATTTAATTCATAACGAGAAATTACCGTAATGAGAACATTCCGTTTGTCATTGGAATAACCGCCTACTCCATCCATAATTGTCAGTCCTCTATACAAATTGGTGAGTAAGTGTTCCCTCATTTTTTCACCTTTAGCCGTAATAATCATTAACGTTAGTTTCGCATGATCTGTATAGATTGTATCAACTACCTTACCGGTTACATAGATGGATACCAAAGTATTTAGTGCTGAATCCCAATTAAAAAGAAATCCACTAATGACAATGACGACTGCATTCATTCCCGAAAGCAACACCCCAATGGGAAAGTCTTTTTTTCGCGAGACAATCATGCCAATGATATCAAACCCTCCTGTAGATCCCGATGACCTGAACACAATTCCAACCCCAAGACCTGTTAGCGCCCCACCAAAAATCGACGAAAGAATAGTATCATGGGCAATCATAACAACGGGGAACAGATAAAGTCCAATTGAAACGATAACGACTGAAAAGATAGAATTCATGATGAATTTTTTCCCCAGCATCTTGTAGCCAATAATCATTAACGGAAAATTCAATAGGAAGTTTGCCAAACCTGTATTAAGCGGGGTAATCATCCCTAATAGCATTGAAATCCCACTTAAACCACTGCTTAACACTTCGTGGGGGATCAAGAAAAGGTTAAATGCCACTACCACAATGAGAGAGCCAATAATTATTCCAATAATCTGCACGGCAACATCCTCCTAACACCGCATATTCACTATTTAAAAATATTACTGATTCTCATTATTAAAGTAAACTAGATAGTTTTTTGCCAATAGAATAAATTATCAGTCAATTGTGTTGAAATTGATAATCTATCATTATTTTATATAAGATATTGACAATTCTACGATAATAATTATACTTTAGTAGTATATTAACTTCATAGTTTAAATCCTCATCAAACCGATGAGGTAGAGGTCGCGGTTTTTATTAGTAAGGCGGATGAGATGCAGAGACATCATTGACTCCGTTTGGAAGGAAAAACCGCCGAAGTACGCTTTCTTCTCTGCAAAAGTGTGCTGGGGCTGTCTCCGAATAGGAGCAGAACTGTCACGTCTTGACCCTACCAGTCATTTCGTGTTGAGCTATCTTTCGGAAGGTATGATGCGGGGTATTGATAATGCCATCGATTCTACTTCGATGGCATTTTTGTATTCCAACCTCCTTCTCGAAAAGCGGCCCTAACGCTGCAACTAGACAATGATAGATAGAATCGGATGTCTAGAAAAATAAAAAAAGGAGTCTTATTATGCAATCTCAAACAGCAAGACCTTTAGAACAACAAGAATATACATCCAATGAGGATCGGACCGAACTGAAACGAAGTTTAAAATCACGACACCTCACCATGATTTCACTAGGTGGTACAATCGGAACTGGACTATTCCTTGCAAGTGGCGGAGCCATCCATTCTGCTGGTCCAGGTGGTGCCATTCTTTCCTACCTCGTCATTGGAGTAATGGTTTACTTTTTAATGCAAAGTCTAGCGGAGATGGGCGCTTATATGCCCGTTGCTGGAAGTTTTAGTACGTATGCGACTAAATTTGTTGATCCTTCACTTGGATTCGCATTAGGCTGGAATTACTGGTATAACTGGGCAATTACAATTGCGGCAGAATTAGCTGCCGTAACGATGATTATGAAGTTTTGGTTTCCCGATACCCCTTCCTTCATATGGAGTAGTATCTTTTTAGTGATTATGTTTTTGTTAAATTATCTTTCAGTAAAAGGATTTGGTGAGGCTGAATATTGGTTTTCCCTTATTAAAGTCGTAACAGTTATTATTTTTATTATTACAGGTACATTAATGATTTTTGGAATTATGGGGGATCACAGTATTGGATTTACTAATTTCACGATTGGTGATGCTCCTTTCCATGGTGGTTTTATGTCCATGCTCGGAATCTTCATGGCAGCAGGGTTTTCTTTCCAAGGAACAGAGTTATTGGGCGTTGCAGCAGGTGAAACCGATGATCCCAAAAAGTCAATTCCTCGTGCTGTAAAATCAGTATTTTGGCGGATTCTTTTATTTTATGTTTTAGCTATTCTGGTCATCGGCTTACTCATTCCTTATACCAATGAAAATTTAGCCAATGGGGACATTTCTGTCAGCCCCTTCACACTTGTTTTTCAAAAGGCTGGAATTGCGTTTGCTGCTTCTGTCATGAATGCCGTAATCTTAACAGCTGTATTATCTGCTGGAAACTCAGGAATGTATGCATCGACAAGAATGCTCTGGGATTTGGCAAGACAAGGAAAAGCTCCAAAGTTCCTTGGAAAGCTTAATAAAAATGGCGTACCGGTTAATGCCTTAATCGCTACTACTTTAGTTGGGACACTTGCCTTCCTTGCCTCATTCTTTGGAGATGGTACCGTTTATGTATGGCTCTTAAATGCATCAGGAATGTCTGGATTTATCGCGTGGCTTGGTATTGCCATTTGTCACTATCGTTTCCGGAAAGCTTATATCGTCCAAGGCAAAGATCTTAACAAGTTACCGTTTAAAGCGAAATTCTATCCATTTGGTCCGATATTCGCCTTTGCCGTATGTGGTTTTGTTGTTTTAGGTCAAAATTATTCTGCCTTTATTGGCGATCATATCGACTGGAACGGAGTGTTAGTTTCCTATATTGGATTGCCATTATTCCTTGTTTTATGGCTTGGATATAAGTTCACCAAAAAGACAAAGGTGATTCCTTTAGAGAAATGTGATTTAACAAATGAATAATGTAAAAAGGACAGACTCTTTTATCTAGAGTCTGTCCTTTTTCATTTCTCTTATGGAACAATTTTCACCGATTCATCGGATCCCCAAACATATAAATCTTCAATCCGACAATTCAGTTCTTTAGAAATGGTCATCGCCGAATTTAAACTCATTACTTTTTTTGACATGTAGTCGTTGAGTTGACTCTTAGGAATATTTGTATTCCTTTCTAAGCTATCGATATCCATACCGTTTTTTGTCAATAAACTCTTGAGGTTACTTTTTCTTGCTTTATAATTGGCCAAAATGACACCTCGCTTTTGTAAAGCATACCATAATTACATTATAATGGAAAGGTGAACGAGATCCTTTTTCCAATTGCATGAACAGATCCTATTGAGTTATAAATAAGCATCCTACATTTTGTGGTATACTTAAGTAGGAATAGTAAAAGGGGTGTTTAGTATGAAAAACGCAAATAACCGATACGCTAATGGTCAAACGGTTAATATTAAGGAAACTGGTGAAGCTGTTACCATTTTAAAATGGCAGTATGTTAAAAATATGAAAAGATATTCTTATATCGTTAAAGAGCACCCAGGTACCTTCTTTTTCGAGGAAGAACTACAGGATTAATAAAAAACTAAACTGAAAAATTCAATCTAAAAAAAGAAGACCAATCTCACGTGAATTGGTCTTCTTTTCTCTTTAGAATTCGGCATTCCCTGTTGTACGTGGGAATGGAATGACGTCCCTAATATTAGACATGCCTGTTAAGTACATGATTAATCGTTCGAAACCTAGACCATAGCCTGAATGCTTCGTTCCGCCGTATTTTCTTAATTCAAGGTACCACCAATAATCTTCCTCAGTCATACCTAATTCATTAATCTTACCAGCAAGGATTTCTTCCCGTTCTTCACGTTGACTTCCGCCAATCAATTCTCCAATTCCAGGGACAAGTAAATCAGTTGCCGCAACTGTTTTATCGTCCTCATTTAAACGCATGTAGAAGGCCTTAATTTCTTTTGGATAGTCAGTTACAAATACCGGACGTTTAAAGACCTTTTCACATAAATAGCGTTCATGCTCTGTTTGTAAATCAAGTCCCCATTCCACAGGATAGGCGAAGGTTTCACCCGACTCCTTCAATAAATTAATTGCTTCAGTATATGTTACTCGTCCAAAGTTAGCGGTATAGGCGCTATTTAAACGCTCTAATAATCCCTTTTCAATAAAGCTATTAAAGAAGCTCATTTCCTCTGGTGCTTGTTCCAAAACATATCCAATCACATATTTCACCATTTCTTCCGCTAAATCCATAATATCCGGTAGCTCAGCAAAAGCAAGCTCAGGCTCGATCATCCAAAATTCAGCAGCATGTCTTGCCGTATTAGAATTTTCTGCTCTAAAGGTAGGACCAAATGTATAGACATTTCGAAATGCAAGGGCAAATGCCTCTGCAGAAAGCTGTCCACTGACAGTAAGATTTGTTTCTTTGTTAAAGAAATCCTTACTTACATCCGCTTTCCCTTCATCATTTTTCGGAAGATTGTCCATATCTAACGTGGTTACACGGAACATCTCTCCTGCACCCTCTGTATCACTACCAGTGATAATTGGGGAATGTACATATACAAAGCCTTTATCTTGGAAAAACTTATGAATCGCATAAGAAGCTAATGATCTCACCCGGAAAACAGCTGAGAAGGTATTAGTTCTTGGCCGTAAATGTGCAATGGTTCTTAAGTATTCGAAGGAGTGCTTTTTCTTTTGCAAAGGATAATCAACATTTGATGTACCTTCAATCACAATTTCCGTTGCCTTAATTTCAAACGGTTGTTTCGCTTGAGGAGTATGAATGAAGTCCCCTTCTATCTTAATAGAAGAACTAATAGGGAGCTTCGAAATATCCTTAAAGTTATTCAATTGCTCATCAAATACAATTTGAACCCCTTTAAAAAAGCTTCCATCATTTAATTCAATGAATCCAAACGTTTTAGAATCGCGGATCGTACGAATCCAGCCTGATAATTGAACCTTTTGATCAATAAAATCATTTGTATTTCGGTACAAATCCTTAATTAAGACCTGTTTCAATTTATTTTCCTCCTAAAAAATATGTATATGGTTTTCTTAATAGCCAGTTGGATTTTTTCATTCCCATTAGGGAGGATAAAATAAAAAACCTCCCATCCCCATTGGGACGAAAGGTAAAATTCCTAAGACTATCATCGTTTTTCTTTTATCCCTTCAATATTATATAAAATACCACATTAAATAAGCAATTTTCAACAAATTTTCCGATTTGTAAAGGAATTTTATTTTCGTTTTTTGTAGATTCATTTTATTCAATACAATTTCATCAGCGCTTAGTTCCTTCATCAGCAAATTTAGACGGTTAAATTGAGCATGTTCGCAATTTTTATAAAATTTTCAGAATATTAACAGGAATTCAATAGATTCTAGTCGAAATTAATTAGAAGATAATCGATTCTTGATGGGAGGTTACTTTATGGACAAGGTTACATGTATTGCCTATCTTCTATATCAGACATCTAAGGATCAAGACATCAAAGAAATAGCCATTCAATTACTGAATGGCGATGTTTCAATTCGAGATCTAAAAAGAAATGGTACTCTTAAGACTCAATTAATCATTGCCGAGTCCTTATTGAAGAAAAACAAAATTGATAAAAATCAAGTGCAACTTTTCGCTGAAAAATTCATGGTAATTGAAGTTTAAGCTTCCTTTGGGAAGTTTTTTTGACCCATTGGAAAGTACTACTTAGCTTATTTGTTTTTGATAACATAAAATTCCACTTCCATTTCGAGAGGTTGATGATATATAATAAACAAATCCTAACGATTCAAAGAAGCGAATTGCCCTTGCATTTTCCTTCAATACGCCAATTCTGATACTTTCCAAGCCTCGTTTACGCATTTCATTTTCATAGAGTTCAAATGCATGTAATCCATAACCATAGCCTTGATAATCACCATGAAGGATTAACAACCCAAGCCACGGAAAATGATCTTTCGGATTTTCTATCTTGTAATTAATGACTCCGATATATGTATCGTCAACCTTGATAAATGCACTAATTGTATCATGGTTCAAAAATTCTTCTATTTCAGTAAGTGTTCTAGCCTCACATCCATTTTCAAACACATTATAATCTGGATTCGAATTCATCACTTCTTGAACAATATATAATGTTTCTTTCTTTATCTCTTCAAAATAAATTGACATCAGTATTCTCCCTGAACATATTTTTTGAAACTATTATATCAAACAAGTTATCTCCAAAAACATTAGTCGAACAATTATTGTCATACAAGTCGAAGTAACCACATACGTTGAAACGTTGTGTTTCGTTTTGGGAACACATTATACAAGAAAACTTATAAAACGGAAAGAAAGGTGATTTATTATGGTACAAGTAGAAGTAACAATAACTTTCGAAGGTAAAAGCTATTTAACCAATGTCATTACTCATCGAGAAACGACAAATGATGAAATATTACGACTTGCCTTCGAACAAGTACAAAAACAATGGAAAAAATAATGATGTTGATATTGGAAAAGCTGTAAGGATTTAAAAAAGACCCTTACAGCTTTTTTCTCTTAGAGATATTGAAAGGTAGCCTTTGGTACGTTTGCCATGAGTGGACTAATTCCATCGGTTGTAAACATATACAATTCATGCATTGCTCGTGTACAAACCGTATAGAACAATTTCCGTTCTTCTTCACTTTTATATTGAGAACAATCATAAACGATAACAGCATCAAATTCTATCCCTTTAGCAAGATAGGAAGGGATTACCAGATTACCCTTTTCATAAGAAATAGTTCCCTTTTCAATTAAATGAAGTGTCACTTTATTTTTACTATCATCAAAAACTTTTTTACTTTCTTCAGCATTTCTGCCAATTACCGCGATCGTTTGATAACCATTATTAGTTTTTTCAATAATAGCCTTATTCAATTTGTTCTGTTCCACTCGTTCGACCACTGGCTTATTACCAGTTCGGTTAAACGGTTCTATTTTTTCACCACAAACAATCAAACCGCTTGTGAATTCGACAATTTCCCTCGTCGATCGATATGTTTTGGTTAAAACAAACCTCTCAATGTCATTACTGCTAATGTTCAGATCGGTTAAAACTGTCGCCGATCCTGTAACACCAGAAAAGATTGCTTGATTGAAATCGCCTAGTAACGTCTTTTTACTGTAAGGGAAAAGTCGTTGGATAAAGGCAAATTGAAATGGTGAATAATCTTGTGCTTCATCAATGAAGATATGACGGATTCCTGTATTCGACTTCCGACCTTTAATGATGTCTTGGAGGTAAACATATGGAGTCACATCCTCATAAGGAATCACCTTGTTGTTAAAGCCCTCCACAGTTAATCTGCAAATTGACGCCCACTGAGGGGGAAGACTTTCACTTTTCTCCTCACTATTCGTAAATAATTGTAGATAAGTTCAGGTAATACTGTTGCTACATTTCACTAGTATTAGAAAAATTTATCATAAAAATTAATAAAAGAATTGACAGTATAGTTGTCAGCAATTTATAATTTATCTTGAATTAAGTTATTTTTAAATCAAGATAAATTATTTTAGAACAAGTGGAGGAGAAATACAAATGACAAAGACAAAATGGGCTTTAGATCCCGCACACAGCAGTGTAGATTTTTCGGTTCGTCACATGATGATTGCAAATGTAAAAGGTACATTTAACAGCTTTTCCGCTACGATTGATGCAGATCCAACAGATTTAACATCGGCAAATATCGAATTTTCAGTTGAAACCGCAAGTGTAGACACACGCAGTAAGGATCGCGATGCACACCTTATATCAGGAGATTTCTTTGATGTAGAAAATCATCCAAATATGACTTTTAAGGCAACCAAGATTAACAAAACAGACGTAGGTGAATATGACGTGACTGGCGCTTTAACACTTCGTGGTATCACAAAACAGGAAACATTCGCAGTAACCTTTGAGGGCCAAGGAAAAGATCCATGGGGAAATGAAAAAGTTGGATTTAGTGCCCAAGGTACATTGAACCGTTCTGATTATGGTTTAGTGTGGAATGCTGCCCTTGAAACAGGTGGCGTATTAGTTGGAGACAAAGTTAAAATTAACCTACAAATTCAAGCAGCAAAAGTAGAATAATCACTATTCACAAGTAAAACGGAAGGAGTCCGTTTAAAGGCTTGTGTCCTCGAGACAATGGCGCCTGGAGCTGGACAATTTTCAAATCAAAATTCATACTAATCTTCTAAAAAAGGCTCTCCTCAATTGGGAGAACCTTTTCTCATTTCTTAAGGATGGATGATTACTCTGGTGCCATTAGGTACTCTCTCCGCAAGCTGCAGCACATCTCGATTATACATGCGAATACAACCATGGGAAACTGCCTTACCAATTGAACTAGGATCATTCGTTCCATGTATCCCATATCCTTGTTTTGATAGCGACAGCCACAAAACACCAAATGGACCTCCAGGATTATACTGGCGATTCACAATTACGAATTCACCAACTGGAGTATTCGTTAGCATTTTCCCAACAGCAATTGGATAAATTTTCACTAACTTTCCGTTCTGATATAAGGACAGTCTTCTTTTTCCAACCGATACTTGAATAGTATAGGGGATCGTGTCAGGTTCTGGCAGGCTAGGAATTTCAATTTTTTGCCCCACTTGTAATTGACCCACCCCAGGATTGGCTGCATAAAGGCGTTGCAGGCTAATTCGATAATTAGCAGCAATAATACTTAGCGTTTCTCCTCTTTTGACAATATGAAGCATGCTCCTCCCCCCTTTCATTCAAATCGAAATAATGGCGAAAGATCTTCGCGAATATGCGTGAGATAAAAGTAATCATTACTAGCAACATCATATTTATATTCCTTTTTCCATTCCTTGATATTCTGAGTAATTTCTTGTAGGGCATTTACAAAGGAAATAATTTCTTCATCTGTCATTACTGGATGCAACGAAAACCTTACCCAACCTGGTTTTAATGACTGATCTCCTTCATTTATTTTATTCATAATTTGCATAGAGTCGTTTTGATCAATTTGATAAAGATAATGTCCATATGTCCCCGCACAAGAACAGCCCCCCCTCACTTGTATTCCATATCGATCATTAAGTAAGCGGACGATTAAATTGTAATGAATGTCTTCAATATAAAAGGATACAATTCCAATCCTCCGATTGATATTTCCATCTAATATATGAAGACCTCGAATATTTTTTAATCCTGAAAATAACAGTTTAAGTTGCTCCTTCTCTCTATTTAAAATATGTTCAACACCCATTTGATCTTTCAAATTCAAACATAAGGCCGTCCGAATCGCTTGTAGAATACCTGGCGTCCCTCCATCTTCCCTCAGCTCAATCTCCTTATAATACTGGTGGTCACCCCAAGGATTAGTCCACGTTACTGTCCCACCACCTGGATGATCAGGAACTTGGTTGTTATACAATCTCGAATCAAAGATGAGAACCCCGCTTGTACCTGGTCCCCCTAAAAATTTATGTGGCGAGAAAAAGATAGCATCTAATTTCTCAAGGGGATCTTCTGGATGCATATCGATGGTTTCGTATGGAGCAGCTGCAGCAAAATCCACACAACAAATTCCTCCATATTGGTGCATCATTTTTGCTAGTTGATAATAGGGCGTCACAATCCCGGTTACATTCGAACATGCCGTAAACGATCCTATTTTTAAAGGGCGCTTTTTGTATCGTTGTAAAAGTTCCTCTAAGTGATTAACATTCACTCCCCCATTTGGATTGGGATCTACTATTTTCACATCGGCCAATGTTTCCAGCCAAGAGGTTTGATTCGAATGATGCTCCATATGGGTAATAAATACGATTGGTCTTTCTTCCTCAGGACTAAGTAATCGATTTTTAAACTGATCAGGGACTCTTAGACCCAATAGTCGTTGGAATTTATTAATGACAGATGTCATCCCAAATCCATCCAAGATGATAGCGTCATGTGGATCGGCATGAACATGATCCTTTATGATTTGTTTAGATTGTTTATAGATTCCGGTCATCATTAAACTAGTAATATTTGATTCCGTATGTGTATTTGCCATATAGGGGCCGAAAACGTCAGAAATTTTTTGTTCGATTGGCTTGTATAACCGTCCACTTGCCGTCCAGTCCGCATAAATAATTTTCTTTTTTCCATAAGGAGAAGCAAATTCTTGGTCTATTCCAATCACCTGTGAGCGAAACGTTTGAAAATAATCTTCGAGGTTTTCCGGGATTCGGAAGGTTTTATTTCCTATCTTTGCGATTATCATTTGTTTCACACCTTACATTTAGTTCTGTTATTCAATATATGCAGGGACCTTTCATGCCGTTTGCCCGCCATGCCAAAAGAAATAGCTATACGTGATTTTCCACTCCTATTTTCTTCTTCATAAAAAATCCCCCATCGATTTACGAATTGGGGGTAAAATGAACTAATAAGTTGTAATTTTAGCAGTCTCTTTTTTTGTCACTTCATCGATCTTTTGAATAAACATTTGAAACACTCTTCTTTTTTCCTCAAGGTCCTTTATGTACTCTTTAAGTTGGTTATAGCTTTCTTCAAATGGTTTATGGTACATTTCACGTATTTTTTCAATGATCTCTTCGTTCACGGTTGATTGGATCACTTGCTTGGTAATCCCATATTTGTAAGAATACACTTTTAATTCTTGCGCTACCTCATCATATTCATTTGCAATTTCAGCTAATACCAGCGAAATATCATCCTTCCATTCATCAAGTGATTTTTGTAAATACGACTTTGCGATGGTCTCTTCCATATATACACCGTCCTAAAAGAAATCTTACTAATATTTACACTATTATAACGGTGCCTGATTACACTCAGGTTTCCACTAGTTTACAAAGTGGTATCAAATCATTTTGACCGATCATAATTCATTCATGTTTATACAAATATGGAGAATGTGTTATTTTCCCTCCATATTTATCTGAATTTTTATATTTTTATTGACGAAGCACTTTTTAATTGATAACATTTGTTTAATTCAATATAGCAAGCAATGATCGTTATGGGTCAAACTATAACGGGAGCAGCTTCTGGAGAGACCGTCTAAAGAGCGGCGCCGAAGGATTCACAATCTCAGGCAAAAGGACAGGAGAATGTTGTGCATACTGCACACTTTTCTTACCTATGAGATTGGAGTTATTCCAATCTTTTTTTATTTTATTAAATGAGGTGAAAGAAATGGAAAAAAGACGTGCAGTGGTTAGTGTGATAGGCAAGGACAAAGTTGGCATAATTTCTCGGGTCACCGCAGTATTAGCTGAAAACAATATGAATATTCTTGATATCAACCAAACAATTTTACAAGATTTTTTTACCATGATGATGATTATTGATATTTCTGTAATAGATCATTTGAATAAATTACGGGATGAATTAGAGCTGGTCGGCGAAGAAATGGATTTGAAAATCAATATACAGTTAGAAGATATCTTTCAAGCGATGCACAGAATTTAAACTTAGGAGCGATACATATGTCAATTGCTATGGATGAAATTATTCAAACCATCCGAATGGTCCAAATGGAAAATCTAGATATTCGTACGGTTACGATGGGAATCAGCCTCCAAGATTGTGCAGATTCAGATTTTTATAAGATGAATAAACGAGTTTATGAGAAAATTATTACGTATGCGGGGAATTTAAAGAGTGTGGCGGAGATAACGGAGAAAGAATTCGGGGTGCCTATCATCAATAAACGGATTTCCATCACCCCTATTGCAGAAATACTTGGAAATGCAACAGTGGAACAAGCAATTGAACTAGCAAAAACTCTTGATAAAGCGGCTAAGCAACTGGGAGTTGATTTTATTGGCGGGTTTTCGGCTCTCGTCCATAAAGGAGCCTCTATAGGAGATGAAACCTTATTAAAGTCATTACCGCGCGCTTTGAGCGAAACCGAACGGGTTTGTGCATCTGTCTCTGTTGCTACTACTCGGACTGGAATTAATATGGATGCAGTTCAGCAAATGGGGTTCATCATAAAAGAAGCAGCTGAGTTAACAAAAGATCATAATGGCATTGCATGTGCTAAACTGGTTGTATTTTGTAACCCTGTTGAAGACAATCCCTTTATGGCGGGTGCCTTTCATGGCTCCGGTGAAGGAGAAGTTGTACTAAATGTCGGAGTTAGTGGACCTGGAGTTGTCTTAAACGCATTAAGGCGTCATCCAAGTGCAGATCTCGGAGAAGTTTCTGACATTATTAAAAAGACCGCCTTCAAAATTACCCGAGCAGGAGAATTAATTGGCAGAGTAGTAGCTAAACGTCTTGGGATCCCGTTTGGCATAATGGATTTATCGCTTGCTCCAACGAATGCCGTAAATGACAGTGTTGCGGAAATACTCGAGGAAATCGGGCTGGAACGAGTGGGAACGCATGGTACCATTGCTGCTTTGGCACTCATGAATGATGCGGTAAAAAAAGGGGGAGCTATGGCTAGCTCATATGTTGGTGGATTAAGTGGTGCTTTTATTCCTGTTAGTGAAGATAATGGGATGATAAGAGGCATTATTGAAGGATCCCTTACATTATCAAAGCTTGAGGCGATGACATGCGTATGCTCCGTGGGCCTCGATATGATCGCAATCACTGGTAATGTCACGCCTGCAACCCTATCTGCGATAATCGCCGACGAGGCAGCAATTGGCATGATCAATAAGAAAACCACTGCAGTCCGTGTTATTCCTGTTCCAGGTAAAAATGAAGGTGAAATGGTTGAATTTGGCGGGTTGCTTGGACGTGCCCCAGTTATGGGAGTGAACCCCTTTAGTTCTCAAAAACTCATCGACCGAGGCGGAAGAATTCCCGCCCCATTACAAGCACTAATCAATTAAATTAAATTAAATTGACATCCTCAACCTGTAAAAGCTGTGTATATTTCGCACGGCTTTTACTACGGTGAAGTTGTTATCTTTCGATATGGACGATGCTTGTTATTTTTTTGCTTCCTCCATTCAACAAACAAAAGGTTAACAATAATAGACAGATATACGGCGAGCGGAAATGCAATGGAACTGTCCATGATCAACGAAAAAGGGATTACAACAATTCGAAAGGTCACAAACACCCACGTAATCGCATAACTTCGAAGAATCCAAAGTTTGTGTTCAGCTATTTTTCGCTGCATTGCACGAATAACACCAATGGCTGTAGTCCAAAGCCACAAGGCATTTAATACAAGGAAGGCGATGGTTGATGATAGGCCTCCTGTAGCTGAGATTGCAAGGTATGGCACCATGAATAGATTTAGAAAAATTGCTAACACATATATTTTCCCCATTCTTTTATGAAGCTTCGGACTTCTTTGGCTAATCTTAGTCAGTTGAAATGGACCAATCACTAATGAGATCGTTCCTAATAAAATATGTGAATAAAAAAACCATTTCCAAGTCCCTACTGAAAAATCAGGATTTTCCATTTTTCCTTTTACCATTGGCGCATGTTCGACACCATTTAATAAGAACATCACAAAAATATAGACTGTAAATACAACAATCGTAAAATACATCCAACTAATTGAAGCATTATTTCTTTTTTCTTTCATAATTAGCTTTCACTCCTCGTAACTATTTTCTCAAAGCATATATATGGTGCCGAACGGAAAGGATAGCAAATCTCCCCTCTCTCTTGGAATCCAGCGTGTTCGTACATCTTTAAGGCCCCCTTGTTCCCAGAAAATACATCAAGCCGCATACTGGAAAATCCATTCGAAATAGCGTATTCGCCAGCAAATCCGAGTAATTTTTTTCCATATCCTCTCCCTTGATACAAAGGATGAATCCCTAATCGATGGATCATTAACGGCCTCCCCCTTTCATCCATCCATTTGAGGCTCTGAAACTGTTTGTTTTCATTCGTATCCAGCACAATCACACCGATAACTTGATTATCTATAAGGATGCCGAAAAGATGCCCCAACTTGATATCTGAATTAATCACAAATCTATTAGGATAAAAGCAGTCCCATTGATGAATCCCCTTTTTCTTCAAATCTGATGTAATATCTGAATATAATCGGTGAACTTTTTTCTTTTTTTCCTGCCCGATTGGGAATATATCCATCACGCCCTCCTCCATACCGACTGTCGGTATGTTAATTAAAATGTGCCCCCAACATAGAGGAAACATTTTGTTACTACATCAAAGATTTCATAATTACTTTAAATATATCTGTAGCCTCGACTTGATCATTCTCATCAGTTGATACTATTTGCGTCACTCGCAAGCCATAAGAAAACGTCATCATCAATAATGCCATTTTGTCAGCATCAATGCTTGCTGGAATCACGCAATGCTCCTGCCCCACCTTTATCCAGTGCGCTCCAGTGTCCTTACTATATTTAAAAATATCATGAAGAATCTTTTTAACCTTTTCATTGTCCTGACTTAATAAATATAGAAAAATTAGATTGCCAACCTCATGTGGATTTTGCCGCCCGAAAAAAAATTGACTGACAACCTCGAATTGATTTTGATTAGGATTCCCCTCCTTTATGGTCATTTTCAACATCTCATGAAACATGTCATTCATTTCCTCAATCTTAGACTTTAAAATAAGCCCAAATAATTCATCCTTACTATCAACATAGTGATAAATGGCACCCTTAGACAGTCCTGATTGTTCAATAATGTCTCGTAATGTAGTGTTTCGACACCCTTTTTCTAAAATGATTTTTTCTGTAATGGTTAATATATGTTGAAAGCTTGGATTATGATATAAAGTTGTTTTTACCATGTGTACTACCATCCTTAGTCCGTATTCAATATCTCTATATTTTAGTAAGTCTGTCTAAACGCGTTTTTGCATACCTCCGATATAACAGGGTAAATAATATGGCAGCCCCAATTACACTGTAAAAAATTACTTGCGATATTGCTAAAAAGGCAGATATAGACAGTTCATATACAAGTATACTTTTTATCACTGCTTCTCCCACCAGTGCTATACCCCAAATGGCGGTCATTACGCGTAAAACAAATCGGAAATAGGGAAATTCCCAATTATTTTCAAATTGTCCCTTTTTTTCAGACTCATTATTGCTGCTAAATCTAATGGCAAAATGATAAATCAACGGTTTCGAAAAGAACAAGGAACCAATAAAAACGAACCCTAACAAACCAGTAACCATTGATTCTCGCAACAAAATTAACCTTTCATTGCCACCTAACAAGAAGGCTAGTAAACTTAATACAAATCCAAAAAGCATAAACAGTCCAAAGGCATCAGCCTTTCTATATTTTACTATATGAATTAGATTATCTCCTAACGGTATCAAAGTGGCTATTAACAATGATACAATGCTTGTGAAATATCCCAACAATAAGTTATATACAACAACTGGTATCAACCCATTAATCACAAGACTTAGGACAATGGTTTGAATTACTTTTCTTCTTGATTGTTGAGTTGCCAATGTTCTTCTCCCCTTTTTACTTTCCTTATGTTCTAGTTTTATATTACAAACCGTCAGTCGGTTTGTCAAATGGTTTTTACTATTTTTTCCTCCTAAAGAAAGATATGCGATTATTTGCTAAACTGAATCTTACCCTACATTCTTCTTTTTAGAATGGGTGACTTCTTCCTTGGAATAGTGGTAAACTATTCATATCTTTTTATGAAGGAGCACCATGATGACTAAATACAAGGTTTTATTTTTAGATATTGATGGCACCATCTTAACTCCTAATGATTCGATCGAAGATTCTACAAAAAATGCTGTTGCACAAGTTCAAGCAAAAGGGTTAGAGGTTTTTTTAGCGACAGGTAGACCTCTACATGAAATTGATGAACTAGCCAAAAAATTAAACATTGACTCGTTTATTGGCTATAACGGTGCCTATGCAACATACCAACACGAAGATATTTTTCAGGAGCCCATGGATAAGAAATTAGTCCAACGATTCATGGAGATTGCCGCAAAACATCACCATGAAGTCGTTCTATACACAAATAAGGAGAATGTATTAACATCTTTAGATTCTCCTGGTATGCAGAAATTTGTGGAAATGTTTCACCTACATAAGAATGTCGCTTTTTCTCCATCAAACCATTACGATGTTCTCGGAATGACGTTAGTGAATGTGAAGGAAGATGATCTTGCTCCCTATAACCAGGAGGAAAGTATCCATTTATCTCAAGTAAATGTAGACGGGATGCGTCATTGTTATGACGTCATTAGAGACAAAGTAAATAAAGGGTACGGAATTCAGATGGTATTAAAACGGCTTGGTATTGAAAAAGAAACTTCAATCGCCTTCGGGGATGGCATGAATGATAAAGAAATGCTCCAAACGGTTGGAGAAAGTTTCGCCATGGGGAACGGACATCCTAATATTTTTCAATACGCAAAGCATAAAACAACTGAAGTAACAAATTCAGGGATTTATAATGGGCTAAAGCAGCTTGGATTGGTTGATTAACTAGGTAGTCCATTCAATATAAAAAAGTGCAGGAACTCATTTCAAGCGAAATGTGCCTGCACTTTTTTATTTTATGGTGGTTGCCCACATATATTGCAAGAATATGTTGTTATTTTGAAAATTACGTCTTGTTTTGATAGCTTTTGTCATGCGGCAGGAAAAACACATACCAGATGGTGAATAACTAGTCTAAGAAAAAATTATTTCCTATATACAAATAGAGAGGAATGATTAGTGTGAAAACTTATACCTTAAAAGAAGTTTCCAAAAAAATAAATGTCACACCTGGAACAGTTCGCCAATGGGAACGAGATTTTGCCGATTTACTTGACATCCCTCGTACAAAACAAGGGGCAAGAATTTATACTAATTTGGAAATGGAACAACTATTAGAAATTAAACATATGGCTGGCAACAAAGTGAGCAAGCACTTAATTAGACAAAGGATGCAAAAACGACAGGAACCGGAAGAAATAGCTACAATAAAGCCTACAGCTGATGTCTCAGTAGAAATCATCTCTGAAGAAGAAATGTTACCAGTTCCACTAGAAGAAAGTGCAATGAAAAATACGGAACTATTTTTTGATGCAATGGAAACGTATAAGAAAACATTTTTAAATGAAGTAAAGGATGAAATTCGAAATGTTGTTCGCAAAGAAGTGGTGGAAGAGGTAAAGAAGGAAATTAAAAACGGGCAGCTTTTTACGGTAAAAGCCGTTTCTGATTCCATTTATAAATCAACAGCCAACACGAAAGTTGAAATACAAGAATTAACTGAGACACTCGAAAAAGCCACCGAGGTGACAAAAGATTCCCTTGGCCACCTCGCAAACAGGATAACCACCGTTTCAATTGATACTTCTGAGGAAATTTTCACACTCACAAAGCAGTTATCTGAGACGACAACTGAATTATCTCATTATGTTGATGCCACCAATAATGAAATTACCAATTTGTCTGAAACAATTTCACGAGATCGTGAATTTTTACTCAAAGAACGAAATCAATACCGACATGAAGTAACACAAAGAGAACTAGCTTTTCAACAAATGCTAACAAGCTTTCGTGATGTTGCAGGAGCAAAAGAAAAAAAATGGTGGAAATTTTGGGGTTAATTTCACTATCTTTATGTCTAGTTAGTTGAAGCACCTTGAATTTTTGTAGTTTCCTTTGGTCGATCGTCACTTATGGTTTTGGCTTATTCTATCGTTAGGAGGATTTGACATGAATACAAGCGAAGTAGCAAAATTATTAGGGGTGTCTGCTAGTACGGTTCAACGTTGGGTTAAGCAGCTTAGATTACCGATGGAAAAAAATGATCGGGGGCATTATCATTTTACCAACGATGATATTAATCTTTTCAAAGAGATTCATGAACAGCTTCAAAATGGAACATTGCTCCATGAAATTACTCCAGTGAATGAGGAAAAAAATATACGTAAGGGCGCTATGAAGTCTGTAGAAAATGATAAGGTCATTGAAAAATTAACTATGAAGGTAAACGAACTAGAAATTAGCTTAAATACGAAGGCAGATTCTGTTGCTTCTTATCAACTCCTACAACATCGCCGTGAAATAGAAGATTTGCAGGACCAAGTTAAAAAATTATCACAACAGCTCGAATTGCTTCAAAGTCAATTTAACCAACTGAACTTACCTTCACAAATTGAAAAAACAATTAGCTTTGAACAAAGCAAGATCAAAAGAAAAAAGAAGAATTTTGTTAGTTCGATTTTTGGATTTTAACCAATACCATATAAATAGCAAAAAAGCCGGACAATCATGTTCGGCTTTTCTGTGTAGTTGAAGATTACGGCCTATACCTTTAACTCTACCAGTGGTTGAGTATATTTTTTAATCATATAGCTTCCTAAAATTAGACAAATGATTAAAGAAATACTCATTAGTAACAGATAATTTCCTGAAATGAATACTAAGCTTTCCTCAGGAATTATCGCTTGAAGCGATTTAATAATAAAACCATGGAACAGATAGACATATAACGTTCGTTCGCCAATTTTTGTTAATTTATATTGAGTGGACGGGATTAGTGATAAAAAGCCAAACACAACGATAAGTGTCAACCCATATTGTAGTGCACGAATAAAACCATCCGTCCATTCCATGCCCCCCATACTCTCGTAAGAGGTATCAGCCAATAACCATGGGACAGCGTCTTTTGGGAAGGTATAACCCAACAAGAACCATGTTAACATAATGATGACAATACCAAGTGGGAATGAAAATTTTGCACGAATGAGTCGTTTTAACTGATTTCCATTAAGTAAATAACCCAATAAAAAGTACGGAAAGAAAACAATCGTTCTAGATAAACTTAAAAAACTTCCCACATGATTTACGTACCCAATGGCGATCCCTATTATGACAGCCGCTGCAAACCCAGGCCATCCCAACCTTGCAAATACATATAATAACAAGTTCCAAAAAAATAAACTCAACAAAAACCATAATGACCAATGAGGATGTAAGAAATCAAAAGCTAATCGCTCTTCCTGTCCGATCAAATAGTAATAAATCGAATAAATAATTTGAAAGATAAAATAAGGGATTAATATTTTCTTTGTTGATTTTAAGAAGTAGCCCTTCTTTTTATACCCTTTTGCAAAGTATCCAGAGATTAAAATAAAGGCTGGCATATGAAATAAAAAGATAACTGTATATAAAGTGAATAAGATACCATTATCCTCCTTCAAAGGACTTATCATATGGCCAAAAACAACAAGGAAAATCAAAATAAATTTTGCATTATCGAAAAATTTACTCCTTTTTGAAGTGGTATTCATCACATCACCCCATAGCTTTATTTTCCTCAAAAAAACTCTTACCATTATTGTCTTTTGATATACGTTGGAATCATCCACCATGTAACCATGATAACTTAGTATTATTACAGGATGATGAAATTGGGTTAACATTCTATTTCGTATAAATTACAATTTTAAAATAGTAATTCCTTTTACCTAGGAGTAACTTACCTGGTAGCTACTATGTAACCCTTCTACAAAGTAAATAAACCCCAAAAAAAAGAGCCTGGGCATCCCCAGCTCTCATTTATCTGCTCTCAATATCAATCAAATGATTACTTATCATTTCAATATAATTTTCTTTTAATTCTTCAAGTGGGACACGAAGAGAGGATGAAACCTGTTTTAGATATTCTTGATCTTGTCGTAGCCATGAGGAATAATTTCTTTTTATATAGTGCTCTGCAGCTTGGAAATTTGAAAATATTTCATTTGCTCTTTCCCCATTATGTACCACATAGAAAGTTCCTTCACCCGCTGGAAGAATATAAGAATTTTCTCCGCTTTGATTTTGATAGCTGGTCCCGAATAATGAATCCTTAACATTATACTCATTCCTATCTGCATCCGGTTTAAGCGGGCTTAAGTCGAAAACATTTACAATAAAAGTTTCAAATGCTTCTTTTGTCATTTCTGATCCTGAGGCTTTCGGGTGTCCACCCCCGCCATATTTTTGAGCGAATTCGGCTACATTCACTTCTTCATGGATTGTACGAAAGCCCATTTTCTTTCCACTAACATTCATAAGAACGATCATATCCAAATGGGGGTAAATATTATTCAAGGCGTTTCCAAGCTCAGACAAATACTGTTCAGCGTGTACAATTCCAACAAAATAATCGTCTACAATGGTTTGGACAATTTGTCTACTCTTGGAATGGATATAGCGATTAATTTTTTGCTCTTCGATATCAAGAATCATATTTTCCGTATCGGTTAACCTAAATGAGTCTTTATTCTCTGTTAACCGTTTAAGCATTTCTTCTTCGAACTGTTCTCTGTTCATTATGTAAAATAAATCATTTAAGCGCTTAGCCGCTACATTATTATTTTCATCCCATTCCCACGTATCGTATTGACGAACTAACTCAATAAACTCTTCAAGCGCATGATTTCGGTCCATCATCTCTTGCTCAATAAGGAAATCATAAAATAGTGAGGTTGCGCATGTCTTTTTACCATTCTCATACTCGGGTAGGACTTTCCCCCACTTGTATTGATTAAAGTGCATTGCTGTCACATGATGATCAATCATTTGAATATGTCTTCCGTGCTGAAATCGTTCTTCCAGTTTTTTCTCGATAACTTCATTAACGGCTAAATCCGTAATATATACATCTTCATGATTATTACCCGGATGTGAAATAAACGAATCTACTCTTTGATTTAAATTTCGATATGAACTATAAAATACATTTGCCTTTTCCCCAAAGGCTATTTTGGCAATTAACCCACAACCTAAGCCGTCCAAGTCAATATCTGTGAAAATTTTTACCATCTTGACACCTTCCAATCTTGTTTCCATAACGTTTAGTTTGGTTTCGAGTACCTATTCTTATACAGAATGATGTTGACCTAGTATAGGTCTTTTAAGCTCTGGTCCATTCACTAAATATATATTAAATGAACGATAATATCGACTAAAAGATTTCATCATCAACGATAAACTGTATTTAATTTGATGAGTCACTAACAATTAAAAGCCAACCAAATAAATCGGTTGACTTTTTTATATTATGGTAAACTTGTTATTTTGTTCTGAATCGGAGTCCGTGGTTTTGGATCTGGGACAACTTTTGGATAGCCAACTCCTAAAACTCCAAGGATGGTACTGTCATCAGTTACCCCAAGAATTTGTTTGTTCTTTGGGGTTATCCCTACAGATGACCAAAATGTCCCAACCCCCTCTGCCCATGCCGCCAAGTTAAAATTTTGAATAAAACATGCGGTTGCCACTACGTTTTCTTCCGTCTCAACTACTGTAGCACCATTCCTTGATACGACTGCCATTAGAAATGGGGCATCACCAAAATTCGTTTTATGGTTCAACTTAGCTCTTGTTTCCTTGCCGATTACATAAATCTCCCATGGTTCAGTCATACGATGATTTGGAGCCAATGATGCGGTCTGAAGCCATTTATTAATTAATTCATCCTTAATAACATCCGGCTTGAATACCTTTATATTTCGTCTTGTGCTCATCACATCTATGATATTCATACACATTATCCCCCTTCTAGTGTTGTTTGTGAAAACTCCCTAACTTATAATACCCCCTTATTAAACCAAAATAACAAAACCCAATTGATTGAACGAAGAAGAAAAGCCCCCATAAAGGTGCAGGTATAAAGCCAGTCAATCGTGCTAGATTAGCAGCATCACCTGCTGATTGTGGTTGAAAAATACTAATGTAGAGTATTTCATATGCACTTTGTAGCGAATCCACTAACAAGATGGCAGCAATTAACAGTAACAAATGATTTCTTAATTCTTGACTTCCTTTTATGAGCAATAACAGAAACCCAACAGCAAATGAACAGAGCCAAAAAATTCCGTACGGATTTCGCACCCAAAAAATTAAATTCAAGAATATAAACCCCAATATGATATCAATTAGGATTATTTCCTTTTTTCTCCCTATTAATAAAAAAGATAAAAAAGCCATAAAAGAGGCAAACGTATAACCAGCAAGACTTGTGAAGAAGCTGCCAATCCATGTAGACTGATTACTGATTGTTGCACCTTCAGAATTCATAAATAAAGAAATTGTTTCAACATTTCCACCCAAAAGAGCAATCAAAGCATGGCCTGATTCATGGATTAACGTATTGATTATTTTTACATAGTTCCCGAGGAATGGTACATGAATCAGTAAAAAGGCAAACATGAGGAATAGAAAAAACTTCGTACTGACTTTGTCCCGAACAAAGCTCAACATAACTCCCCCTCTTTATAGAAACTACTTCTCTCTATTTTAACATTTTATATTAGCAATATTGCAAATTTTAACTTTCACATTCAGTAAAAGATGTGATTTATAAAGGTTTTCTCCCCTATTTATTAGGCGAATTAGACAAACCAACAACTTTTATGTTATCATTAAGTTGTTACTAATATAACATGATATTAGATTAGGGGGAATGAAATTGATTAAATTCCATAACATTGTTAAAAAATATCGAACAAAAACAATCATTAATCCATTTTCATTAGAAATTGAAGCTGGTCAACTTGTTGTTTTTATCGGGCCAAGCGGTTGTGGAAAAACGACTTTACTTAAAATGATTAACAAATTGACTCAGCCAACGTCAGGTAAAATATTCGTCAATGGGACAGATATCTCGACGATGAATCCGATTGAATTACGAAGAAATATTGGATACGTGATTCAAAACACTGGTCTCTTTCCGCATATGTCGATAAAAGAAAACCTTGAGCTGATTCCAAAATTAAAAGGTGAAGATCCTGCAGCTATTGAGAAAAAAACAGGTGAATTACTGGAGATAGTTGGTTTAGACGCAAAAGAGTTTTTGCATCGATATCCAAAAGAATTGAGCGGTGGTCAGCAGCAAAGAATTGGCGTTGCTAGAGCATTTTCCACTAACTCCGACATCATCCTAATGGATGAACCCTTCAGCGCATTAGACCCGGTTACAAGAAGTTCACTTCAAGATGAATTATTCCAGATGCAAAAGGAATTAAATAAAACCATCATCTTTGTTACTCATGATATGGATGAAGCTATTAAAATAGCAGATAAAATTTGTATATTAAAAGATGGAGATATTCTTCAATATGATACACCTGAAAACATTCTTAAAAATCCTGCTAATGATTTCGTTGAAGACTTTATCGGAAAAAGAAGAGTCTGGAATAATCCTGAATTATTATTGGCTGAGGATATTATGATTCATCAACCGGTAAAGATTAATGCAATGCGAAATGTTCTCCAGGCGATTGAAATAATGAAGGACAACAAAGTAGATAGTCTCATGGTGACAGATAAACAAAACGTCCTTAAAGGACTTGTCACATTAAAAAGTATTCAACTGTTAAATCGAACTACATCAATTGAAATGGTCATGGAGCACCAAGTCCAATCCGTTTCACAGGATGCTAACTTAATATCTGTCTTAGCAACCATGAATGAACATAAAATTGGTTATTTGCCTGTTGTCAACAACGCTAACCAATTAACAGGGTTAATTACAAGAAGTAGCATTCTATCGGCATTAAGCAGCCAATTAATTGACTTGGAGGTGGCGTTTTAATGAGTGCTTTTTTGAATTATTTAACGGAAAATTATCAGCAAATACTAAGTTTATTGGGTGAACATCTTTATTTAAGCATTATTTCCGTCCTTATCGCCATTATTATTGGGATACCTCTTGGCATTTTGATTTCAAATGAGCCAAAGCTTTCAAAACCTATTATTGGCACAACAAACGTTATTCAGGCCGTTCCGAGCTTGGCTCTACTTGGTTTCCTCATTCCGTTTATCGGAATTGGTAGTTCACCAGCGATTGTCATGGTCGTCCTTTATTCATTACTACCTATCGTCAAGAACACTTATACTGGATTGACAAATATTGATGGAGACATTCTGGAAGCCGCCAAAGGTATCGGTCTGACCAAGAGTCAAACAATGAGAAAGGTTCAGTTACCACTAGCCTTCCCGATGATTATGGCGGGTATCAGAATTTCAGCGGTAACAGCTGTTGGTTTAATGACCATTGCTGCTTTCGTTGGAGCAGGCGGGCTTGGATACCTCGTATTCTCTGGGGTACAAACCGTCGATAATCATATGATTTTGGCCGGAGCAATTCCCGCTTGTATTCTAGCTCTCTTAATTGACTTTGTTGTTGGTAAACTTGAATCAGGCCTTTCTTATACAAATAAACAAACATCTGCAAAAAGAACAGCTAAAGTAGGTAAAAAAACAAAAAGATGGCTGATTGGACTTACCTCATTTGTAATCATTGTGGCTGGTGCATTCAAAGTATATACAACCGCTAATGCGGAAGATAAGATTGTAATTGGTTCTAAGAATTTTAGTGAATCGATAATCTTAGGAAATATGCTAGCAGATTTAGTAGAAAATAAGACTGATATTAAAGTAGAGAGAAAATTAAATCTTGGTGGGACTCAAGTCGCTTTTAGTGCGATTCAAAGTGGAGATATCGATGTATATGTAGAATATACAGGGACAGGTTTGGTAAATATTTTAAATCAGCCGCCAGAAAGTGACCCAGATAAAGTATATGAATATGTTCAAAAAGAATTTAAACAAAAATATAATATTGACTTATTAAAACCGATCGGATTTAATAACACCTATGCCTTAGCAGTTCGACAAGATACCGCTAAAGAATTTGGATTGGAGACGATCTCAGATTTAGTGAAAGTTAGCGGAAATTTAACCATGGGTCCTACTATCGAATTTCCAAATCGAGAAGATGGTTTAATCGGTCTTTCTAAAACATATAATCTGGAATTCAAAGACGTCAAAGCGGTCGATGGCGGTTTACGCTATACTGCACTTGATAACCATAAAAGTGATGTCATCGATGCCTTTTCGACTGATGGCTTACTCGAGGCCTTTCATTTGAAGGTATTAAAGGATGACAAAAACTTTTTCCCTCCCTATTATGCAGTGCCTATTATTAAAGAAAGCACCCTAGAGGAACACCCAGAAGTGAAAAAAGCTCTTAATACCCTAGCCGGTAAACTATCTGATGAAAAAATGCGTGAGCTAAATTATAAGGTAGACAGTCTCAAGCAGTCACCTGCTAAGGTAGCCAAGGAATTTTTAGAAAAAGAAGGGTTATTAGATTAACCACCTATTTCAATGAAAAAGAAGCCGGTCAATTGCGACCGGCTTCTTCCTGTTCATATGCATCCTCGAGAAAATGAACTACCCGATCATATGTCTTATCGTCCCCAATCACAAGTAAGATGTCCCCTTCTTGAATAAGAGCATATGGTCCTGGCGAGATAATTAATTCCCCGTTCCGCTTCATCCCAATCACGGTCCCTCCTGTATTCTGCCAAAACTTTACTTCAGAAATTGTTTTGCCAATATGGATACAGCCTGGGAATATTTCTATTTCAATCGGTGCCAGTGGATTGGTGTGACGAAGCTTTCCTGAGTAGTCCATAATCTTTCTCAGGGTATCAAACAGCTGCTCATCAAGCTTATCCCTCTCAGTGATAAGTTTGTTCATTTCCTTTTCAAGATCTTTAATACTGGCTAAATTAGAAAATCGATGAATATATTTATAGGCATTTTCTCGAGAAGAAATAATGATTCCACTGCCCTTTGTAGATTGAAGAATCTCGACATCTTCTAGAATCTTGATAGCTCTCCTTACCGTTTCAGGGGAAACCTTGTATTCACTTGCCAAAGTGGACCTGCCATGGATCTTTTCTCCTACCTTAAATTTACCATCATATATTCTATTTGCTAAATCAATTGCAATCCGCTCATATGTAGGAATTTGTGCTTTCTGCATTAGGAACCTCCATCAAGATTCATTTGATAAAATGGATGTTTGATACCTTTACACTATACCGTTTTTATTTCCTATTTGCGAGCGGAATATATAAGTATGTTGATTTGGACATAATTGTAGGGAGTTATTTGATAGGAGATGATCAAGATGAAAAAGTGGATGTTAGTACTATTAAGCATAGGGTTTAGTCTATTTATGGTTGCATTATTTATTTATTACATGATAAAGGATGATTCATCACGATGGCAGGTGGCTCTAGGAGGAATCGTTGTTAGTTCTATACCACTTGTCCTCCTAAGGTTGAAAAATAATCCTTTTAACATCCCAATCATCTTCGGTTATTATCTGTTTTTATTTTGTTCATTATTTTTAGGGTCGATCTCTAGCTTTTACCTGCATCATAAATGGTGGGATTCTACCCTTCACTTTTATAAGGGTATATTAGTAGGGGTGATCGGCATAGTCCTATATAAATGCTGGATTCCTGAAAAGATGCGAGCAGGTGTCTCAGCTTGGATTCTATTTCTGTTCGTTCTGTCACTAGCGACGATGTCGAGTGTGCTTTGGGAAATTTATGAATATGTTGGTGATTTGACATTAACACATACGATGCAAAGAGGTGGAAATCAGGATACGATGGAGGATTTACTTTGTGGTCTATCCGGCGGTTTACTTATAGCTATTTATTCCCTTTTTAGAAAAGAAAAAGTGTAGAGGTGATTTGAATGAACCGGAAGCTTGTCATTCTATTTAGTACCTTATATGTTATTTTCATGGCTGTTTTGGCAGTCTATTACTATCAAAATGAGGATTCCTTTAAATCAACTGTAGCAATTGGGGGGATTATATGCGGGGCTATCCCCCTTATCTTAGCCTTTTTCACTAAACTTCAATTCAATTTACCGATTGTCCTATCTTATTTAATCTTCTTGATCGGATCACAATATTTCGGCTCGATACTAGGTTGGTATGGCCTTGGTTGGTGGGACACTTTCATGCATTTCATTAGCGGTGCCATCCTTGCCTTTTCAGGTATTGCCTTATATGAAAGACTCATCCATAGAAATGCAGGTGAGGCTATTTCACCGTGGTTTGTGTTTCTCTTTACTCTTTCGTTTGCAGCATTGGGCGGTGTACTTTGGGAAGTGTATGAGTTTAGCTGTGACCAATTGATTGGTATGACCTTACAAGGCGGAGGTAATAAGGATACCATGACCGATTTAATTGCGGATTCATTAGGCGGTCTTGTCATTGCCATTTGGGCTGGCATTCGCACGAATAAGAAGATTAAGAAATGACAGGGAAAAGGTACGTCTTAGTCGACGCACCTTTTTATTGATTTTATGCGGTTACTGCCATAAAGAATTCCTCATATAAAGCCTGAACAGCTCTTTTTTCATCGACTTCCTTAACCCCAAACATCATACTTACCTCTGAGGAGCCTTGGTTAATCATTTCAATATTAACCGAAGCCTTTGCTAATGCCTTGGATGCTTTTGCCATTGTCCCAACGTTCTGACGCATCCCCTCTCCAACCACCATAATAAGTGCAAGACTATGTTCGATTTTCACTTCATCCGCATGTAATTCTGTCTTAATTCGCTTAATAATCTTTGCCTCCATGTTAACATCTAACTGATTTTCTCTTAAAATAATCGAGACATCGTCAATACCAGATGGCGTATGTTCATAGGAGAGACCTTCATCCTCTAAAATTCCTAACAGCTTTCGGCCAAAGCCAATTTCTCTATTCATTAAGTATTTGCTAACATATATACTACAAAACCCTTGATCGCTGGCAATACCAATAACCGGACCGTTGATGTTATCACGTACATTCACTATTCTTGTTCCTGGTGCATTCGGATTATTTGTATTCTTTATTTGAACTGGTATACCAGCTTTATATGCTGGAACAAGTGCTTCATCATGCAATACGGTAAAGCCGGCATAGGACAATTCACGCATTTCACGGTAGGTTAATTCCTTTATCTCTCTTGGCTGGCTCACAATTGTTGGATTAACAGAGTAAACAGCATCCACATCTGTAAAATTTTCATATAAATCTGCCTTTAGCGCGTTAGAAAGAATAGAACCTGTAATATCAGAACCACTCCGCGAAAAAGTACACACTTCACCTGTTTCACTATAGCCAAAAAAACCAGGAAAGATTAAAATTCCAGGATGTTGACTGAGTGCAAACAGCCGGTCATAGGATTCCAGTAAGACTTGGGCATTACCTGGTTCATTACTTACTAACAGACCTGCCTCTTTAGGATCAACATAGTAAGCCTCTACTCCTTGCTCACGAAAATAAGCAGCCACCAATTTTGCATTATTATCCTCACCACTCGCCTTCAGTAAATCGATAAATCGGTCAGGTTTACTTTTATTACTCGCAACTCTTACCATTAAATCGTCATAGATTTCGGCCATGACCCGATCTGGAAGTGCTAATTCCTCCGCAATGGCTGCATATCTTTCGATAACCTCTTCAAGCCTGATTTGAGGATTTTTATTCGCTAAACAAAGTTCAGCAACTTCAATTAATAAATCAGTTACCTTTGAATCATCTGAAAATCTCTTGCCAGGTGCTGATACGACGACAACTTTTCGTTCGGGATCTGATAAAACAATCTGAAATACCTTTTCAAGTTGCTTCCCCGATGCTAAAGAGGATCCGCCAAATTTAATAACCTTCATTGATACATCCCCTTATCTATCAAAAATATAATCTTAATTTTATTACAATTCCGAAAATATTCAAGTGTTTTTTCCTTCTCCAATGCACATTTGTCCTTGTATAAAAGACTGTGGAATAAATACAAAAGAAAAAACAGTAATTTCCCTAAGAAAACCACTGTTGAACTTGTTATATCAAAAATTAACTATACTACCAAGGAGGATAGCATCCTTAAATTAACGGATAATTTCAATAAAATGGGCAAGAATCCTAGCAGTTAGTCCCCAGATTGCCCTATCACCATATCGATAAAAATATTCCTCCAATCCTCTTGCTCGCCATTGGTATTTTTCACCACCAGGAATCAGATCAAATGGAAAATTTTCCTCTGGTTCTGCTTTAAATTGGACTCGATAAATTTCTGGATTATTCTTCATAAAAAAAGCTAACGGTACAGTAAAGATCTCTCCTACCTCTGATGGGTTTGGCGAAATTCGGTCAGGTTTTTTAATATAGCCAACATACGGATAGAGAATCATTCCAAACGGAGAAATCATATAATCAAGTGGGTAAACATCCGATATATCTTCTTCATCAATTCTTAATTCCTCAACCGTCTCACGTACAGCGCCACCTTTTTCATCTAAATCCTCCGGGTCAATTCTTCCTCCCGGAAAACAAATCTCTCCTGGCTGCCGTCTTAATTCAAGGGAACGAACCTCAAACAAGATATGAATTCCATCTTCTTTTTGAAGTAGTGGAATCATAACCGCATATTTTGAAAATCTCTCACTGCCTAAAATCTTAGGGGTATGCACTTTCAATTTTTGTAAAACCGGATCTAATTCCATGCCTTCACCTCACTCTATATTCGTAATATTATGTTTGTTACTTACTACAATACCATTTTTTATTAGACTATAGAAAAAAACAACCCAACAGAAATGAGTTGGATTGCCCCTGAAGTATGTTTTTTTATTATCAATCCCATGATTAGATGCTCGTAACTTTGCTCACTTACGACAATATGGCACGATCACTTGACATTTGTACACCACGAATTCTTTTAAATTCACTTAATAAACTTTCAATGGTTAGATTCCATTTATTTTCTTCTGTTACCTCAAAAATCACCTGTCCCTTATCCATCATAATTAACCGATTTCCTAAATCAATCGCTTGCTGCATATTATGAGTAACCATAAGAGTAGTAAGGTTGTATTTCCTTACAATTTCCTTTGTCAAATTGGTAATTAGCTCTGCCCTTGATGGATCTAGCGCAGCCGTATGTTCATCAAGTAGTAGAATAGAGGGCTCTGTAAAGGTCGCCATTAATAAGGAAAGTGCCTGCCGCTCCCCACCAGATAGTAAACCTACTTTCGCTTGTAAACGATTCTCCAACCCGAGATGCAAGGATTCGAGGACTTCACAGAAATAATCACGCCGTTTTTTCGTTACCCCTCTTCGGAATGTACGCGTTTTATTTCGTGAATAAGCCATTGCAAGATTTTCTTCAATCGTCATACTTGGGGCCGTACCTGCCATCGGATCCTGAAAAACACGGCCAATCATTTTAGAACGATTAAATTCGGACACCCCTGTTACATTTTTACCGCCAATTTGCACTTCCCCAACATCTGGAGTTAATACACCTGAAATGATATTCATTAACGTAGACTTGCCAGCTCCATTACTTCCAATGACGGTGACGAAATCCCCGGGTTCAAGGGTTAAGTTCACATGATCAATAGCTATTTTTTCATCGGGCGTCCCTTCATTAAAAATCTTATGAATCTGATTTAAGCGTAGCATGGTGATCCCCCTTTGCATGAGCAGAAGCCTGGATCTGATTCATTCGTTCAGCTTTTCTACGGGCCTTCCGCTTTTTCTCTCTAGAGCCTTCAATGATTTTCGGTGTAGTAAGTGCAAGAATTACAATGAGGGCAGTAATGAGCTTCATATCACCTGGATCCAAGAAATCAACCCGAAGCGCTAAGGTTACGACAATTCGGTAAATGATGGACCCGCCAATAACGGCAAGAGTTGTTCTGGCGATGGTTTTTGTGCCAAATAGGGCCTCTCCAATAATCACTGATGCTAAGCCGATCACGATCATTCCGATACCCATGCCGACGTCAGCAAATCCTCCCTGTTGGGCAATAAGAGCACCAGAGAAAGCAACTAAGGCATTAGATAAACCGAGTCCAAGGACGACAAGGAGGTTGGTGTTAGCAGAAAGACTACGAATCATTCGCTTGTTGTCTCCCGTTGCTCTGACAGCGAGACCAATTTCCGTTTGTAAGAACAAATCAGTCATGAATTTAATTAAGAACGTGACGAGAATCATAAAGATGAGAATTCCCCATGTTTCGGGCAGACTATCCCCAAGACCTACCGAAGTTAAAAGGCTATTGAAAAAAGAATCAATGCCTGTTTTTTCAAAAACTTCACTAATTTTTGTAAAGGCCGTATCCGTATTTAATAACGGAATATTGGATCGCCCCATGATTCTTAGGTTAATCGAATATAAAGCAATCATCATGAGGATTCCAGAAAGTAAATTATTTATTTTCCCAAACGTATGGAGAAGTCCCGTCATACACCCAGCTGCAAATCCTGCAAATAAAGCCCCGATTGTTGCTAAAAAGGGGTTGACACCATTCGCGATAAGAATTGCCGAAATGGCAGCCCCTGTTACAAAACTTCCATCCACCGTTAAATCTGGAAAATCCAGAATCCGAAAGGAAAGATAAACGCCCAGTGCCATAATCGCATATATGATTCCTGCTTCAAATGAACCAAAAAGGGCTGTAAACATGAAGATCATCCTTTCTTTATGTCTTTTCGTCTATTTTAATAATCAATAAAAGCTGCTTTCATTCCTATGTAAAAATCAAGGAGTTAACCCCTAAAAAGGCTTCCTCCTTGAAGCATTGCTCATTCATTTCCTTCATAAAACTCGCCTAAGTTCTTCCAATCCTCATTTACCTTGAGTCCTTGCGTTTCAGCTGCCTTCTTATTAATAACTAGCTTTAGGCTGTTAGGCAATTCAACTGGAATTTCAGACGCCTTCTTCATGCCGCTTAAAATATCTGCAGCCATTAAACCTGATTGATAACCTAGATCAAAATAGCTAAAGCCACTTGCTGCAACTGCTCCCTTTTTCATAGAGTCCAGTTCACCAACGAAAAGGGGTATTTTTTTGCTGTTTGCAACCGAAATAACTGAATCAAGCGCTGTCACAACAGTATTATCCGTTGGGATATAAATAGCATCCACGCGCCCAACTAATGATTCGGCGGCCTGCTTCACTTCTGCTGTAGTAGAAACCGATACTTCTACAAGTTTAGCTCCCTGTCCTTCAGCAATCTTTTTAACTTCCTCAATCTGAACAACAGAATTCTGTTCACCAGAGTTATAGATGACACCGATATTCTTTGCTTTCACTTCGTCAGTAATAAAACTAATGGTTTTTTTCGTTGCTTCCGGATGATTGTCAGTTGTTCCGGTAATGTTTTTCCCCGGCTTGTCAAATGCCTCAACCAATCCTGCCCCAACAGGATCTGTTACCGATGTAAAGATAATGGGAATATCCTTGGTAGCATTCAATGCCGCTGTCGCACTAGGAGTTGCATTTGCAAAAATTAAATCTACTTTATCACCCACAAAATTTGTAGCAATTGTTTGCGTGTTATTCATATCTGCCTGAGCATTTTGTTCATCATATTTAACTTTAATCCCCTTGTCTTTTAAAGCCTTTTTAAAGCCTTCCGTCGCAGCATCTAATGAAGGGTGCGGTGCAAATTGGGTAATCCCCACTTTGAATTCCTTATCCGCGCCTCCCTTTTCCGAACCTCCTGCTGATTCTTTACTACCACAGCCAGCTAGCAGCAACATTCCTGCCATTGCAATAGAAAATGCCTGAACTCTTTTTTTCATGTAACTTCCATCCCCCTTGACCTCGTTCAATATAATTATTGTCAAAAAATTTTTTATATTAAAATTATTCTAGTATCTTTTTGTTTTAAAAGCAATAGAAATGGGGAAAATATTTTTTTGCTTTAAAGCGTATTAGTGAAGAGAAAACATCAAACCTAAAATTTTCGACAAAAAAAATGCCTTCGTGTAAGTGGAAGGCATTCAAGCAAGTATATAAAACATGATAAGGAAATGAGTTAAATTCTTTATCTTACCATTCCCTAGTGTTCTCTAGTAATTGATCAATCTCTACCATTTTCACCATATGACTGTTCTTTTCAGATGTTAGCTCTGATGTGGCCTCTAGTAATTTATCGATATCAATTAAAATGTTTCCCATCACAAACCTCCATCAACTGTTACTCCTTACTTGTTATAAGACTATTCGATGGTTCCTTAAAAAACCTGGGGGTCGTAAAGAAATCAACAAAAAACAAATATCGAGTACTTTTTTAACAGTAAAGATATGATATTATTCACTATTTTTTCCAAAAAGTCAGTTTACAATGGGGAAGGGAAGGGAATCAGGCAAGTCTTACGATTGAAAATCGGCTTAGTTTCTCTTAATGCGTACAGAAAGCGATAGCTTTCTGTAGCCAAGCACAAGACAAGCCGGCGGGAATTTAGATTTTTTAACGGATTAAAAAAAGGTGGGAAACAAAGCGAGTCGGAGTCACTTATATCTGTTTCATAATCGTACAAAAATATTGGAGTCTGTCACCTTTGGGGATCGTAATCCCAAGGCAACAGGCTCCTTTTTATTTAATCCCAATTTTTTATTTTCTCGATTATTTTATTCTTTATCAGGGTAAAGAAGGTGGACTCCCCCTTTTGTACTTTTTGCTTATGCCATTCATTAAAGCTTGCAACAGTAATTAAGACCATGCCTGCTATTAATAAATATACCCACCATGGCATGTTGCCCCAATATGGTCTGGTTTGCAGGAATACATTTAATAGTAACACCCCTGCCCCAACAAAAAAGTAAGATTTAATACGGAGAAACATTCCTGTCAGCATAGATACTAATGAAAGTGTTCCTAAAATAATGGCATCATACACGGTATTGCTAGCTAAGCCATCCTGGATTAGGAGCAGAGAAACGGAGATTAATACTCCCCATTGGATAGCTTTTATACTTTCAGCATACCTTCCTTTTAGATTTTTTTGAATAAAAATAACCAGTAGAATAAAGGGAAGGACAAGTACCTCCCGTTTCCATAAATCCGCAATATTCAACCTATATATGACCGAATAATAGGGCTGTAATAGATAGGTTCCTCCGAGGATGGACATAAATACGGATGCACCTACTGGTACTCTTTTTGCCTGCAGCCAGATGGCGATGGCGATGAGGCACCCTGGTAAGGCATGCGTCCAAAGATTTTCTGTGTCAATAAAGTACATAAACACAAAATATAAGAAGGATACCATTGTATATCCATCAATCTTTGTATCAAGAAGCATTTTCCCATTAGAAACAACCTTTTTGTAAATACTTTGCCCAATAAAAATCATGAGAATTCCCAAACCACCGAAAAGTAGCATGTTTTCAAGCCCCATTATTTCACTCGAATACGAGAACTCCACTGTTGCAAAAAATGCAAATATTAATGGAACCAGCCCAAAAATATCCCATTTTACCTTATGCAAATAGACTAATAATCCCACCACATAGGAAAGGGTTACAAGATATTGAAGCCCATTATATGGATAGATCAAAAGTGAAAAACCAATCCCAAGCATTGAAAATGACACTAAGTAATAAGTGGTTCGCCTTGCATATTCTCCCTTCACGACCAATGAGAATAAAAGAATTAAGCCACTGGTGATAAGAAAATTATATTGTCCTAGGTAATCAGCAAAGACCATATTGATAGCAGTTGTGACAATAAAAAATAATGAGGTAAAACAACCATAAAGATAGACTTTAATCTGCCATTCCCGAACGGCATATCTACTACTCAATGCATATACAAAAATGGCTAGAATGAAGCTGTAAAGTGCAAAATCATGAAAAACAAACAAAGTATAGACCAATGTAAATGGATATACGATGTGTCCGACCCATGCAAAGGCAGACGATAGGACATGATCCCATTTCCTCCATATAAAAGCAGTTAACAGCAAAATCACAGCTCCTGTTGAGGCGATTAATGAATCAACAGACCGACTAAATGTTATCAGTAGTGAAACAGCATGTATGATGGAAAAATAGCTAAACAGTACTTCTATGCTAATAAAAAATGGTATCCATTTTATTCCGGTGAGTTTATAAAGATATGTATACATCCCAATTCCTATTGTCAATATAGCTGGTTGGACCCATGGTTGATTTAAAGGATCTACTAATACGCAAAAAATAGCCAACGTGTAAAGTATCTGTGCCGTGTACAAGGAAAGTTTCCCTATTTCTATTTCACCAATCTTATTCCATAGCAAGCTTGAACATAAAACAAAGAGGGCTCCACAGGCAAGATTTACCGGATATCCATAATTAACTGCATATACGCCTGAATAGCCAATCATTTCTTCACCAAATGCCATGATCGAGAGACCCCATGCAATCGGTATGACCCAAATCGCTACTTGCTTATATTGCACCCTTTCATCAAATTTGTGTAATAAATAAGCAGATATTGATAGTAGGATGAGCATGATCCCTAATTCCCACCACATAAGGAAAGTGAACGATATCAAAACAGCAAGCACCATGATACCTATACCAACGTCCTTTGAAGCAGTCTGGAGGATCATGACCCATTTCATTCGACGGAATCCAAAGACACAAAAAAGTAGAAATCCAGCTATAAAGACCAAAAGTGGAAAAGGAAAAAATCCAAACGGATGATTAAGTAAGTCAACCGCTTCGAGACTAGTTGATGCAAAAAATAGTGAACTTAAATAAGGAAAAATCCTCTCTTTACGATTGAAAGCTAAGTATAAGAAATTAGTAGCCATAATAAGATAGGCAAATAGAAGGACAATCGAAGGAGTTCCTGTCCTAATCAAGAACGCTTCTACGCTTATATAAATAAAGGCAAAGCCAGATAGGACTCCACTTGTATATTGAAATACTTTCTCTAATGAAAATTTATTATCTAATACTTTAGGAATAAATACCAATCCAAAGGCCAAGGATGCATAGAATATCGCGCCAATCTGATCTAGAGCGCTATGCTCGATCACTTGATAGGCACCATAAACAAGCATAATCGTAAAGATAAAATGATATTCTTTCCTGCCACTCACATATATCATCGACAAATAGATGATTCCTGTTAAAAGTAAATTAAAGCCATGGATCACCTCATTATCGTAGATAAAAAGCATCGTTAGGGTTGAAATGATTAGATGTATTTGGATATAGGGAACCATTTCCTGAGTAAACAATTTGAGAGCTACCCTGTCCTTTAATCTTTGGTAAGCAATAATGAAGATGGTATTAATTATCACTATTCCTAAATAATAAAAATCGGTTCTAAGGTTCAATGCTGCCAATAAAAAGCTTAATCCTATTGATAATGAAACATACGTAAACCAAACAAATAATCTAGAATTTAGTTTCTTAGCAAGGAAGATGTAAATCGTAATTGGAACCAGGCTACCTAGCATGCCAAGTAAATAGCGTCCCTCTCCATTGACAGACAGATATGGGCCTAAAAGTTCGAACCATCCTAGTGAAAGGATAAATATAGGTAGAAATAAACTTCCTAAAACAGTAAAGGCAAAGGCCGTTTTATCGATATGCAAACCTTTTTTTGTTACAAACGCAATCCCATAAAATAATATGGAAACAATAGCTATTGATCCACTTTTCATCAGACTTGTCATTGATTCCCAATTACTTGTAGCAACAAATAAGCCACCAATTAGTAAGAAAATAACTCCAATATTTAATAACCACGTAATGTTCCGTTCACGAATCTCATCTAGTGTCCTTGTTTTCTTAACTTTTGCTGGTCTAAGAGGAACAGCCATTGGTACTGTTTCTTTTTCTTTTGCTGGAAGTGGACTTAATTCAAGTAAATCGAGGTAGTATTGATGATGTGCCTTGGCAACCATTTCTACAATTGCAGGAGATAAGTACCCTTCTTCTCTCAAAGTAAAAAGCACCTGCCTAAATATCCTTCTTCTCTCTTCTTTTGGATTCTGCTCCATTGGTTTTCCCCCATTTCATCCCATTGATGTGGTCCATTCATCTTCATAAAAGATCTATTTAGTGTAATTTTACACCAAATTCATTAAAATTGCCAATAATTCATTTATTAGCAATAAATAATCAGTTTTACCTTTTAGTAAAATATCTGTATGATAAAATATACTAGCTAGATATGTTATCTTTAGAGGAGAATTAATTTCATAGGGAACATAAAAGAAACTATCTCCCCACAGGAAAACTTACATCTACAAATGGAGGAATTTATGCTTACTTATAATGAAAAATTAGCAATAATTGAAACTTTTCCCGAATTAGAGCGAAAAACGGTCTCGCTTGGCCGAGTCAATTTCCAACTACCAAATAGTATTTCGGATAAAAAGAATATCGTTTATCATTTACATCCTAATGGAAATGGCTTTGTTTATGCAGGTCATTTAGATAACTATGAAACGGACGAAAAAGGAATGGCCAATATCCGCGACTTTTCTGCTGATCAATTACGCAAATTGTTAGCAGAAGCGATCCAAGGTCTTCTACCAAACGAAAAGACGGCAGCAGAAGAAGCGATTGTGGGAGATTCAAGTGAAGAGCATTGGATGGATAGTGAAAACAATCGGCTCATCGTCGTAAATGAAAATGATGCGTGGAATATTTATTTTGGATTAAACCTTGATGCCAGCTTTGACACCTATGGGGAAGCAGAAGAGTTTTTAAAAGAAGAAGGTTTTAACCGCATGTAAAAAGTAAAGGCTATGCTCATCATGAGCATAGCCTTTACCCATTTATATAAGGTCACTGTCAATCCATTCGTCTAAACGAATAATACTTTGTTTTGCCCGCTCATAGTCGATCTTTCGATAGTGATGCTCCCCCCCTACTTCCTCATCTTTCTCATCCGCCCATTTTACGATCTGCTGTAAAGGGGTTCTTTCAATATCGTTTGTCGGTAAAAAAGAATCCGTATGAAAAAGAATGGCAAGGGCTATGGTCTTCGCTTTTATCGGATTTTCCCCTAGTCGTATTAAAAGTTTATGTGCACGCTCCGCACCCTTTATTGGATGGATATCATTTTGTCTATAAAGGTCATAATCCCATTTACCATTTTTATACCATGTATAATGCCCCATATCGTGGAGAAGGCCTGCTTTAGCTGCGATATCCACGTCCACTTGGGATTCTTTTGCTGAATGAAATGCATGATACGCTACCGCAATCGCATGGGCAAGTCCAGAGCGGTTTAAATATTTTTGGGCGATATGATGTTCAAATATATTCAATAAGGTGACGTCTCTCATGCGATCTCTCCTATCGTAAATTTAATAATATTTCACTTATTATATGCTAACCTGTCCTGTATGGCTATTCCTTTACAGCAAATAATAAAGAAAACTCGCCGATTGGCGAGCCCAAAGGGCGAAGACAGAGGCGTAGTTGCACTTATGCCTGATAGGAAAGTTATACTTCCCCATCGGTCAAAAAAGAGAGGAAGAACATCCTCTCTTTTTTTGTTATTTATCTTCAGTTTTTTTTGACGTTTTTCCATTAGGTCCCAAATACTCATAATCGTTAGGATTGATTGGAGTATATCCTTCAGGTTTATAAAAACGTAATAGATCTTTATAAACCACTTCATCAGACATTTGTAACTCTGTATTAACCTTATCACTTAGGTCCTTACAGGTTGAACTATCTTCCAATAAATCTCCGGTATCATAAGAGTAACATTTTTCATTAATTGAAATGGCATCAGAAGAAACAAAATCACCATTTCTAAATAATGTCCAATTACGATGTTCATTAGAAAGTAAATCCGAACCAAATTCCATGTAATCCTTTGTATCAATACCTAATAGATGAAGCACAGTCGGGCGAACATCTACTTCTCCACCAACCTGGGTTTGAATACCACCCTTTACGCCTGGTACGTGGATAAACAATGGTACGCGTTGCAATTTTGCATTAATGGCAGGTGTGATTTCATCTACCCCTAGTACTTTTGCCATGGCATCGTTGTGATTTTCAGAAATACCATAATGATCACCATACATGACAATTACAGTATTATCATATAGGCCATCAGCTTTTAAGTCATTAAAGAACTGTTCAAATGCTTGGTCCATATAATGAGCAGATTGGAAGTATTGATTTACTACTGTATCCCCATAATCACCTGCAGGGAAATCTGTATCTTCTGGATCCATTTCAAATGGGAAATGATTTGATAATGAAATAAATTTTGTATAGAATGGTTGCTTCATGCCTTCAAGCAATGGCATGGATTCTTCGAAAAACGGCTTATCCTTCATGCCATAGTTTTTTGTATTTTCATCCGACATGCTATAGTATTCGGCATCATAAAATTGATCATAACCAAATGCTTTATAAATAACATTTCGATTCCAGAAGGTCTTATAGTTCCCATGAAGAACAGCTGAACTATAGCCTTGCCCTTTAAGAATAGATGGCATTGCTTGGTAGGTGTTCTGTGCCTTATTAACAAACACAGCACCTTGTGCCATTGGATATAAGGAGTTTTCCATTAAAAACTCAGCATCCGATGTTTTTCCTTGACCAGTTTGGTGGAAAAAGTTTTCAAAATAAAATGTGTTCCCATCATGTTTTAAAGAATTTAAAAACGGCGTTACTTCTTGCCCATCAGGCATTTTATAATCAATCATAAAGCTTTGGAAAGATTCCATCGAAATATAAATAACATTCATACCTTTAGCTTTACCAAAGTAGTCCGGGTTTGGTGCCGTATAGTTTGCTTTACGGTAGTTTTCCACATCAGTAATATCACTTGAATCTGCTAATGCCCGTTGACTCGATGATTTTATGTTTTGAATAACGTCATAAATCGTAAAGTTATAGGCACCAAGATATTTAACTAAGTAATTACGGTCAAAAGAACGTGTTAATAATTGCGGGCGATCTTTTTCAGCTAAACCTAAGTTAAAAAGAAATGTTGTGATTGCAAACAAAAGAACAATCTTAAATGACTTTCGGTTCGTCACCGTAACTTTTTTGAATACGGTCAATGCAAGTGCTATTAAAATAAACATATCGATAAAATAAAATATATCTAATGGAGACATCAATGATAGGGCACTATCTCCAAGCTGTCCTGCATTAGTTTTTGTCTGCATTAAGACAGGTACTGTAATAAAGTCATTAAAAAAGCGATAATAGGCAATATTTGCATACAATAAGAAAGATAAAATGAAATTAATGATAATCATGACAAGTTTTGTACGCTTCTTAAAGAGCAATGCTAATCCAAAAAAGAAAAGCGCTGAACTTAAAGGATTTATAAGCAACAAAAATTTCTGTAAGCTATTATCAATTCCAAGGTTAAATTCAATTTGATATGCCGCGTATGTCTTTAACCAGAATAATACTACGGCGATTACGAAAAATGAAATGTGACTATTATTTATTTTTTTAGGTAGTCTAATTTTTTTCATTTATAAATTCTCCTCTCACTTACCAAATTAAGCTCCGGTAAACGAACCTCAATTACTATATCACATTTTCTAAAAAAATAAAAACATAAATCATCCCATTTTATGTATGATTGAACAAAATAAATTACGCCATTTTTTACAACATTTCGACATAACTCGACATACAGCATCTGTATGTTCGAGCTTTTTTCATTAATATTATGTATGCGATTTGTTGGACATGACTGATTTCCATCTTCATTGTTATAAGACGAGCTGAGATCAAATTTGGTTTCACTTTTTTTCAAATTCTATTCTAATTGGATCTTCTACACTCAGATTAAAGCTCAAGGAACGAGTATATTTCTACATATCATAATTCTGCGCTAATCGTATGGCAATAAGAATTTAGACTTATATTTCACTGAATCGATATCGAATAATTATTAAATAATTGGTAACCATAGTCTGGAAAGGATACTTGATATGATAAGGGGAGTTGTATGTATGCCTAGAATAAGGCCTGACTTCACTAAAAGTCCATATTTCATTGATGAGCCTGGAAACTGGCATTTAAAAGCCGGGGCTCCTAAGGAAATGCAAAATGAACTAGAAGAATACTTGAACAGTTTAGAAATTTTAGATGAACCAGGAACCATAAAGGGGATCAAGATTCATTTCTATCACGAAGAATAACATATTATATAGAAGAAAACGAAAACAAACCATAGAGATGACTATTATTTCAAAGGAGTAATCATAATGAATGTAAACCGTGTAAAACAAATTTTGTCTTCCTCAGCTGATATTGAAGTTAAATACAATGGAGCTTCTATTTGGATAGATCATCTAAATGAGAATGGAAACACAGCTACAGTTCATTTGCGCGGTCCTCTTGAGGAACGAACAGTTGTTGAAATTGGTGAATTAATAGAGGAGTGAATCCACCATCTTTTCCTTGAAAAGATGTTTTTTATCATCAATGCCAAAATTGAGGCAGGGATGGTTTCCTGCCTCCGATAAAACTAAATTGGGCTTTACTGAATGATAGTATGGATTATTGTCATTTTTTGCAGAATCATGCAGAACCTTAATATCAGTCGTGATGTAAAATACTTTCTTTCGCCAATAATTGGATGGTCATATCGTCCATTGGTGGATTGTGGAGACCAGCCCTTACATCACGGTAGTATCGTTGTAAGGGGTTCTGGATTGAAAGGCTTTTCGCCCCAACCAGTCTCATTGCCAAATCGACGACAGTAATGGCCAAATTGGTTGTGGTTAATTTGGCAGCACCCAAGGCTGGAATCATTTTTTCCCGCTGCTCATCATTTGAACTATCCCATTGTTTTGCAACCCCATATAAAAAATATTCTGCCTGCATTAGTTTCAATTCCATCTCACCAATTTTTTGCTTAACGTTTGGTAAGTCAATAATGGTCCCCTCAATGCTATTTGGGGAATATTCTTTAGCAAATTGAATGGCATATCTTTGTGCTGCTTTGGCGATACCTAGATAGCAGGCCGGAATATGGAGCAGCCAACCATTAGCTTTTTTACTCTGTTGGTTAAACATTTCTACCCGATACTTATCTGGGATCATCACATTATTGAGAATCAAATCATGACTTCCTGTTCCCCGTAAGGAAATGCTATCCCATGTTTCTTCTATTTCAATACCGATTGTTTCCCGTGGAATGAGAAAGTTGGCAATCTCATTGGATTCATTAATGGATGCATTCACAATAAAATAATCAAGGACTGGTGCCATGGTAGTAAACGTTTTTCTTCCATTCACCACCCAATTCTGACCAATTAATTGGGCGGTTGTTTCCGGTCTACCACCTCGAGTAGGACTACCTGTTCTTGGCTCTGTTTGAGCACTATTAATCAAGGCACCACCTTTAACCTTTTCACACAAAAACTTATAGATCGACAGGTTCCATGATTTTTTTTCATAAATATTCATCATTATCCCCATATGCCAGCCGATTGATAAAGCTGTTGCACCATCACCTTCTGCGATTTGCTCTTGAAGACGAATTAATTCATATAATGTGATTCCCTTCCCACCATATTCAACTGGTACTGTTAAAGAAGTGTAGCCCGCTTGTCTAAGATCTTGAATATTGGCAAACGGAAAACCTCCTTCTATATCCACTTGATGGGCTCTCATTAAGAACTGTTTTGAAAGAGTCTTCATCAAGGCTAGACGTTCTTCCATTGTTTCATTCTCTAGAAAGTTCATTCCATTCCACTCCAATCCGAGTTCTTTCTCTTTACCTTACCATAAAAATAATGGAATAAATGAATTAAAAACCTGACTGGTCGAAATTAGAACCATTTTTCATTTAAATCATAGAAGCTATGTGTCATACGTCACTGATTTATGTAAGAAAGTGTTCTATAATACTGGAAGTGAATTTTTCCATGTTATGATTTACCATTTATAATAGCGCATGTTTATTTGTGGAAATAATATAGTGGAAAAGTCTTTCAAGGGGGATGAAGATGAAACTAGGGATAAAACAACTATTAATTCAAACAAGTAGTCTCGTAGCGGGATTTATGGTCTGGGTACTCATTTCTTCACTTATACCATATATTAAGACAGATATTACATTATCTTCATCAGAAATTGCGTGGGCAACTGCCATCCCGGTTATCCTCGGTTCTCTTCTCAGGGTTCCGATAGGCTATTGGACCAATCGCTATGGTGCAAGAACATTATTTGCGATAAGTTTTCTCATTTTACTAATTCCACTTGCCATTTTGAGCTATGCAAATTCTTTGTTCATGTTACTTTTAGGCGGCTTGCTCCTAGGAGTTGGCGGTGCAGTTTTTTCCATTGGGGTTACTTCCTTGCCGAAATATTATGAAAAGACAAAGCATGGATTTATTAATGGAATATACGGTGCTGGAAATATCGGAACGGCTATCACTTCTTTTTTTGCCCCTGTATTGGCAAATGAATTTGGCTGGAGAAACACTATAAAGATTTTTCTGATTATTATGGTAGTATTTTCCATTATTAATTTCTTATTTGGTGACCGAAAAGAACAAAGAATAAATAATCCCCTTGTAGAACAAATTAAAGAAGTTTATAAAATTCCTAAACTATGGCTTTTAAGTTTGTTCTATTTCATTACATTTGGATCTTTTGTCGCTTTCACCATTTATCTACCTTCCTTTTTAGTGAATCATTTTGAATTAGATAAGGTAGATGCTGGGTTAAGAACAGCTGGTTTTATTGCACTTGCAACCTTTTTTAGACCCATTGGTGGATGGCTCGGTGACAAGGTAAATCCATTTCTTATATTAATGTCAGTTTTTTTCAGCCTAACATTTGCCGGATTTTTATTGGCCTTTACACCCTCCCTGCCAATTTATTCTTTTGGCTGTTTACTAGTTGCCTTTTTTGCCGGAATTGGAAATGGTGCAATCTTTAAGTTAGTTCCGTTGTATTTTTCTAAACAAGCAGGAATAGTTAATGGAATTGTGGCGGCGATGGGGGGATTGGGCGGGTTTTTTCCACCAATCATATTAACGATTTTCTATAATTGGACTGGCCATTATGCGATTGGATTTATGTCCTTGTCGGAATTCTCACTGGCAAGTCTGGTCATCGTAGTCTGGCTATACTATCAAGATAAGCTCGATATCTCAGCAAAAATCGTGAACCATGCTTTAGATGGTATATGCGTAACAGATATAAATGGAACAATTCAAAGCGTGAACCCTGCATTTACGAAAATTACAGGTTATAGTCAAGCCGAAGTTGTTGGAAAAACCCCGAGTGTCCTTCAGTCTGGTGAACATGGCCATGATTTTTATCAGAAAATGTGGGATAGTTTGAAAGTAAATGGATTTTGGGAAGGGAATATTTGGAACAAACGAAAAAATAATGAGATTTATCAGGAATGGTTGACGATCACAGCTATCAAAGATGACTCTGGGGAAACAAAAAATTTCGTAGCCATGTTCTACGAAGATAAAGAAAAATCAAAATGAAACTTAGATGAAGGCCTTCTCCATAGAAGGTCTTTTTTTTATCACCTCACTGTGATAAATATTACAACTTTTTGTCTATTCAATCGAGTTCACATTTCCTTCACCATTTTTGTGACGTACGTCACAAAAATCATGTTCCCATCTGTTTTATAGTAACAACATAAACAAAACAACTTACTTTTAACAATATAGGAGGAAAAATCATGGCTCGAATTAATTATTGGAATCCAGAAGATGAAAAGTTCTGGAACGCGGAAGGAAAAAAACACGCAAGAAGAAATCTATGGATCTCAGTCCCATCCTTAATGCTTGCATTTATCGTTTGGCAGATCTGGTCTGTAGTTGCTGTGAGATTAAATGATATCGGCTTTCATTTTACAGAAGAACAATTATTTACACTCGCTGCCATACCAGGACTTGTCGGAGCAACTCTTCGTTTTATCTATACATTCGCAGCCGGTGCGATGGGTGGAAAAAATTGGACTGTTATTTCAACTGCTGTTCTAGCCATACCCGCCATCGGAATTGGCTTTGCAGTTCAAAATCCTGATACTCCATTCTCTATTATGCTTTTACTTGCTGCCCTTTGTGGACTTGGAGGAGGAAACTTTTCATCTTCTTCTGCTAATATAAGCTTCTTCTATCCTAAAAAAGAAAAAGGAACAGCCCTTGGAATTAATGGTGGTTTAGGAAACATGGGAGTTTCAGTGGTACAATTTGTAACCCCATTAATTATTACTTCAGGAACATTCGCCCTTGTTGGTGGCAAACAAGTTTTAGCTGATGGTCAAACTGTTTGGTTACAAAATGCAGCGTTTATTTGGGTCATTCCTATCGTGATCATGACCATTCTTGCCCAATTTAAAATGGATAACGTTCCAGGTGCCAAGCAATCTGTAGCAGATCAATTTGTTATTGTAAAACGTAAGCATACATGGATTATGACCGCTCTTTATGTAGCAACCTTTGGATCATTTATCGGCTACTCTGCGGCATTCCCACTTTTATTAAAATCACAATTTCCTGAACATATTTCACTCGCTTTCCTTGGTGCTCTAGTTGCGGCAGCTGCTCGTCCAGTGGGTGGTTGGTTAGCTGATAAACTAGGCGGAGCCAAGGTAACAGCTTATGTATTAGTAATCATGGCCATTGGTGCAGCAGGAGTCATCTACTTCTTAAATGATAAACAATTTGCTGGATTTTTACTATCTTTCTTAATCCTTTTCCTTGCATCTGGTATTGGCTCTGGGTCAACATTCCAAATGATTCCAAACATTTTCATTCCAAAGGAAGCTGCCCCTGTAATCGGATTTTCAGCCGCATTTGCAGCATATGGATCATTCTTTATTCCCAAACTGTTTGGATGGTCTGTAAAAGCTACAGGTAGTTATGTAACTGCATTCTACTTCTTTATCGGATTCTACGCCATTTCATTTGTGCTTAACTGGTACTTCTACCAAAGAAAATCAACAGTGGTAAAGTCAGCGGTGAATCAAGCTAGTTAACTTGAATAGATAAAAAAACTGCCAATTTAGGCAGTTTTTTTATTAGTCTAAAATTTTCACGGTAATATGTTTATTTCCCCAATTGAGCGCATCTTGTTTGGTAGGAATAAATACATCAATTCTATTTCCTTTGATGGCTCCACCTGTATCCGCTGCTGTTGCCACTCCATATCCTTCAACATAGACTTTACTTCCCAATGGAATAACCTTTGGATCAACAGCAATGACTTTAGCATCTGGATTCGCATTTAGATCAACACCTGTGGCAGTTGTTCCAGAGCATCCTTCACATGAGGCAGTATAGGCAGTAGCCTTTACCGTAATTTCCTTTGAGTCATTTACATCACTTGGCGCTGGTTTATTTTCTTGGTGAGCTAGTTCTTCTTGTTGTAATGGTGTTTCGTCAACCGCAGTACTACTATTACTAGATGCGGTTTCAGTCTCAACATTTTTAACACTCTCTGATACTTCATCATAGATGAGAAGAGTCAAGCCTGGGTGAACCAAATCTGTATTTAAATTATTCCATTCTTTTATTTGCGTTACCGATACTTGGAATTTCACAGCAACATCCCATAGCGTTTCATCCTGTTGAATGGTATATTGTTTTTCCGTTGCAATGGTTAAAACATCGCCAGGGTGAATTAAGTTCGTAGAAAGGTGATTCCATTTTTCAATATTTTCTACCGATGTATGATGTTCCTGTGAAATCCCCCAAAGGGTATCCCCTTTTTCAACTGTTAATTCTGCAGCTTGAACATTAGCACCTATTGTTCCTGAGAGTGCAGCTACTGCAATGAATGTCTTGATTGTTTTGCGCATTTTTTACCTCCCATGTTCTTTCGTCGCTAACTGTTCCCAATGATAACATGAATTTTACTGAAACAAAGAACAGTGGGATGTTAATTCGTTTACAAGAATGGCAATTATATTACGATAATATTTCTAGATAACTGAATATTCAAATTTCAACCCAAACTCCTTCCATTTCCTACCTCCCTGTTGATTTTGAACAACAAAATAGTGCAGAATTATTTCTGCACTATAACATCACGGTATTCATTTTCAGGAAATCTTAGATATCGAGACTGCACAAGCTTTATATTCAGCCGTACCTGATATTGGATCATACTCATTCAAAGTTAATACATTTGTTGGTGTTTCACTCCAATGGAAACTCATAAATACCAGCCCAGGTACAACTTGTTCTGTTATTTTCGCCTTTACCTCAAGTTCTCCCCGACGCGAACGAACCTTTACCACTTGACCGTCACAAATATTAAGTGCCATGGCATCATCCGGATGAATATCAACCGTTTCTTCTGTTTGTTTCACTTTAACTCCTGATGCATAGTGTCGGGTTTGACTATGGGTATTGTATGACTCATAGCGCCGTCCAGTCGTTAATGTAAACGGATATTCTTCATCGGGTAATTCTAATGGTGCTGTATAGTCTACCGGCACAAATGGAGATTTTTTTACAACTGACTCCTGATTATGGAACCGTTCATGCATAATAAATGTTCCTGGATGGTTTTCATTAGGACATGGATAGTGGATACTGTATTCTCTATCAAGGCGTGTGTATGTTATACCACCATACATCTCCCACGCTAGCTTTCTGACTTCATCCCAGATTTCCTCACTACTATTATAATGCATGGGATAGCCCATTAGCGTTGAGAGTTCACAAAGGATTTCCCAATCTTCCTTCGTATTAGGATGAGCATCGACAGCCTTCCGAACACGTTGAACTCTTCGATCCGTATTCGTATAAGTTCCATCCACCTCGCCCCAAGAACGTGCAGGCAATACAACATCAGCTATTTTTGCTGTATCGGTAAGAAAGATGTCTTGAACAATTAAGAGGTCAAGCTTTTCAAATAATGTTTTTGTATGATTCATGTGAACATCGGCAAGGAGTGGATTTTCTCCGATCACATAAAGTGCCTTTAGTTCGCCCATTTCCAACCGGTCAAAGGTACGAGTTTGGGTATCCCCGGCATGTGGATTTAATTCAACCTTCCACTCTTTTTCAAAACGAGCTCTATACTCATCATCAGCCAAACTCATCGCACCTGCCAACTGGTTTGGCAAGCAGCCCATATCCCCTGCTCCTTGGACATTATTTTGCCCTCTCAGCGGCATAATTCCCGTTCCTACTTTTCCAATATTTCCAGTAAGTAATGCTAAATTCGCAATATCAAAAACATTGTTAACCCCACAATGATGTTCTGTGATCCCTAGTGTATAAGCAATCATTGAAGCATTAGACGTAGCATATTCTCTTGCGGTCGAAATAATATCTTCTGCCTTAATGCCGGTAATCACTGAGGCATATTCGGGTGTATAGAGCTCTACCTGTTTTGCAAGCCGATCAAAATCAATCGTAAATTGTTGGATAAATGTTGGATTATAGAGTCCTTCCTTTAAAATGACATGGATGAAAGCATTAATAAGAGCAATATCCGAACCAACATTGATTTGTAAATGGCGATGAGCTACTTTCACCATATCAATTCTCCTTGGATCAATAACAATGATCTTGAGACCAGATTTTGCTGCTTTCTTCATTCGATTGGCGATAATCGGATGAGCCTCCGTTGTGTTTGACCCCATCAACAGCAATACTTCTGCTTTTTCAAAATCCTCAATTGTATTTGTAGGGAAACCGCTTCCAAAAATAGTTGCCAGACCGGCAACGCTTGGAGCGTGTCACGTTCGGTTACAACCATCGATGTTATTGCTTTCTATTACAGTCCTCATAAATTTTTGGGTAATAAAATTTGATTCATTCGTACTACGGGCGCATGCGAACATGCTAATAGCATTCGGACCCCAGGTTGTTTTTATTCCTGTTAATTTATTAGCAATATATTGATAGGCTTCTTCCCAAGTTGATTCAACTAGTTTTCCAGCTTTACGGATGAGTGGTGCAGATAATCGGTTGTTTGCATGGACATATTCATAGGCAAACGCCCCTTTTACACAAGTTTGCCCTTTATTTACAGGTGCGTCCTTATCCCCACGGATCTTTACAATTTTATTATCTTGTACTTCAAGGACTAATCCACATCCAGTTCCACAATATCCGCATATTGTCTTTACAAAATTTGATTCGCTCAAAAATACCCCTCCCATTCAAAATCATCGCTATATAACTATCATAATCTATTTATTCACTTTGTAGATTCTTTTTTTAAAAATTTTGTTGGATCGAAAGAAATAAAAAAAACGAGAAAAGTCTCTCGTTTTTTAGGCAATGTTTGCTGGTAATAAAATATTAAACGTTGTTCCTTTATTGGGCTCACTTTCAACGAATACCTTACCTTTATGGCTTTCAATAATTTTGAAGCTTACCATTAATCCTAAGCCGTTCCCGTTCTTCTTGGTTGTGTAAAATGGTTCGCCTAGCTTCTTCAATTTTTCTTGAGGTATTCCAACCCCAGAATCTTGGATAGAAATTTGAACATTATTATCATGGATGATGGTTTTTACATGTAAATCCCCACCATTTGGCATCGCTTCTATTCCATTTTTAATAAAGTTCAAAAATACCTGTTTTAAGCGACTTTCATCACATTCTATTTGAATAATCTCTTGATTGCAATCAAATGACAAGTGGACATTCTTTTTCCTTGCTTCAAATTCAAGAAGAGAAACGACATTTCTGATTAATGGGACGACATTCTGTTCTTCTAGTTCAACCGCCTTTGGTTTCGCTAAAACCATAAAGTCCTCTACAATCGTATTAACCCTATCAATTTCATCAAGAATAATATTCAAAAATTCCATCCGTTCAGGATCCTTTTCATCCAATTGTAAGAATTCTGCATATCCCTTCATCGAAGTGAGGGGGTTGCGAATTTCATGAGCGACCCCGGCAGCGAGTTGTCCGACGGCAGCAAGCTTATCTTGACGATGAAGGACTTCCTCTGTTTTCTTTCGTTCTGTTATATCATTCCGAATGGCTAGATATTGATATGGCTTACCCTGATCATTTAAAAATGGAACAATGGTCGTGTCTACCCAATAGTAAGTACCATCCTTTGCTCTATTTCTCAATTCACCCTTCCACACACTTCCTGAACCAATTGCTTTCCATAAATCCTTGAAAAACTCCTTTGAATGGTAACCTGAATTAAGAATTCTATGATCTTGTCCAAGGATTTCTTCTCGACTATATTTGGAAATTTCACAGAACTTATCATTCACGCTGGTGATTTTCCCCTTTGCATCAGTAAAGGCTACAATCGAGGACTGGTCAAGTGCGAATTTAATATCAACATTTTCTTTAATCATTTCTTTGAGATGCTCTTCTGCCCGTTTCCTAGTTGATATATCTGAACGAATCGCAATATACTGAACCGGTTCCCCTTTATTATTTAAAAATGGGACAATCGTTGTATCTACCCAATAAAAGGAGCCATCCTTGGCTTTATTACGGATTTCACCACGCCAAATTTGCCCGGATTTGATGGTCTTCCACAAATGTTGAAAAAATTCCTTTGAATGATAACCAGAATTTAATATTCGATGATTTTTACCAATAATTTCATCTTTATGATACTTTGAGATTTCTTCAAATTTATCGTTAACAAATGTGATAATTCCCCGATGATCGGTAATAGCTACAATGGTTGAGGCATCAAGGGCTGACTTAATATCCTTTAAGTTTGTGTCTGTGGTTACTAATTGTTTGCTAATTAACGTACTCGAAATAATAAGTCCACCAATGATAAGAACTGAGACGAATAAGACCAAATAAATAAAGAAAGGACTATCCGAATTACCATTTAATGTCCCATCAGTTAGACTAGTAGCTCGTTTTAAAAGGAAATGTCCTTCAGCAATTGCTGCAGATATGATCAACGCACTGATTGGTTTTAACCAAACCTGATTTCCATGTGAATAGCTTGAAGAAAACAGGATCCACAGAGAAAATAAAAAGGAACAAAAAATTAATAGTCCAGAAAATATAAGGAGCCCTGTATTATATTCTATATTCATATTCATGGCCGAAAAACCAATCACTTGAATAGCAATTACCGCTAAAGTTAAAAACATGCTTCCAGCCAGTAAATGGTAAATACTAATCGTCTTGCCAAAAAACCAAAAAAACGCCATTCCTGTAAATGCGATACATATAAATATGGATAGAATCGTAAGTGGAATATGGTAGCTCGAAAATCGATTTGTATCAGCAGAAATAAGTGCCATAAAATTCATCACCCAAATCCCTATTCCCATCGATAATGTCCCACCAAGAAACAAAAGCCGCTTATTTTGATTTTGATTTGTTGACCTTATTAACATAAACATATCCAATGCCGTATAGGATGCCATGATTGTTAAACCAATGGCAATAATGATGAAAAAAGGATGAAAAGTCCCTAGAAATGTGTCCATTAACATGCATCCCCCCAATTCAAACAATAGATTTCTACTATGATTGTAATGTAAAGATGATACATATGGAAGAAATATTTTAATACAATACCCATAAAGTAACCTATTTTCATTACTTTGATCATTAACTCAAAAAAACAATATAAAGCTTTTTGTGATAAAAGCCTCATTTTTTATTTATTTTACTTTTTTTTCAAAAAGGTCTACACAATTTTTATTTTTTTGTTTATACTGTACTATAACAAGATGAAAATAAATAAACTGTATTACTAAAGGAGGAGTTTTAAATGTTAATGAGTCCAGTAGAATTTTTCCGTACCCTACCTAAGAAGGAATGTCCAGAATGTGGTCAGCATATGGAGGAACAAGCTGAAAGTTATTTAATGGAATGTGATCGTTGCTTAGCAAAAAGAGAAGAGTAACCCGTAAACGCTCTCCAAGTGTTGGAGAGCTTTTTTAATTTGTTTTACACGGATCTCCAATCAGACATAAAAAGGTAGGCATAAACCCTATTCACTATGTAAAACCTTTATATAAAGAGACTAGCTATTCAGTTGACTTTTAACTTTTCAGAGAAAAATAAAAGACTGCCCTTTCATCAAGACAGTCTTTGCAATAGCTAATTAAATTTTCGGAAGCTCTCTAATTTCTTGTAACATTTCATTTCCACACATTGGACAAAGCAGGTCATCTGCAACAAAATCTTTTCTCATCCAACCAATACAGGAATCATCCATACAAGAATAGATTTCTGTATCCACGAGAATGGTTTCGATTTCTTCTTCTTTAGCCCTTTTACCGTAAAAAATGGGAACCGCCTCCTTTTATAATAGTATGCACAAAAAAGTGACATTTCATTTCCAAAATTTCTTTGAGTGAAGGAGTGAGAAAATAATGCCTCATAAAAGATTGACAAAGGTTGGGACAGACATTGAAGAAGTTAAACGATTAAACAGCCAATCTGGCTTAAGCTATAATCAAGTAAAAGAAGTATTGGCCAAACAATATGTGAATAAGAAGAAATAATGTATCTCTTTCTTTATAGGGAATCCCTTCATGTTATCAATATTTTGATTTTTACTTTTGTTTTTTTATATTGATAATCATGGAGTATAAACTATTTATTTGAAAAGGAATATGTCGTAGAAAATAACTCATACTTAAATAAAGAACTAATTAAAGTGACGAGGGAAGATAATGAAAGAGATTGTATTGAGTATCATCGCTGGTATTGCCGTTGGGATTTTATTTAGATTTCTTAAGTTACCTATTCCGGCTCCACCCGTCCTCTCTGGAGTATTAGGTATTTTTGGGGTCTATTTTGGTGGAGTCATCGCGGATTGGGTTTTGCAACAATTTGTAAAATAACAGGAAGCCTTCCGATTAGGAAGGCTTTTACATTTACGGTATTGGTTTTTCATCTTTACTGTATTTTATTATTTTCATCATAATCAATCGTGATCGCTTCATCATGTCTTTTTGAAAGCAGCTTACTCTTTTTACGATTTTCCTTTGTATGGAAGATAATATCAAAATCATAGTCATCGGGATATAATTCATTCGCAGCAATGTATAGCTTGATTCTTTTATGATTTACCGATATCTTTTCTCCCTTAATTTGGACGATATAATTTCCAAGCTGATCTGGCCCTGTATAGACAAATCCAAATTCATCTGTGGGTGATATTATGACATTATCCCCTCGTTGAAAAACTCCGACCTCTACCTCTCGTTTACTTACTTTTTCACGGTGTTGATACCTGTTTACACTCACCTGTTTTTCTAATTCTAACAATTCCCCACGATCGGTCACTTCAGTTAAATATCGCTTTTCTTCCTTGTAGGTGATGTGATGTGCACGCTGGATAATTTTTGGATGTATGCCTAATTTTAAAGCAATCGCAAAAGCTTGGCTCTCTCCTCCTCGACCAATTGTTAAACGGTAAGTCGGACTTAAAGTATTTAGATCAAATTCCATCGAACCATTGATAAATCCTTGATGGTTTTCCGCAAACTCTTTAATCTCACTATAATGTGTTGTTGCTAGAATCGTTGCCCCTTTTTCATAAAGTGTCTCTAAAATTGCTGTTGCAAGTCCCATCCCTTCTCCAGGGTCGGTACCTGATCCGAGCTCATCTAACAAGGCCAGAGTGCGCTCATTGGTATCTTTCAAGATACTAATGATATTGACAATTCTTGAACTAAAGGTGCTTAAATTTTCAGTAATACTTTGTCCATCACCGATATCTACGAGAATCCGCTCAAAGACCCTTAGATTACTTACCTCGGCCGCAGGGATATGAAGACCAGATTGAACCATTAAGGTTAATAGACCCACAGTCTTAATTGTAACAGTCTTACCACCTGTGTTAGGGCCCGTAATGACCAAAGCTGACTGTTTTTTTTCCAGCTTGAATGTTAACGGGACTGCCTTATCTCCTATAAGTGGATGCCTCGCTTCCACCAAAGTCATTTCCTCAGATTCATTGATTCTTACCTTGGCACCATTTATAGAACGACTGTATTTGGCCTTGGCGAATAAAAAATCATAGTGAACCATCGTTTCAACTGAGAGTAGAAGTTGCTGCTCCTTTTCCTCAACCAGACCAGTTAAGTAGCTTAAGATCCGTTGCATTTCTACTTCCTCATCTGCACAGAGCCAGGTTAATTGATCCTGGAAAACACTAATTTCCTCAGGTTCAATAAATAATGTGGAACCGGAGGCAGATGTATCCAACACTGTCCCCTTTATTCTATTTCGATACTCCTTTTTGACGGGAATAACATATCTTCCATTTCTTTGGCTAACGACTTGCTCCTGCAAGAATGCTTTATATTTATTAGATCGAATAAGCTGCATCGTTTTATCTTTCAACCGTTCTTCTTGAATCGCTATTTGCTTCCTAATTTTCAATAACTCCTTACTTGCGTAATCATCCATTCTGCCATTGCGGATACAACGAATTATTTCTGATGCCAGTTCAGGTAATTCATCAATTACCTCAACATATGAAGAAACCCTTGGTGCAAAAAATACTTTATCCTTCATATATCTGCGCATTTTACCGCAGCAATCCAAAAAATCAGATAGCTTAGTAAATTGCTCTACTCGTAATAACACTCCTTTGTTCATGTTATTGAGTAATGGAACGATACCATCTAAACCATGAACTGGAACGCTCGAACTCTTTTTCAAAATCTCTACTGCTTCTGAAATTTCATCCAACCAGGCTTCAATTTGCTTGATATTAGTAGATGGTGAGAGATTGGCTATTTTATCTTTTCCTTCTTTTGTTAAAGCGAAAGCTGCTATCGTTTCTTTGATTTGTTGAAATTCCAATGCGTTAAACGTATGTTGATTCAAAATATTTGCCTCCTAAAAATAAAAATAGCCGCAATGAACAATGTCATTGCGGCCAAAGGAAATGCGTGGAGTATCCACACATTTATCATACAATTGCAAAACCAAAATAAAAAACTGTCTACACGAGTGTACACAGCTACATTGGAAACAGATGTATGCTTATGCTTGCCCATTGTTCTTAACTCCATTCCATACTTAAATAAGCCCATCATTCGCCATAAAATGACGATGATTTTAGGAATGAAACTATCCAATTGATTGGATTAGTTAAGAACGACACCTAACATAAAACATACTCCCTTATTGAAAAATTTTAATTCTTCTAAAGAATACGGTAATCAGAACCAATTGTCAACGCTTTAGTGACCCATATCTATAGAATGTATTTAATAATATACGGAATGATACAAGAGGTTAATACTGCGGCTATTCCCATTGCTGCACCCGCTACCGCTCCTTGTACTTCTCCTTCTTTTACAGCTTCAGCTGTTCCGATACCGTGCGCTATCGTTCCTATCGCTAAGCCTCTGGCAAATGGATGATCAATTTTAAACAAATTTAACACCTTCGAACCAAACATAGCTCCAATCATCCCTGTAATAATTACATATGCGGCAATTAGCGAAGTATTCCCGTGTATAATCTTCCCGATTTCGGTAGCAACGGGAACAGTTACGGATTTCACTGTTAAGCCCAAAATAAATATATTTGGAAGTTGCAAGACCTTAGCTAATAAAATCGCTGATGTAACCGTTGTTAAAATTCCGATTATAATCCCAATCGAAGCAGCTCCGATGTATTTAGCGAACAATTCACGATTTTTATAAATTGGGACAGCCAATGCCACCGTTGCCGGCCCAAGTAAAAAAGTCATTATTGTATTAGCAGGTCTGTATTCATTAAAAGATATATGAGAAATTACTAATAGGAAAATGATGATAATGGTACTCAGGAAAACAGGGTTGGTTAACGGTGAAGAATATTTTTTCCCTAAATATCTAGAAAAATAGTAGGCAGAAATGGTTATGAGAATGCTAAAGAGCGTGATCATGATAATTTACTTTTTCCTTATCATTTTTCATGATCACTATTTGTGTAGTCTTCCCCGCAAATAGTAGTCCGATAAAAGCACTAACCAGTAGGATTGCTAGGAAGGCCAGGCCATTCGAAACAAACATATTGCCTAAAGTCATCAAACCAACGGAAATAGGAATAAAAAAGAAGCCAAGATGCTTCAAAAGCCATCCTGTTGCCCATTCTATTTGCTCAATCTTAATCACACCTAACCAAAGCAATACGAACAAAAGGATGATTCCTATAACGTTGCCAGGGATCGGTAAATGAAGGAACCATGCAGTTACATTCCCTATCTGATAGATTGCGATAAGAATAACCATCTGAATCAAAAATCTCCAAGCTTTCTTTGCCATATGAATCACCTATCTCCCTAATTTCATATTCTGATTTTTCAAAATATATATAATATTACAGCATAAAGGATTAATGAATGTAATGCATCCTCTTTGTTCACAAAATATCCATATCTTTTTCTTGAAAATTTCTTTATCTTATTGATAGGAGGGATGGCCATGAAAAAAATATATTTAATCTGCAGTCTTGCCGTATTCTTGGGAATTGCGGGAGGAATTGCTTTTTTTCTTATTCGGGATGCACATGCAACGATTCCATCAGAAGTAACTTTGATTAATCAAAATGGTGATACATATAATTTTGGGAAGGATAAGACCAAATTAAAACTAATTGAATTTATTTACACTCATTGCCCAGACATTTGCCCAACCACAACGCAAAAAATGGTTGAATTGAAAAATAAGTTAGCAAAAAAGGGGGTTTATGGAAAAGACATTGAATATGTAACCATAACCATTGACCCCTATCGAGACACCCCTGAAATTTTACAAGAGTACAGACAAGGGTTTGGGATAAATAATGACAACGACTGGGTTTTTCTTACTGGAGAAAAGCAAAATATAAAAGAGGTTAATAAAGAACTAAGAAAAATAACTGATGCGTTACAATTCCAATACAAAGACCCTGGTGATGGACAATTTATCCACTCTACTTTTACTTACTTGGTCGATGAAAACAATAAATATATCGCAAAGTTCCCTATGGGAGAAGAATTTGATAAACAGAAGGTTTATGATAAAATCATAGATAAAATTGATTAATAAAAAAAGCGGTTAGTCCTAGGGATTAATCGCTTTTTATTACCTATTTTTCTAATTAATTCACGGATGAAGGATATTTTTTTATTTGCTGCAAAGATAAAAGGTAATTGGACTTTGGTTTAGTTAGACTCGCTTTTATACCTGCCTTTTTTAACTTGTTCACGAGTTCAGTAAGCTGTTTTTTTGCCATACTTCTCACCCTCTTTAAAACTTCTTAATCCAATTCTACAACAAAAATATGAATAAAGTGTGAATATGGAAATATTTTTTAGAAAATTTTTCTTATATCTGTTAACTCCCCAAAAGAATTCGCTCTTAAACTTAAATGGTGGTATAATTAATAGATATTTTGTTTTGGAGGATTACTAATATGATTACTGTAAGTAACGTAGGTTTAAGATATGGCGACCGTAAATTGTTTGAAGATGTAAACATTAAATTCAATCCAGGGAATTGCTACGGTCTTATTGGAGCAAATGGAGCTGGAAAATCAACATTTTTAAAAATCTTGTCCGGTGAAATCGAGGCACAGACAGGTACGGTACAACTGGGTCCAAATGAACGGATGGCAGTTTTAAAACAAAACCATTTTGAATACGAGGAATTTGAAGTATTAAAGACCGTCATTATGGGACATGCAAGACTATATGAAGTCATGCAAGAAAAAGATGCCATCTATATGAAAGAAAATTTCACTGATGAAGATGGGATGAAGGCAGCCGAGCTCGAGGGTGAATTTGCCGAATTAAACGGTTGGGAAGCAGAACCTGAAGCAGCTATTCTCTTAAAAGGGCTTGGAATTGGGGAAGAATTACATGATAAAAAAATGGCTGACTTAACCGGTTCTGATAAGGTTAAAGTATTACTTGCGCAGGCTTTATTCGGTAGACCGGACGTTCTTCTATTGGATGAGCCTACAAACCACTTAGATATCAAAGCCATCCAGTGGCTAGAGGATTTCTTAATTAATTTTGAAAATACCGTCATTGTTGTATCCCATGACCGTCACTTTCTAAATAAGGTTTGTACACACATTGCCGATTTGGATTTCAGTAAAATTCAAATTTATGTTGGGAACTATGATTTTTGGTATGAATCTAGCCAATTAGCTTCGAAATTAACTTCTGATGCTAATAAAAAGAAGGAAGAAAAAATCAAGGAATTGCAAGCCTTTATCGCCCGATTTAGTGCCAATGCCTCTAAATCGAAGCAAGCAACTTCTCGTAAAAAATTATTAGATAAAATTACCCTTGATGATATTCGACCATCATCACGACGTTATCCATTTGTTGGCTTCACTCCCGATCGTGAAATCGGAAATGATTTGCTGCGTGTCGAGGGTTTGACTAAAACGATTGATGGTGTAAAAGTCCTTGATAACGTTAGCTTCTTTATGAATAAGGGGGATAAAATTGCCCTTGTCGGAACTAACGAGCTAGCGAAAACGACATTATTTAAAATACTAATGGGTGAAATGGAAGCCGACAGCGGTACATTTAAGTGGGGCATCACCACTTCACAGGCATACTTCCCTAAGGACAACTCCGAGTATTTTGAAAACAGTGACTTAAATCTAGTTGACTGGCTTCGTCAGTTTTCACCTAAAGATGATAGTGAAAGCTTCTTACGTGGATTTTTAGGAAGAATGTTATTTTCCGGTGAAGAGGTCTTAAAAAAGGCAAGTGTTCTTTCAGGTGGCGAAAAAGTACGCTGTATGCTTTCGAAAATGATGCTTAATGGCGCGAACGTTCTTCTTTTAGATGAGCCAACAAACCATTTAGACCTAGAGTCGATTACAGCACTTAATAATGGATTAATTAATTTCAAGGGCTCACTTCTGTTTTCTTCTCATGATCACCAGTTCATTCAAACGATTGCGAATCGTATTTTCGAATTCACTCCTAAAGGATTAGTGGATAAGCAAATGTCATACGATGAATACCTTGAGAATGATGAGATCCAAAAGCAAGTAGCAGAAATGTATCGATAATAAAGTGAAGGATGTTTCAAAAGATTAATCTCCTTTTGAAACATCCTTTTTTAGGTTTAGGTTCGTTTTTGCTTTCTTCTTGATGATGGCTCTGATCTAGAGCCTATTTCTGTCGTTGTAGTTCCTTGACCCTCTACTTGTGGTGAATTTAGTCCAATAGTAGAAGGATCTGCCTTCCGTTTACTTCGCTTTCCCATGAACAACACCTCCTCTTTTAGCTTTTGGAAAGTGTTCCTTCTGTATACAGAATATTTACGTAAAAATTAGGCAAGATAATTTACAGGAGGAGGTGGTTTGTATGGTAAAAGTGGGTGTAGAACAATCTCTTACAGACATTCAACAAGCACTAAAGGAAAAAGGTTATGATGTGGTGGAGCTAAAGCAGGAGTCTGATGCGCAAAATTGTGACTGCTGTGTTGTGACAGGCCTTGATTCAAACGTGATGGGTATGCAGGATACATCAACAAAAGGCTCTGTTATTGATGCAAATGGACTTTCCGCCGATGAAGTATGCCAGCATGTAGAGAGCAGGCTGCAATAATGTATGTAAAAAGACTAAAGGCTTTCCACTTTAGTCTTTTTCATTCTCTTCTTTTTTTACCTTAATATTCACTTTAGGGTTATTTTTTGTATTATTTTTTATCCTTTCGTTATGAGCCTTATTACTTTCTGCTTCATCAAGGCTAGGTGAATATTCACCACCATATGTTGCCCCAATGTTTAACTTCCCCTTTAATTCTTTAATTCCAAGCTGCCCAAGATTATTATTTAGTTCAAATTTATCTAAAATAATTTTTTCAATATTAATTTTTTCAATAATAATCGGTGGTTCCTTTACCTTAACGTCTTTGTCAATTGAATTTTGATTTTGAAAGGTTTGTAGTGATTTTTTCAACTCTATAATATTCTTTTCTAAAGAGAGTAATTTTTTCTTTAATTCCTTTTCATAATCGTTTTCCTTAAATATTAATAATAAATCTTTTAATGACATGCACACTAACTCCCTTATTTTATCCCTTACTTATTTATATGGGAAAGATGCCTTAACATGTCCAAGTATAAAAAGGAGGAACAAAATTATGTCAATACTTAATCCTTAATCGATTGGAATGATTTCTCCCTTTTCAATCGTGCGTTGATAACTAACAAACAGTAGCCCGTTCCAAAATTTCGCATTTAATTGCTGGGGATTTACAGAATCCGGTAAAGTAATTTGTCTTTGAAATTCACCGTAAAACCTTTCCGAATAGGTAATATTAAATTGCGGGTAGATTGGTACCACCGTTCCTTTTATGGTGAGGATATTACCGATTAGCCCTAACTCTAAATTTTCCTTTTTTACACCGGGGACCTCTATCAAAACAATTACCTCCTGTTCACTCTCTAAAAGATCGATTATCGGAAATGACCTCTCCTCCGCTTTCTCAGTTTGCCTCGGTTGTCCCTTCATGCTAGAAAAAGACTGTGTCGCTTGTTGATCATCCATAAATTGCTTTGCGAAATCTTGGTCAAAAATATTGTTCCAAAAGTCTCCTCCCTGCATATTCTTAGCGATGTCCATCCACTGTTTTAATTTTTCCATATCCATCCGGCTACCTCCCTTCCCCCATCTAATAGGTAAGGATTCATTTATCATCCTACTTTCATCTTACGAAACCGATTCGTAAAATAATCCATCTTTAACTCTATTCATAAACGTTTAAGATGCGCATATACATTAAAGCAAGTGTAAGGAGGAGATCCTATGCCAGCACCGGCGCCATTTATTAATATAAATATATTCATGATTAAAATAAATTCCTTTGAAAATGCTTCTGCTGTGAATATCGGTCAAAACCTTTTAGCAGAATGGCATAATTCCGATAAAAAAAATCAGGGCTATGGACAAAATTTTGGTGATAGCAGTGATTTTGTGGGTACTAGAAGTTTTGTTGATGACAAAGATCAAATTGACTCCCCTTCCTCCTTTGAGAATCATCCAATTTCGGATAAAATGTAAGCAAATCTTTTAAAAATAGGTATTTGCTATATACAAGATTTACAAACATCATACTACCAATTAAGACAGTTCTATTGCCTCTTCACTCAATTAGACATAAAAAAAGCCATGGGAAGGATTCGTCTCCATGGCTTATTCTATAATGATGTTAATATTTTTTTATCAATTTTTTACGAACCCCCATCAAAACTGCTGCAAAAACAACAATAACCATGGCTACAACAGTATTTATTTGGAACATAGACGGGGTAGGTTCCTTTGAGGGGGTCTTTTTCTCTGGCACTACCTTGGACTTGGCTGGTTCCTTATATTTTAGTTGGATTGATTGAACTACTCGACCATTTTGATTTTCTATCGAGAGAAGCCCTTGATTATTTACCTTTTTGATGACCCCTGTAACATTCTCCGTTATTAATGTATCATTTTCAGGATAAAACTCCTTCTTATCAGTGGTAAAAAGTTCACTCTGCTTAATCGTTTCATGCTGATACGCATGAAAACCATAATCTAATAATAAGGATGTATCATTATATTTATCATTTTTTTGTTCAGACTTTAAAACTATGGCTGTCAACCTGATCTTACCATTATCTGCCGTGGTTGCCAGTGTTTGCTTTGTCTCACTTGTATACCCAGTTTTTCCCCCTGTTATCCCTGGATAAGGTAGCTCCCCCTTTAGCATCCGGTGGTGTGTTAGCAGGGTCGACTCCCAAGACTGTCCCTTCCAATCAAGAACCTTGGTTCCAAATATCTCAGCAAAAACGGGATTTTTAATCGCATAATTGGTCATTAAAGCCATATCCATGGCAGTTGTGTAATGATTCTCATTAAATAAACCATTTGGATTAGTAAAATGTGTATTGGACACACCAATCTTCGTTTTCAAAAATATATTTAGATTTTCTGCAAATTGTTCTACGGTTCCATCAAGGTGTTCTGCAATGGCTACAGCAGCATCATTTCCTGAGTTAATAAGCATTCCCTGAATCAGTTTCTTTAATGGAACTTGTTCTCCCTCAATTAGATATACGCGTGTTCCCTCCTGACGAACGGCATTCTCACTAACTGTAACAATACTATCTAGATTTCCTTTATCGATTGCATAAATGGCGGTGGCGATTTTTGTAAGACTCGCAGGATACATTTTTTCATTGGCATTTTTCGCATAAAGAACAGCCCCAGTATCGGAGTCTAACAAGGCGACCCCCTCACTTTTTAAGTTTAATTGCTCCGATTCCTCTGCGTATGTAGTTAATTGACTAGAATATATACAAAGGAAAATGATGATAAAAAATACAAATTTTTTCACTCGTCTACACCCTTACTCTTACATTCAATTCCTATATGATTTTAACAGATTCTTCTATAAAGAAAATAGCCTTTCACAAAATTATTATTTTTGAATTAATATTAAATTGAGATAATAAATAAAAGAGACCAGTTAAATAACGGTCTCATTTGTTTATGTCCTTTTTTTTGAAATTAACAACGTGATTTGGGCCATAATAATTGGCAATGATGATTTTCTTCTATACGCCAAATACCGAGATTCCCAAATATTTGTATATTGTTCTTTAAACTTCCTCAATCCCTGGAAGTGGTAGATAAAGTGACCGTGCAAGAAAATTTGCGCAGCTATTTTCTCGCTTAAAAAGGAAAAACGAGAAAGTCCAACATTAGCAAGTGGGGCCATACCCATATTAAAGCGTTCATAGCCCTTTTCCTTTGCCCAATCCATTAATGAAAGGAAAAGAAAATCAATGGTACCCATAGGGGAATCTGGTCTCACTCTCATTAGATCGACAGAAATAGTTTGAAAATGATTATGTACATCCATAATGCTCATAAAACCAATTATTTGCTCGCCACTATCTCTTACCAAAGCAATTGGGGCCTTATTTAAATAATGTTCATCGAAGAAACCCAGCGAAAAGCCCTTCTCTTTTCGTCCTTGAAGCCATGCACTTGAAACTTCTCTTAGCTCCCCAAATATCTCATTTGAAAATGGTGGTTCTATTAATTCAAACCTGAATTTTTCACGATCAAATTTAGTATTAATCTCCCTCAAATTCTTCATATCGTTTCCATCCAGTGAAAAATGACTAAGATCGACAAATGCCTCTTCTCCTAATTTAAAAAAAGCAAACCCATGTCCATGTAAATATGGCAGCATTTCATCGCTAACTTGATAAAAAACAAGTGTAAAGCCATATAAATCCGCTATTTCTTGAAATTCCTCAATCGAGGATGATAAATCTTTTTCTTCTCCAATCGGATCACCGAGGATGACTAATTTATCCGCATATTTTTGAAATGTGATCAAAACATTTTTCTTGTTATTCCAAAAAATATATTTATCATGCAAGAAAATAAGATGCGAGAGCATTTTTCCTTTATACGCCGATAAATGCCCGATAATTTCTTGCTCTTGGTCAATAGAATTCACAAATTTCCATTTTTTAGGAATACTGATTATATAACCAATAAAAAGGATAGTTAAGGCAATCATTAAGCCAATGAATGCACTGGTAAACAAATCTCGATAATCGACAATGACATAAGGTAAAAATTTTTGAGGCAAGGCGATTTTTGAGATTGGTAAATTTAAATAGCCAATTAAAATATACATGGATGTAATAATAAGAATGATAGTCACATCGAATACTGTTTTTCCCCATGTCAAGACATAGCTCTCTCGATAAAATTGACCTTTTGACGTTCTAAGTAGCAGAGCGACAATAATAAGAAAAATGGCCTCTTCATAATCGATTCCTTTAAATATAGAAAATAATGCTGCAAGGATTAGCGCTAGCATTGTCAAATCATATGTTCTTTTTACACTATATTCAATACCTCGTGATAAACCTAGTAACAAGAAACCTGCGGCAACAGAGAGTTGATGGGAAACATTAATAATTGGAAATGATAATAATTCCTGTGCAATCCTAAGTCTTGACATGATTCCGGGAACACTGGCAGAGAGCAAAAGGATTAACCCTGATAGAAAAACAAGCATAGTTAATATGATATGACTCATTCCCTGTAAAATTGCTTTAGGTAAGTGGTTCCAGGATTTGTTCCATCTTTCCCAGTATAGCCTTACAAAAAAGACTAAGCTAATGACAAAAGGAATGAAATAATAACCGATTCGGTAAAACAAAAGCAAAACAAGAACTTTCTCTTCGGGTATTTGTAAATCCTGCATCCCCCAAATAAACACTAAATCAAACGAACCCAGTCCACCAGGAATCATACTAATGATTCCTGCACATGCTGCAACAATATAAACAGGAAACAGATTTTCAAAAGAAATAGGAATACCTATTATTTTAGTCAAGGCAAAAATAGCGACTAACACGGCTAACCATTCTATTAGAGAAACCATTATTAATCTTAGACTGACACGTGGTGATATCAATGAGTGATTATCTCTTTTAGACTTAATAGTATGTATAAGGATAAAAATCGGTAAATATAAAGCCACCCCTAAAGCAGCAAAATAGAGCCATCTTACATCCATAAATAACGGGAATTGACGATATTTTACTGTCACAATCCATGATAGGAGTGATATACCTGTTAAATAAAAAAGGGATACAGAAGCAATAACTCCAAGAAGTTTCCGCTTATCCTGTTCAAGTTTATGAAAAAAATAAGTTCTTAGCATCGCACCAATTAATCCACCAAAGCCTATTAAATTAGAAAAAGAATTTGCGATGAACGATTGTTCCGCTAACTCCCTTTTAAGCACCTTCACACCTAAAATTCGAACTAAAATCACATCATAAAACAACATTGGTAAAACGGCAGCAATCGTAACAGTAAAAATCAATAATAGCTGCCAAATATTCAAGTGATTTATTTCATTTCTAAGTAAGTGAATATTTAAATTGCCAGTGAATTTTTTCATTTCTAAGATGGCAAAAATCAATAGAAACAATGGAAAAATGAATTTTGCACCTTTAAGTACTTTATCTTTTCTGGTTTTCAACAAGATTACCACCTAATTTTCATTCCTGTTTTTAATATAAACTGTTCATCAGGAAAAACATAGATATATTTAATTACGGGGCACTGTTTAGGACTATTGTAGACATATAACTGTTTGTTCAACCATGTTCATCATAAACTAATCAGTTCTACCTAATTTTTTTATTATTGAAACCTATACAATCTTATAAAACTTTCAAAAAAGAGACAAGTTTTCGAACCCTTCTAGCATATGTATTAAATAGAGAAAGAAACTCGCCAATCGGTGGGTCTACAAGGAGGTTTTAGGGTGAGGTTTTTAGTTTTCAAAAAAGAAACACTACTCTTTTTTTTAGCCGTCGGAGTCGTAATTGCCAGTATTTCTGTATGGGTTATGTTAAAGGCCGGCGATACAACCGTTTTTAATCAGCAATCAAATCGAGAAATCCGTGAAATCCACATGGTGACTGGAGAGTTTAAGACCACTATGAAAGATGGGAAGGAACTAGAAGCGTATCGTTGGGATCCAGGCACCATTTTCCTTGAAAAAGGAGAAAGGGTACACCTGTTAATTAGTGGGATTAACGGAGAAGAGCATCCATTTAAAATTGAAGGTACAACTATTAAGGGAACTGTGAAAAAAGGTGAGGAAACAAGCGTTCCACTTCAATTTGATAAGGAAGGAACATATCGGTTAATTTGCGAGATTCATTCAGATCGATCACATAACGGTCCGATGATTGCCTATATTGTTGTTGATTAAAAGCAGGAGAATCCCCCTGCTTTTTTCATTTCTTTTTGCTGGCTGTTTCGTGGGTTTCCACTATAAATACGTTGATTTTGTTGAATTCTTCTTATATAACAGTTCCGTATTATTCAGATATTTTTATAATACAGTTTTTATTTTCAAATATATCCGTTCACATATTTTTCACAAACACCCCTTAAAAACCCTTATTCTAAAAGACTTCACAATTTCTTAACAAATTCACCACCTTTTATGCCACACGCTCTGCAATAAACCTGTTATACTAAAACCAAGCAATAGATATCCAATCTGTTATACTTTTTTCAATACTATAAGAGGTGAATAATAATGGAAAAATGGCAAGGCTTTATAAAAGGAACTTGGTCAAAAGAAGTGAATGTACGTGATTTTATTTTAAAAAACTTCAACCCTTATGAAGGCGATGATTCATTTTTAGAACCTGCAACTGAGGCAACCAATCAACTTTGGATACAAGTAATGGACTTAACTAGACAAGAACGTGAAAATGGCGGCGTTCTTGATATGGATACCGAAACAGTCTCTACTATTACCTCTCATGGCCCAGGATATTTGAATGAAGATTTAGAAAAAGTAGTTGGCGTTCAAACTGATAAACCGTTCAATCGCTCTTTACAACCCTTCGGTGGAATTCGGATGGCAAAACAAGCTTGCGCATCATATGGCTATGAATTAAATCCAGAAATCGAAAAAATCTTTACTGACTTCCGTAAAACACATAACCAAGGTGTATTTGATGCCTATACAGATGAAATGATGCTTGCTCGTAAAGCAGCCATCATTACTGGATTGCCGGATGCCTATGGAAGAGGACGAATTATTGGTGACTATCGTCGTATTGCATTATACGGCATTGATTTCCTTATTAAAGAAAAGCAATTAGACAAAAAGAACACTACGAGCGTAATGACCGAGGACAACATTCGCCTTCGCGAAGAAATTTCAGAGCAAATTCGTGCCTTGAATGAACTTAAAGAATTAGGAACTAGCTATGGATTTGACCTATCTCGCCCTGCTGAAAACGCTCAAGAAGCCTTCCAGTGGTTATACCTTGGTTACCTTGCTGCCATTAAAGAACAAAACGGCGCAGCAATGAGTCTTGGCCGTGTGTCAACCTTCTTGGATATTTACATCGAACGTGATTTACAAAATGGCACATTAACGGAAGTGGAAGCACAAGAAATCGTCGATCACTTCATCATGAAGCTTCGCTTAGTGAAATTTGCTCGTACACCAGATTATAATGAATTGTTTAGTGGTGACCCAACATGGGTAACGGAATCTATTGGTGGGATGGCACATGACGGCCGCGCACTTGTAACGAAAAACTCATTCCGTTTCCTTCATACTTTGGATAATTTAGGGGCAGCTCCAGAACCAAACTTAACTGTTTTATGGTCTCCACAGCTTCCTGAAAACTTTAAAAAGTATTGTGCTAAAATGTCAATCAAAACTAGTTCCATTCAATATGAAAATGACGATATTATGCGCCCTGAATACGGTGATGATTACGGAATTGCTTGCTGTGTATCTGCAATGGAAATCGGCAAACAAATGCAATTCTTCGGGGCACGTGCAAACCTTGCAAAGGCACTTCTTTACTCGATTAATGGTGGCGTCGATGAAAAATTAAAAATTCAAGTGGGTCCGCAATATCTCCCAATTACCGCTGAAGTGTTAGAATATAAAGAAGTAATGCAACGTTTCGACCAAATGATGGATTGGCTTGCTGGTCTATACATTAATACCCTTAATGTTATACACTACATGCATGATAAATATAGCTATGAAAGAATTGAAATGGCTTTACATGATACCAAAATCCTTCGTACTATGGCTGGCGGCATCGCAGGTTTGAGTGTCGTGGCTGATTCCTTAAGTGCTATTAAATACGGAGAAGTTAAAGTGATCCGTGATGAAAATGGATTAGCCGTTGATTTTGAAACAGATGGTGACTTCCCTAAATACGGTAACAATGATGATCGCGTGGATAGTATTGCGGTAGAAATCGTCGAAACCTTTATGAAAAAATTACGCAAACATGCCACCTACCGCGATTCACTTCATACATTATCCGTATTAACGATTACTTCAAATGTGGTATACGGTAAGAAAACTGGGAATACTCCTGACGGCCGTCGTGCTGGCGAACCGTTTGCACCTGGTGCAAACCCAATGCATGGCCGTGACACAAAAGGAACTCTTGCTTCCCTATCTTCTGTTGCGAAGATTCCATACAGTTCCGCAATGGATGGTATTTCAAATACTTTCTCCATCGTTCCAAAAGCACTTGGAAAAGAAGAAGAAAGTCAAGTTCGTAATTTAGTCTCCATTTTAGATGGCTATGCTGTTAAAACTGGACATCATTTAAACGTAAACGTCTTTAATCGAGAAACATTAATTGATGCGATGGAACATCCAGAATTATATCCACAATTAACGATCCGAGTATCAGGATATGCAGTCAACTTTATTAAATTAACAAAAGAACAACAGCTTGATGTTATTAACCGTACGTTCCATGAATCACTATAACTAGATTGATAGGAGCTCCCCTAGTGGAGCTCCTGCTTAAAATGAAAGGGGATTTTAATCATGAACGGAAATATTCATTCTATTGAAACATTAGGGACAGTTGATGGACCGGGGATTCGATATGTCATTTTTACCCAAGGCTGTCTTTTACGGTGCCAATTTTGCCATAACGCGGATACTTGGGAAATCGGGTCCGGCAAGGAAATGACTGTTTCCGAAATCATGGATGATCTCATGAGCTATCTTCCTTTCATACAAGCATCTGGAGGTGGGATTACGGTTAGTGGCGGTGAACCATTGCTGCAAGTTCCTTTCTTAACAGCATTATTTAAAGAATGTAAGAAGAAAGGTATTCATACCACTATTGATTCTTCAGGTGGCTGCTTCTCTCACTCTAAACTCTTTATTGAACAACTAGAAGAATTATTACTATATACAGATTTAGTATTACTGGATTTGAAGCATATCAATAGGAAGAAGCATATCCAACTTACTGGGATGGCCAATGATCATATTCTTGAATTTGCAAAATTCTTGTCCGATCGCCATGTTCCTATTTGGGTGCGTCACGTTCTCGTCCCAACTGTTACAGATGACCCTATAGATTTGCAACAACTAGGAGAATTTATTGGCACTCTCGAAAATGTACAAAAGATTGAAATTCTCCCCTACCACAAGCTTGGGGTTTATAAATGGGAAGCACTTGGACATGAATATCAGCTCAGCCATGTAGAGCCTCCTACTGAGGCCAAAGTGGACTTTGCCAATCAAATGTTGACAGCCCACTGGAAAGCACCTCAACAACACTGATTCTTTTATGGATCAGTGTTTTTCTTCTAATTTTATAAGGTTCTTTCCTACCTTTAAATATTATTAGTAATCTCTTCATAAAATGGCATTTTAACAGCGATAAAATTGATTCTTTGCCGGTTCTCCTATATACTCATATCATTGACATTTAAAGCGAGGTGATAATTTTTGATTCAATTGCTACTTGATATTTCAGATATAAATGCCTTAAACGCACTTTATGTGAGTATCTACTTAGGTATCACAATAAAATTTTTATGGGCATGGGGAGTTGAATATTCATTTATTGGTTCCTTATCTGATCCGGCAAACACAAAAATTATTCACCCATTAGTTTTTTACCGTAAACGAAGCTGTCTAAATGGAAACTTAATTCTGAAAAGAATTGTTAAATATATTCGTAGAAAAAGATGCTCACAAGATGATTCCGAGGATCCAATTTCCTTCCTTTTAATTTAACCACACATTAATAGACATTTTAGGAGGAAATATGAAAACGAAACGATCTTCACTTTTACTTTTAGCACTTTTAATTTTACCAACCCTATTATTAACTGCTTGTTCATCACAAACACAAAATGGTAATAAAACTGGGTTTTTTCAAACTTATTTTGTCCATCCATTCTCATCCATCATCCATGCAACAGCTGAATTATTCAATGGGAACTATGGTTTAGCCATCATTATCATTACAGTTTTGATCAGACTTATCTTAATGCCATTAATGTTACGACAATACAAAAATCAAATGGTAATGAAGGAAAAAATGGATGTATTAAAGCCTGAAATGGATGCTATTCAAAAGAAAATGAAGGCTGAAAAGGATCCAAAGAAAAAGCAAGAGTTGCAAACAGAAATGATGGGGCTTTATCAGAAACATGGTGTTAATCCACTTAACATGGGTTGTTTGCCAATGCTAATTCAAATGCCTATCTTAACTGCATTTTATTATGCCATTCGTGGATCAAAGGAAATTGCTTCCCATCAATTCTTGTGGTTTAATCTAGGACATCCTGATATCATTATTACGATTATTGCAGGGCTAGTTTATTACTTCCAATTTAAGGTTTCACAATCAAACATGCCAACAGCACAACAACAACAAATGAAAATCATGGGACTAATGTCACCGCTCATGATTGTGATGTTTTCATTTAACGCACCTGCAGCTTTACCGCTTTATTGGGTAGTTGGTGGTACATTCCTAACAATCCAAACACTGATTAGCCGTAAATTGTATCAATCAGCAAAACCAACTAAGACAGCAGTAACGCAAAAATAGTTAAAACCTGTAGGTAAGTTTCAACATTGAATGAATATGAAAAATGAATAGACTCATATTGGGGCACTCTGCCCCATACCACAAAAAAAAGAAGCAGCGCTGCTTCTTTTTTTTACCTATGCATCTTGAAAATATTCCTTATAAAATCCGCCTACTTTACCAGTATTATCAATTATGTAATAAAACTCTTCAGTTTCGTTTTTTACATCATAGATTTTCCCAGTTGTTAAGGCATTATTAACAAGATATTTTTTAGCATCGGTATGAACACATTTTACTTTTTTTACTGTTTCGCGATCTTTCCATGATAAATGAATCATCGTTGCCACCGTCCTCTCGGTCATTGTCCATGTACTAGTATAATCAATCCGACCAGTGGAGTGCAACCATATCATCCTTTACAATCAACGAATAGATTTTATTTTTTTACAATCTCTAATGCTTCTTCTCGAAGTCGAAATTTTTGTATTTTCCCCGATGCAGTCATCGGATATTCCTTTGTGAATTCAATATAGCGAGGAATTTTATGTTTAGAAATGGACCCAGCGCAATACTGTTTTATTTCTTCAGCTGTAGCAAACTCCCCCTCTTTTAAAATAATCCACGCCATAACCTCTTCCCCATACACTTCATCAGGAATCCCAATAATTTGAACATCAAGAACTTTGGGATGGGAGTAAAGGAATTCTTCGATTTCACGTGGATAAATATTTTCTCCGCCTCTAATTATCATATCTTTTAACCGACCAGTGATTTTGCAATAGCCACTTTCATCCATGATGGCCAAATCCCCCGTGTGCAACCATCCAGTATCATCAATCACAGCATTTGTCGCAGTATTGTTCTTATAGTAGCCTTTCATCACATGGTATCCGCGTGTACATAGTTCACCTTGTATACCACGTGCAACTTCAATAGAAGTAACTGGTTCGACAATCTTCACTTCCACGTTTGGAAGTGCTTTTCCAACTGTTTCCACTCGTAACTCAATTGGATCATCCGTTCTTGTTTGTGTGATAACTGGGGAGGATTCTGTCTGACCATAGGCAATGGTTATTTCCTTCGCTCCCATTTTTTCAATCACTGCTTTCATTACTTCAATCGGACAATTGGAACCAGCCATAATTCCTGTTCGTAAAGACGTTAAGTCAAAACTTTCAAATTCAGGTTCATTTAATTCTGCGATAAACATTGTTGGAACCCCGTGTAGACCTGTACACTTTTCATCTTGGACTGTTTGTAAAACTCTTTTCGGGTTAAATTCCTGAACTGGAACCATAGTGGCACCAACAGAAACACACGCCATCGTCCCAAGAACGCACCCAAAGCAATGAAAAAACGGCACGGGTATACAAAGTCTATCTGCTACAGTTAGCTTCATACAACTGGCTATATTAAAGCCATTATTGACGATATTATTATGGGTCAGCATGACCCCTTTTGGAAATCCCGTTGTTCCTGATGTATATTGCATATTAATGACATCATTAGGATCAAGTGAATTTATCCGCTGATCTAATTCTTCATCCGAAACTTCTTCACCTAATCTTACAATTTCATTCCAGCTATATGTTCCAGGATATTGTTTTTCCCCTAGGACAATTACATTTTTCAGAAAAGGCAACTTACTGCTCTGGAGTTTTCCTTTTTCAGACATCCTCAATTCTGGTACTATATCATAAATCATATCAATATAGGAGGTTCCCTTACAGCTGTCCATTAATATAATTGTGGTGGAATCAGATTGTTTTAGAAGATATTCAAGTTCAGCCGTCCGATAATTAGTATTCACTGTGACGAGAACGGCACCCATTTTTCCAGTTGCAAATTGCGTTATCAACCATTCCGGAGTATTCGTCGACCAAGCAGCTAATTGGTCTCCCTTGTTAATACCCAGCTTCATAAGCCCCTTGGCTGCCTTCCGGCAAATCTGATCAAATTCACGATACGTCCATCTTAAGTCTCGATCTGAATAAATCACGGCTGTATGCTCAGGGTGTAATTCTGCTTTTCTTTCTAATAACTTTCCAATGGACACTTCTAATAAAGTCGACATTCTTTCATCCCCTCCACATTAGGTAATCCGCCTTAATTTAAACGCTTACAAAAATATGTTACCACATTTATCTTAATATTCAATATTTTTAAAATATAACTATAAATATGCATTTGTGAACCTTTTTTTAAATTTGGTAAATTAGGGTTCTTAAATGCAATGAAAACCATTACAATTATAAAAACTGAATATTCATTCCATTTTCCGAGGAGGCATTCTTTAATTGAAAATTATGAGTAACGAACAATTGGTTGTTTCGTATCGGGATGCAGTAAAATCTGGAGAGGAAAAGGAAAAAGAATGGATTCAAATTTTGAAAGATGAAATTCAACGTCGTGGTTTAAGGCCATTTAAGAATCGAAGTTTCCCCAAAAAGGCATAGAAAAACCGCTGAACTTCAGCGGTTTTTCTATTTCCTAGATTAAAGGGTAGACGATCTTGTGTGGATTTAAATTATAAATTGTGGCCAACAACTGGGAGGACAACATTCACTCTGGTCCCTACCCCTTCTTTACTCTCAATGGAAATAGATCCATTATATTTTTTGATTAGCCTTTGGGCAATCGATAGGCCGAGACCTGTTCCACCGCTCTCTCTGCCACGTGCCTTATCAATTCTGTAAAAACGATTAAATACTTTGGAAATATGCTCATTTGGTATTCCTATCCCGCTATCGACGACTGAAATCCAAATTTCATGCCCTTGTTGAATAGCAGATATCCGAATCTTTTTTTTGCTACAAGAGTACTTTATTGAATTATCTAATAGAATAATCATGAGTTGTTCAAAATGCTGTTTGGCAATTGCTAAACTCGGTAATGACTTGTTAAGATCAATAGTAAATTGGTAATCAGGGTGAAGGATTTCTAAATTTTTCACCAATTGCTGCAAAATAACAGAAATATCGCTATTTTCATCATTTTTTAATCTCAACTGATCGGCTCTAGTCAAATGCAATAAGTCATTGATTAACTTTTTTAATCTTGTTACCTCTTGAAGGGAGGTCTCTAATGATTCATCTAAAATGGCAGGATCCTTTTTTCCCCATCGATTTAGTAATGAAAGATGTCCTTCTAAAATAGAAACAGGTGTCCTTAGTTCATGTGAAGCATCTTCAACAAATTGTTTCTGAAGCAGAAAGGACTTTTCTATGTCATCCATCATTTCATTAAAAACATTTGTGAGAGCCGTTAATTCATCCTTTTGTTTATAAACAACCATTCTTTCCTGAAAACCATTTTCCTTGATTCTCTTCATTGCATTGGCCAAATCTCTTACAGGCTTTAAAAGTTGTTTTGCCAGAAAAAAACCGCTGATTGCACTAAATAAAATAGCAGCAACTCCAAATATTGTCATTACCCAAAAGAGATTACTCATCATTTTATGATAATTGTTTAATTGTCGCACAATTTCCAGTGTTCCTTTAAAATTATCACCACTTAACGGGTACCTAGCGACATACGCTTCATTCCCCTCGATTGAAACCAATTCCGTCGTACTATTCTTTGCTGGTATAGGCTCTAATACAGCATATTCACCATTCTTATCGGAAACAAGGATCTTCCCCTTTTGATCATATATCCTTATTAATTGGTCATTATCATTCATTTTTCTTAAAAATTCTTCACTCTTCTGAATATCTTCACTTGTTAACTCGTTACCTTTTTCTTTATAAAATGTGGCAATATCAGTCATCGTCCTATTAATGGCTATTTCTTCACGATTCATCATCCATTTTGAAACGGTATGATATTCTAAGAAACTAAATAGAAAAAAAGTAAAAAAAATGGCTGTTGAACCACTTAACACTAACTTTGTCTGCCATGATAGTCGATTTAGTTGCTTCCTTATCTTGTTAATCATCTCATAACATATCCTGTCCCACGAACTGTTTCGATATAGCTTCCTTCATTTTGCTTGTCAATTTTGTTTCGTAAATAGCGCACATATACATCGACGACATTTGTTTCAACGCCCGTACTGTAGCCCCAAACCTTATTTAAGAGTACCTCTCGAGTTAACACAATGTTGATGTTGCTCATGAAAATAACCAATAAGTCATATTCTCGCTTTGTAAGAGCGATTACCTTATCTCCTTTTTTAACGACGCAGGATTCTAATTCAACAACAAGATCCTTAAACGTCAGGATAGTCATCTCATTAGACGTGGGAGTGAGTGCATCAACCCTTCTGAATAAAGCCCTTAATCGAGCCAATAATTCTTCAATGGCAAATGGTTTTACAATATAGTCATCAGCACCACTATCAAGACCCGAAACACGATCCAACACACTATCACGTGCAGTAATCATAATAATCGGAATTGTCTTGTTAGTTTGCCTAATCCGCCTGCATACCTCCATCCCATTTAATTCGGGAAGCATTAAATCCAATAAGATAGCATCCCAGTGATCGGCAAGTGCTAATTGTAATCCACTTCGACCATCAGCAGAAACGGTAGTCTCATACCCCTCATAAGTCATCTCAAGTTCTATAAACCTAGCTAAATTTTTCTCATCTTCTATAATTAATAATTTTGACATACATTCCACACTCACAGTACGTTTTTCTATTATTTTAACTGATGTTTATCGCGAATAAAATCCATCACCGCCTGAATAATTTCAATTGACTGATAAGATATGAGCGAAAGAGCCGTGAGTGAGAAGAAGCCAACTATGACAAATCGTATCCATAACATAATCCATTCCTCCTTGTTCAATCATTTCGGCTACAAAAAGGTACCCCTTATTTCCATTAATTATATCGTTGTAATAATACATCTATAAGAAGTGGCAATGATGAAAAGTAAATGAGAATTCGCTTAGAAAATAAATTAAAAAAGCACAACGCGTGTGCTTTTTGGCTATAAAAAGGATTAATTTATTTTATTTGCTTCAATAAAAGGTGGAATCGATAATTCCTCTAACTTTGCAATGATTTTCACAGCAGCATCTTCAGGATTGTCAGCAAAAATATCAAAAAAATCCCCTTCATATTCTTGCCTTGCATGTTCATATCGTGTGTCATAATAATGTTGAAGTAATATCAAGATGATCTCTGGATAATTTTGCTCATGTAGTAATTCTAAAAGTCTATTTCGAATCTCTGGGTCCTTTATACGTTTTAATACCTTGTTAATTCCCTGTGAAATTTTGTCATGATACCATGTTTCATCCATGTATGGCGACACATATTCAGCGACAAGCTGCTTTACTCTTTGTTCAAGGGAAGAATGAATACAAATATTCATTCCTTGAAATTTAACGTCCATCAATTTTTCTGGTTGAACGGCTTTACCTATTCTTTTGCTCTCCGCTTCCACAAGAAAATAGTTACTCCCTTGAATATCTTGAAGACCTTTATATAATAAAGAGTCAAATGTTTTTTGATTGTGGCCTTCACTCAGACCAATCGTGCCAAAAATAGAACCACGATGACCAGCCATTCCTTCTAGGTCTAGAACAGGATAGCCTTTATTTTCCAAAATTTTCAATACCTCAGTTTTACCTACTCCTGTCATCCCGTGAAGTACAATTGCCTTTTCAGGAATAAATTCGGGGATACTCTCAAGGATAAAATGACGGTATGCTTTATACCCACCAACTAGGCGCCATGCGTAAACTCCTGCAAATTCTAAAAAGGTCACTACTGCTTTACTTCTCATCCCTCCCCGCCAACAATGGATAACTAACTCACCCTCTGTATGGTAGGATTTTATTGTCTGTAATAAAGACGGAATTTTGGGAGACACAAATTCCATCGCCTTCCACTTAGCTGCTGCTTGTCCTTCATGTTTATAGATCGTACCTATTTCTTCACGTTCTTTATCGGAAAATAAGGGAACATTGATTGCTCCAGGGATAGCTCCGTCTTTAAACTCTATCGGAGATCGTATATCAATAATTATTCGTTTATTTAAGCGAAACAAATCTTCTACAGTTATTTCCTTCATATATATTACGCCCCTAGAAAAAATAATAAAACGTTCAGATAAAAAGCAATAAAAACAAACAAAACTTCCACTACTGGAAGTTTTAAAAATTTGTTCATTAAATAGAAATCATACGCAAAAATTTATTATTACAATGATATATATCTATTATAAAGAAGAATTGCACTGTATTCAAGAAATTGAAAATTTACTTTTTTAAAGACTGCCAATTAAAAAGTCTACTCCAATAAGATGAAGTAGACTTGTAAACCTTACATGATATTTGATTCCTGTTTGAAGATAGACATCAAATTTTCCAATTCACCCAGATCATCTTGCTCAAATAAATCAACCACTTTACTTCCTACAATCACTCCGTCACAATAGGCAGTGATTTCTGAGATTTGATGCTTATTTGAGATTCCGAAACCTGCCATTACCGGAATGGGACTTACCTGTTTCACTAACTGCAGAAATTGATATAACTGCTCATCGTATTCCTTCCTTTCTCCAGTAATTCCCTTGACCGTTACCATGTATAAAAAGCCCCTTCCCTTGCTCGCAATTGTTTTAATTCGTTCGAGTGGTGTTGTAAGAGTAACCAGGCGAATTAATTCCAACTGTACTTCTTCGAGCTGTGGCGCAATCATTTCCTCCTCTTCAATCGGAAGATCAGGAATAATACAGCCATCTACCCCTGCTTGACGGATATCCTTGACAAATTCATTTATGCCATATGCATAAATAGGATTTAAATAGGTCATAAGAATGATTGGAATAGTTACTACCTCTCGCGCCTTTTCAAGCACGCTAATTATTTCTTTGAGTGTCGTCCCATTCTCCAGTGCTCTTAATCCTGCTTGTTGAATGGTGGGTCCATCTGCTACAGGGTCAGAAAACGGAACTCCAACCTCTATTGCAGTGGCGCCAAATCGTTCCAGTAATACTAGTCTGTCAACAAGAACCTCTAATCCCCCATCCCCTGCCATTATGTACGGAACAAAGGCCTTTTTGTTGTTTTCTTTTAGTAATGAGAACGCTTTTTCAATCCGATTCATGTTACTTCCCTCCCTCAATCCTTGCTTTTACTGTGTCTACATCCTTATCTCCACGGCCAGATAAACAAACAACAATATTTTCTGTTTTTTCCATTTCACCTGCTAATTTGATAGCATAGGCAACAGCATGGGCACTCTCAAGTGCTGGGATGATACCTTCGAGCTTCGATAAAAGTTGAAAGGCATCAAGTGCTTCATGATCTGTAATCGAGAAATAGCTTGCCCGACCACTATCTTTTAAATAGCTATGTTCCGGCCCAACTCCAGGATAATCCAATCCTGCAGAAATAGAATGAGCTTCTTGGACCTGACCATCATCCGTTTGTAATAAATACATTAAAGCACCGTGTAAAACGCCCGGTTTTCCTTTCGTTAATGAAGCGGCATGAAAATCCGTCTCTACCCCTGCTCCCGCTGCCTCGACCCCAAATAATTGGACCGTCTCATCTTCAATAAATGGATAGAACATCCCCATTGCGTTGCTACCTCCTCCGATACAAGCAACGACAGCCTCGGGAAGACAACCATTCCTTTCTAAAAACTGCGCTTTTGTTTCCTTTCCAATCACACTTTGGAAATCTCGTACTATTACCGGGAAAGGATGTGGCCCCATCACAGATCCTAATAAGTAATGAGTATCGTCGACGTTAGCTACCCAGTATCTTAATGCTTCATTAACGGCATCCTTTAGAGTCGCACTTCCAGAGGTTACTCCTACAACCTTTGCACCTAACAATTCCATTCTGAAAACATTTAATGATTGACGTTTTATATCTTCTTCACCCATAAAAATGATACAATCAAGATTTAGTAATGCACAAACAGTAGCTGTTGCAACACCATGCTGGCCAGCACCAGTTTCGGCAACAATTCTTCTTTTCCCCATTCTTACTGCTAACAATGCCTGACCGATCGCGTTGTTTATCTTATGTGCACCTGTATGGTTTAGATCTTCTCTTTTTAGGTAGATATTCGCTCCACCCGCATGCTTTGTGAGATTTTCTGCAAAATATAAGGGAGTTTCTCTGCCAACATACTCTTTTAGTAATCTCGAAATTTCGGCTTGAAAACTGGAATCATTCTTTGCCTCTTCATATGCTTCATTCAGTTCAATCACAGCCTTCATTAATGTCTCTGGAACAAATCTTCCCCCAAAAATGCCATAATGGCCTTTTTCATTCGGCAACGTATATGTGTTCATTCTATTCTCCTCCAACTTTCCTAGTTTTGACCTTATTAATAAAAGCTTCGATCTTCACAAGATCTTTTACTCCATTTGTTTCAACTCCTGAACTTACATCTACCATATAAGGATTCATAATTGAAATAGCTTCTTCCACGTTTTCAACATGTAATCCTCCAGCTAAAATGAGCTTTTTTCCATTTAAGTAAGCTGTTTGCACCTCACTCCAATTAAAGGCAGTACCATTTCCACCATGATATTTGCCTTTTGGACCATCGAGAAGGATATAATCTGCAGGAAAGGATTGCATGGCCGCCAGCACTTTATTTCCTTGGAAGCTAATCGCTTTGATTACTGGTAATGAGAGCGATTCACAATAAATGGCCGATTCGTCTCCATGTAATTGAAGATGTGTTAAACCCACATAGGAAGCGATCCTTTCCATTTCCTTGCTGTTCTCGTTTACAAAGACGCCAATTTTTTTTACTTCTGAGGGAAGTGCCAGTACGATTTCTTTAGCTCTATCCAGAGAAACTTTGCGTTTACTATCAGCAAATACTAGCCCGATAGCATCAGCACCTAACTTTACAGCAGCCTGCGCTGTGGACACATCGGTTATGCCACAAATTTTCACCTTCACTTGTTAACAGCCCCTTTAAGTCGTATACGAAGGTTTAAAAAGGATTTGTTGACATCCTGGCTAATCATCAATGACTCACCCACTAACACTCCCCTTGCACCTACGTTTCTAACCCGCTCTGCATCCTCTTGTTTGTGGATTCCACTTTCACTTATGAGATACGCACCATATTGTTTTACAATCGGAGCTAATTGTTCTGTAATCCCAAGTGATACATGGAAAGTTTTCAAGTCACGATTATTGACACCAATGAGTTTTGCACCTGTTTTAACCGCCGTTTCTAGTTCAGCTAGATTATGCACCTCAACTAATACCTCTAGACCTTTAGATTTTGCATAATGAAAAAGGTCCATCAATTGCTCCTCTTTTAACGCAGCAACAATTAACAGTATAAGATCAGCTCCATTGGCTGCTGCTATATCTATTTGAATGGGATCAATGACAAAGTCTTTACAAAGAATCGGGATATCCACTTTTTCACGTACTGCTTTTAAATCGGTAAACGAGCCTTTAAAAAAGGGTGAATCGGTTAAAACGGAAATAGCTGCAGCACCTGCCTTTTCATAAATGACTGCTTGTTGCACTGGTTCAATTCCCTCATTAATTATTCCTTTGGATGGTGAGGCTCGTTTAAATTCAGCAATAATCGAAAGTTCAGTCGCATCCTCAAGCTTTTGTAAAAATGACCTTATTGGACCGTTTCTTCTTTGGATCATTTGTTTATTTTGATGAAGGTGTAAAACCTCCTTCCTTTTCTCAGCAATTATTTTGTCAAGGATGGTTGCCATTTATATCGCCTCACTTTTCTCTGCTTGTGAACGTTTAATAAGGTCCGTTAATTTCGAATAGGCCTTACCTGTGTCAATGATGTCTTTTGCCATTTCAATGCCATCTACTATGGAAGTGGCCTTTCCTGCCGTAAAAATTCCAATTCCTGCATTGAGTAACACCGTATCACGATGGGCTCCTTTTTTTCCCTTTAGTACATTTACTAAGATCTCACTATTTTCCATTGAATCTCCACCCTTAATTGCAATGTTGTTATAAAGCGGAAGATTCATTTCTTCAGGATGAAAAGTTAGATTTGTGATTACTCCATCTTCTAACAGAGCATAATGGTTTTCTCCTTGAAGGGAAGCTTCGTCCATAAAGCCTGCCCCATTTATTACAACAGCCCGTTTACGACCAAGCATCTGTAACACTTCTGCAAATACATTTAGTAAATCTCTTCGATTAACTCCTAATAATTGATAATCTAACTCGATTGGATTGGTTAATGGCCCGATAAAATTAAATATGGTTGGGATTTTCAATTGCCTCCTCACAGTCATAACTTTCTTTAATTTCGGATGGACATGTGGGGCATATAAAAAGGCAATGCCAATTTCTTGGAGGATTTCCTCTGTTCGTTCTGCTGATAAATTTAGGTTTACGCCAAGATATTCAAGCACATCTGCACTCCCCGTCTTACTCGAAATACTGCGATTGCCATGCTTGGCAACGGGAATGCCAGCTCCTGCTATGACAAACGCAGAAGTTGTGCTTACATTAAAACTAGACGAGCCATCCCCTCCTGTTCCACAATTATCCAGAACATTCGGAAATCTCTGTTTAAATGTCAAGGTATTTCCCTTCAACGCTCTAACAATTCCCGCAATTTCTTCAACCGTTTCTCCTTTTGATTTTAAACCCATAAGAAATGCAGCTATTTCAGATTCCGTGACTTCTTCATCTAAAATAAACTCCACTACTTCTTTCATTTGCCTTTCCGTAAAAGATTGCTGCTCAGCTAATTGAAGTAGATAGTTTTTCATTCTTTTTCTCCCCTTCTATTTCAATTATAAAATTTTTTAATAGCTGCTTACCAGTAGGTGTACCAATTGATTCTGGATGAAATTGCAGCCCATAAACCGGGTAGTTTGGATGCTTTATAGCCATCACTTCATTATCGTCCTTGGAAATTGCGATACACTCTAAATCTGTTGAACCACTTGATATTTCAATCGCTAATGAGTGATAGCGCATCACTTCTAATGGAGACTCTAAGTTTGAAAATACCCCGGTTCCTCGATGGGTAATAAACGAAGTTTTGCCATGTTTAATAAAATTTGCTCTTCTTATTTTATATCCAAAGACCGCACCAATCGCTTGATGGCCGAGGCAAATACCTAAAATAGGGATATCTTTATAAAAGGTCCGAATAATTTCCATGCAAATCCCTGCATGTTCTGGCCTTCCAGGACCTGGAGATAGAATAATGGCCTTTGGTTTCATTTCTTTAATTTGATCCATACTTAGCTGATTGTTCCGGTAAACGACTATTTTTTCCCCTAATTCACCTAAATACTGATAAAGATTAAATGTAAACGAGTCGAAATTGTCAATCAGTAAAATCATTATTCACCCTCCAAAAAGGATCTTAGTTTATTTAATGTTTCCTCATATTCTGAGTCTGGCTGTGAATCATGAACAATCCCAGCACCCGCCTGTATGGTCGCTGTTCCATTTTTAATAATCATCGTCCGGATTGCCAAGGCGAAATCAATATTTCCACTAGCTGATACATAACCAACTGCCCCAGCATAAAGCCCACGTTTTGATTTTTCTAAGGAATTAATAATTTCCATTGCACGGACCTTTGGAGCTCCTGAAACCGTTCCGGCTGGAAGGCAAGCTGCCAGAGCATCTAATGCCGTATTTTCTGGATTAAGTGTGCCGCTTATTTCGGAAACAAGATGGATGACATGTCGGAATTTTTCAACTGACAAATATTTATCAATATGGACTGACCCAAACTCACATACCTTACCAAGGTCATTTCTTCCAAGATCCACTAACATTCGATGCTCTGCAAGTTCCTTTTTATCATTAAATAATTCATTGGCAATTTGTTCATCTTCTTCACTTGATTTCCCTCTCCGTTTTGTCCCAGCTATCGGATTAGCAATCACCGTTGTGCCCCTTGTTTTTATTAAGCTTTCCGGGGAGGAACCAAGTACAGTATATTCTTCGAACTCGATATAAAACATATAGGGTGTAGGATTTGTACTCCTATGCTTCCGATAAAGGGATAGTGGCGTTCCCTGAAAAGTTGATTGCATTCTTCTTGACAGGACAACTTGAAAGATATCCCCTGCTACAATATGTTCCTTTGCAATTTCAACATTCTTCATAAACGCTTCCTTAGTCGAGTCTGAAGTAAAGCCTGTAAAATGAAATGGCTCTTCTTCACGATAAAAGTCTGGTTCCTTCAGTTCATCCATTCTTTGTAATATCCGTTGTGTAATTGCTTCTTTACTACTTTGTTCTGAAAGTGGTATTCCACAAATCATCACTTTCTCCTCAAGATGGTCAAACACAATGACCTCCTCATAAAACATTAAATGCACATCCGGCATATCTAATTGGTCAGGGTATTCTTTTCCGATTATTTCGAAATTTCTGATGATGTCATATCCAACATACCCTACCGCTCCTCCAATAAAGGGAAAAAGATTTACTTCATCGTCACTTTTTGGTATTAATTTTGTTAATATCTCTAGCGGGTTCCCTTTCAAAATCTGTTTCTTACCATCACGACTAATGACTTCATTCTTGTCGTCTCTTGATATGAGTTCAAATGCGGGATCAGATCCAATAAAAGAATATCTGCCGGAATCATTGTATTTATGAGAACTCTCCAATAGGAATTTCTTCCTCCCACTAATCTTTTGTAAAATTGAAATAGGCGTCAATGTATCACCCTTCATTTCCTGAATGATAAGCTTATTTAATGTTTTCATCTCATAACTCCTTTTTATTAAATAAAAAAATCGTCCTCTATATGCGCAAATAGTTTGCGCATATAGAGGACGATTCTAAGACCGTGGTGCCACCTCCATTCGAAGCAAGTAAAACGCTGCTTCCTCTTTTCGGATACAGAAACATGCTCTGCTCGATATCCTATCCTTTTAACGGTGGAACTCCGGGTATCCCTACTCTGCTTCAAGATACCTCTCGCAAGTCCATTCCACAAATCCATTCATATCGGGTTTCCACCTAGCCCCAACTCTCTGGAAAGAAATTTAATTTGTGTACTCCTCTTGCTCAACGATTTCGTTATAATTTATTCTGAATAAAACAAAAAGGGCCTCCATCCAAAAAGGACGGGAGACCCGTGGTGCCACCTTCATTAGCTAAAATATAGCTCACTTTACCGATATCAAAGCAAATGCTTGAATATCTGACTCTTGTAACGATGAGATTTTCGCCAAAGCCTACTGACCATTATGGAGGTTCGGTTTGGAGGCTCGGAAGTCCATTCACTATTACGTCTTCACTGATTTTCACCAACCATCAGCTCTCTAAACAATCCGTACTAGTTACTACTCTTCGTCAACGCCGTATACGATTTTCTTTATTGATTATTATCCTATCCAACTTTGTCTTGAGTGTCAAGTATTTTTTGAAATTTTAGCTTTATTTAATTATCAACTTTTATTACTTGAGTACTTCCATTTAAAGGATTTAGTGTCCATAGGTATTTTTAAGAAAATAAGTAAATAGTAAAGGTAGTTAACAATGTAATTAGAACGATGAATGTATGTAAAATTTAGAAGCAAAAATGAAGGCGGGATAGAGGATTCATGGAACATATCGAACAATTATGCCAAGAGCCAAAGGGAGCAAAAAAGAAACAGAAGGCTGGTGGGCGAAAAAAGTCCAATGAAATATCTATTCAAAAATGGGCAATTGTCTCACTGTCTTCCATTCCTTTAGTCATGACTTTAGGGAATTCAATGTTGATTCCTGTGTTACCTTCCATGGAAACAAAATTATCAATTTCCTCTTTTCAAACGAGTATGGTCATAACGGTATATTCCATTGTTGCCATTTTTCTAATTCCTGTAGCAGGCTACCTTTCAGATCACATAGGGAGGAAAAAAGTTATCATTCCAAGTCTTGTCATTGCAGGTATTGGAGGAATTGTTTCCGGTTGGGCTGCCTGGAAATTAGCGGATGCCTATTGGCTTATATTAATTGGCCGTGCACTCCAAGGGGTTGGTGCAGCAGGCGCAGCACCGATTGTCATGCCCCTTGTAGGTGATATGTTTAAAAATGATGATGATGTCAGTAGTTGTTTGGGTCTTATTGAAACTTCCAATACGTTTGGAAAGGTCTTAAGCCCCATATTAGGGGCATTTCTTGCTGGTTTTATTTGGTTTTTGCCCTTTTTTTCGTTTCCTGTCTTTTGTGCAATTTCCGTTATTATGATGATTTTCCTTGTTAAATGTCCCAAAACGACTGAAAAACCAATCCCTTTCAAGGATTTTTTTGTGAATGTGAAAAATACCTTTACCGAAAAAGGACGTTGGCTTTATGCCATCTTTTTTATTGGAGGTATACTAATGCTCGTTCTATTTGGTATATTGTTTTACCTCTCTGAAATTTTCGAAAAAGAATATGGAATCAAGGATGTCAAAAAGGGCTTCTTTTTAGCCTTACCCTTAGGGGCACTATGTTTATCATCATTTATTAGCGGAAAAGTCATTAAGAAAAATAAAGTATTAATGAAATGGATTACTTTTGGGGGTATAGTCTTCGCTGCTGTTTCGATTGCGGCACTGTGGTTCTCGATTAACCTTTGGTATATGATTACCATGTTTCTCATTAGCGGAGTTGGGATTGGATTAAGCCTTCCATGTCTCGATGCTTTAATTACGGAAGGTATTGAAAAAAAAGAGAGAGGAACAATTTCTTCGATTTATAGCTCAATGCGGTTTATTGGTGTCGCAGCAGGGCCGCCTATGATTGCTCTGTTAATGAAGTATGCCACCCATTGGATTTTCATCACATTAAGCAGCCTCAGTATTGTGGCAGCAATTGTAGCGTTGATCGCGATTAAACCAAAGGCAAATGCATAAAAAAGGGTAGATACCTACTTACCACTTTAGAAGGGCAAACGTCTAAAGTAACCGTGCTGAAGAATTATTTTCAGCACTTTTTTTAATGACCCGTAAAATCATTCTGACTAGTTAAATTTGTTTTCCTATTTTTTATACCAATAATATAATAGATATGCTATAATATATCTTGTTTATAATGAAGTTTGCGGGTGTGGTTTAATGGTAGAATTTCAGCTTCCCAAGCTGACGGCGGGGGTTCGATTCCCCTCACCCGCTCCAACAATGGAGAAGTACCCAAGTGGTTATAAGGGGGCGCACTCGAAATGCGTTAGGACGGGCAACCGTTGCGTGAGTTCGAATCTCATCTTCTCCTCCATCTTTTCGTGTTTACACCACTCCATGAAGTGGTTTTTATTTTTCATACAAAAAGAAGTAAGAGCAGTTCTCTGGAGTCTTAATCACTCTGTAGAGACTCCTCTTATTTTTTATTCAAACGGGCTTAACCATCCCGAATCGCGATTAAAACAAACTGGACATGTACGTTTATCTTCTTGAAATGTATGAAAAGCCCTCCCACAATCTCGGCATTCTCCTATATGAAAGCCAAGCTGTGAGTTTTCTTTTTTCTTAATTTCCGGTTTTATTTGAATTGCCTCTTCAGGACAAATATCATAACAATCCCGACAGTTAACACAGTTCTGATGTTCAATTTGTAAAGATTCGTTCTCAACTTGAAAAACTGCTTGTGCACAAAAGGAAAAGCACGCCTGACAGAAGGTACATTTATCTTTATCAATATCCACCGTGTAAAATTGATCATCTGGATAATAATGCCTCAATACCCAATCATTCGCATTCATCTTCCATGACGCAGGAGTCATACTCTTTGCCAGTTGCTTTCCTTCCTTTTGAAGTGAGCTAAATAGCCCTCGTCTTGAAAAGGTTTTTTCTTCGCTCTTTCTCACAATTTCCAAGACTGGTTGTCCAAGCAGCGTTAATTGATGATTTGCCTCATTAATGGTTTGCTCCCAGTTTTCATTAAGTCTTGAGGTATTCACACGAATATGAGCCAACCCTCTTTTCTTGTAAATCAGTAATTCTTTTACACTTGGAGTATAGCAGTCCGAATAGATTAAACACCCACTGTTGATTTCTCTAGATGTAGGAATCCCCTCGATAGCAGACAATGGACAAGCAATCATACACTCCCCACAGGAGGTACATGTTTCTAAGTTTATTTCGATTGCCTCCTCGGTAAGAGAAAGGGACCCCTTATTACATACTTCTGAGCAGATACTACAGGTTGATCGTCGATTTCTCCTCCTCGAGCACTTGTTGGTAATATTGGGATCGATGTGCAAGCTTTCTAGCCAATTCATTAATAGAGACATTTCATCACCTGCTGATAAGGTTAACTGCTGGATAATTTCGCATCCTTATGTGGAGTGATCACAATATTTGGATGTGTAATCGTATTACTTGGCATTCCTTTTATTTGACTGACATTTCCGTATTTTTTTCGCAGCTCTTCAACTGGACCAAATTCAATTGCCCTCATTGGACACGTCGTTACACATACGGGTTCTTCCCCTAATTCTTGCAAATCAATACAGAAATTACATTTATTTGATTTAAAAACTTTTTGATTAAATTGTGGTGCTCCATAAGGACATGCTTTCACACATAATTGACTCCCTACGCAAATATCCTGATCAATCGTCACTACCCCATTTTTTTTACTTTTCTCAATGGCTCCTACTGGACAGACAGGGATACAAGCTGGTTGTTTACAGTGATTGCAGGCTATTGAAAAATAATATGATTTTACGTTCTGAACAATCCCGCCGCTTGGTTGCTCAAGAAAGGAACCTTCCTCATAAGAGTATACTCTTCGGAAATTAATCCCGACATCATGGTTGTTTTTATCTTTACAAGAAACGGAACATGCTTTACAACCAGTACAGAGACTTTGATTAATATAAAATCCTAATTGTTCCAAATTCCTCACTCCCTATGCTTTCTTAACTTCAACAAGGTTTGTTAATTGCGGATTTGCTTTAGCAAGGGCAGTCGGTCTCTGTGATGTCAGCACATTAACTGAACCCCGTTGATCAAGCCCGTTTTTATCAGGAGTATACCAAGCACCTTGAGGAATTCCAGCAACTCCTGGAGTGATTCTTGGTGTCACTTTTACATCAATCAAAAGAGAACCCCGTTCATTAAACACCTGAACACGGTCACCATTTTTTATCCCTCGTTTATCGGCATCGTTCGGATTCAACCACATTTCTTGTTTGGCTGCTTCTTCAAGCCATTCCTGGTTATCATAGGTGGAGTGACATCTTCGTTTATAATGCCAACTGATCAGCTGTAATGGAAATTCATTAATTAATGGATCCTCTGGTCCCTCCCATGAGGAGATATATTTCGCAATCGCAGGAATTTCTTCATGTTGGTTCATATCCCATAATGCTTTTGAAAACAATTCAATCTTCCCAGAAGGAGTCTCAAATGGATTTTTCTCAAGATCATCAATTTGATCTTTAAAGCCTACAAGTGGTTCATCATATTTAAAGTGATGTACTCCTTGCTTTCGGAATTCCTCGAACGTCGGAAAGTTCGGATCTAACTCTTTTTTCGTTCTTTCCACACTTTCCTTTACTAAGTCAAGAGTGCTTCTCCCTTCGGTAAATTTCTCTTTAACACCTAATTTACCTGCAATTTCTGCAAACACATCATATTCATCCCGGCATTCATATAGTGGGTCAATTGTTTTATCGCCAAAAACGACGTAATCTCCGAAACACCAAGGTACACCGATATCATAGCGTTCAAAAAAGGTTGTTCCAGGCAATAAAATATCAGCATATTTAGCACTTGGAGTCATAAATAAATCACTGACAACAATAAACTCAACTTTACTTTCATCTTCTAAAAGTTTGCGAGTTTTATTGATATCCGCATGCTGATTAATCAACATGTTCCCTGCCATATTAAAAATGGCTTTAATGTTAGTCGTAAGTTTATCTGTGCCAACTAAACCATCTGTAGCGGTCATTTCCGTGCCTTTTTCAACAGCAGTTGTCCAAAGGAAACAAGGGATAGATGCTTTTACAGGATTTTCAACTGAAAATGGATAAACAATGTCTGAGCGGCTCCAATAACCTGTCCCTGCAGCCCAGCCGCCAAGCTTACCAACATTTCCGGTCAAACAGGCTAATTGAGCACCCCCACGCATAAATTGCTCACCATACGCTTGTCGCTGCGCAGCCCAGCCTTGTATTAACGCGGCTGGCTTAGTGTTCGCATATTCACGGGCAATTTCACGTATTTTAGCTGCAGAGACCCCACAAATCTGTTCGGCCCATTCAGGGGTTTTTGGAACACCATCTTTTTCTCCTAGTAAATAATTTTGTAAGGATTCCTCTTTCGCTACTCCATCCGGCATATGATCCCCGTCAAAACCAATACAATATTTATCTAAGAACGCTTGATCATGCAATTTTTCGGTAACAATCACATACCCCATTGCATCCATCAAAGCCGTATCAGTTGTTGGAAGGATTGGAATCCACTCATCTGCAAAGGCTATTGCCGTATCTGTATATCTTGGGTCAATGACGATAATTTTTGTACCATTTTTCTTTGCCTGCATTAAATATTCACGATATGGTGTCGAAAAAATCATTTCGGATGGGTTTTGACCCCATAAAATAATCAACTTTGAATGCAAGAGAGAATCAAAACTGCTACCAGAATTGTTGGTTCCATACGTATACGGAGTGGCAACATTTCCAGCACCAGAACTATAATCATTCCGAGCATTCAAATAACCGCCTGTAAGAGCTAATAATTTCCTTGCTGCACTTTTTCCCCCGTGTAGTCCCCAACTTTGCCCTGATGCATAGTTTACATACCTTGATTCAGGACCATACTTATCCCCAATTCGTTTAACCTTCGACGCAATCGTTTCAATGGCTTCGTCCCAAGATATCCGTTCAAATTTGCCTTCGCCCCTTTTCCCAATTCGCTTCATCGGAAATTTCAGTCGATCCGGGTGATAGAGTAAACTGCGATAGTTTCTACCCCTGACACATGCTCGGAGTGGAGGCGTCGATAGGTCACCGCCCGGTTGTGTGTCAGTACTTACACGTACTACTACTCCATCTTTTACATGGGCTTTAATGACACAGCGTCCCCCGCAGTTATTAATACTACATGTTGAAATAATTTTCTCATTGTCTTTTGCAACTGCTTTTTTTGTTTCTTCTTTATGGTCCACCAGCATCTTTGTTCCAATTCCACCAGCGATTACCGGAATCCCAATCGCCCCTGACCATTTCAGAAAGGTGCGCCTCTGCATTTTATTGTTTAATAAATTCTTTAAATGGTTATTTTCAGACATTGGCTAACGCCTCCCGTATTTCCAATAAAGATGCTAAATCGTAGTTAATAAAGTCTTTCAATAGCATGGCAGCCCCGATGTATAACTGACTTTTGGTATGATCAATAACTCTGTCACAAAAATTAGGAATCCAAATGGATAGATGTTCTTGATGCAGGTGTATCTGACTAGAGATTAATTCTAAAATTTCATCCGTTTCGCTTGGCTGCAAGCATAAATCAGAAAGATGAATCATAAATTCCAATTCAAGTAGCAAATGGTCATCCGGTTCATTATTTTCTTTGATAAATTTAAGTCCAAATTGATGATATTGGTCTCTTATTTGAAGCATACAATCATCAAATAACAGATGGTCTTTACTCCTATAAAATGATTCCCAAGGAGGTGCAGCCAAATAGCCTGGTCCAACAAAAAGACGATGATATTCCTCTATTTCTAGTCTGTAGTTTTCTGTGGTCAATTGTGCAAAGAAGCAAGCGAGAATTCCTCCACCTTCGTGGAACTCCTCTAGTTCACCAAAATTTACTAGGGTACCAATTTCAAACAATATCTCCTCATTTGTTGGATCTAAAAATAAGGAATATAGGATTTTGTAAAAATTTTGTCTCGATTGCATAAACGGCTGTAATTGGGTATGTATCGACTTAGTTAATGTCATTTCCACTCTCCTTAAATGTGAAATATTTCACATACATTAATAAATTTATTCCTCCTTTTTCTTAGTAAATATGTAAGCCTTTCAATGTTTATCTTACCTTATAGCTCCAAAGTTGGAACTGATTTGTTCAATTATTCACATTAAGTTCAAAATCAATAGACACTTCAGTAGTAATTTTTTTCAGTGAGGAAAAAAAGGTGTATAATAAGATGGTCGAATAAACAGCAAAGGATGATACACTTGAACATTACTGGACACGAAGTTGAAAAATTAGAAGACCCATTTGGTTTATTATCAGGTGATCGCTATGAGTTCTTTCTTGAACTTGAAGTAGATATAGAAGATGAGCTCTATTCTGAAAATGGAATTGGCTTAAAAGTTATTTTTGTAAGTGATGAAAGCGAAGAAAAAATTACCAACTATTACTTTTATGAACGTGGAAGCGACAAGGTTCTTGATTTTGAACTGGAGGAAGATGAGGAGGAACTTGTCCTTACTTATTGTAAAGAACATCGGGTGGAATAA